>CAYQAC010000012.1:0-4185 GCA_964415255.1 uncultured Polyangiaceae bacterium | reverse complement strand
GGTTTGGCACCGCACCTCAAGGCTGTGCGCTTGCGCAAGCCCACGCGAGGGGCGGGGGCTCATGCGGCGGGAGTTACCACGCCGCCCGAGTAGGCGTCACCTCTCGCGTGGGCTTGCGCAAGCGCACAGCCTTGAGGTGCGGTGCCAAACCCCCAAACCCGGACGGAGGAGCCACTTGCCGAGCTCAACATGGAAGACGCAACTCCCAGCGCTGGCGGACGATGGACGCGCCTATGAACACAGAGCACGCTGAGCACACCCAGGAAATCGCGGTTCAGTCCCCGGAAGGGGCTTGGATCATCGAGGTCACGAGCCCGGAGACGACCACCTCAGCGCGGCTACCTCCGGGGGGCAAGCTGGTGCTTGGGACGTCGGCTTCGGGTGTTCAGGTGGAGGACCGCTCGGTGAGCCATCGCCATGTGGAGCTGAACTGGACTGAGCAAGGGGTCCACGTGCGTGATCTGGATTCACGCAACGGGACCTACCTCGCGGCCGCGCGGATCCGTGAGGCGCGGCTTGTGGCGACGGGAAGCCACTTTCAGATCGGACGCTCGCTGGTGGTGCTGCGGGCGGAGACCGCTGAGGAGGCGCGCGTGCCAGCTAACGATCTGCCAGGCCTGGTGGGCAGCTCGCTCGTCATGCGCCGCTTGGCTGAAGAGATCCGCCGGGTGGCGCGGCTGCGTGCGCCGGTGTTGGTGCTGGGTGAGTCTGGGACAGGCAAAGACGTGGTGGCGAGCGCGCTGCACTCGCTCTCTGGGCGGCGCGGTCAGCTCGTGCCGCTCAACGTGGGGGCGCTCTCCGAGGGCTTGGCAGACGCCGAGCTCTTCGGGCACACCAAGGGGGCTTTCACCGGCGCCGTCGCCGAGCGGGCCGGCGCCTTCGAGCTGGCTGACGGCGGCAGTTTGTTCCTCGATGAGATCGCGGATCTGTCGCCTGCCCTCCAAGTGAAGCTGCTCCGCGTGGTGGAGGACGGCCGGGTGCGGGCGCTCGGTTCGGGGGTGTACCGCGAGGTGTCGACGCGGGTGATCTCCGCCACCTGGGCTGACTTGTCAGAGCGCGCGGAGCAGGGACGTTTCCGTGAGGATTTGCTGCATCGGATCTCCACCCTGGTGCTGCGCCTGCCGCCGCTCCGGGCTCGCCGCTCGGACATCGCCGCGCTGAGCGTCGCGCTGCTCCGCAGGTTCGAGCCTGAGCTGGGCCCGCTCACCCTCTCCAGCCTGGCCCTCAGCGTGCTGACGCAGCACGAGTGGCCAGGCAACGTGCGCGAGCTGGCTGCGGTGCTGTACCGCGCCGCGCTGACCGCGCGCGGTGGGGTGGTGCAGGGCAGTGACGTGCAGCTCGCCTCCACCGTGAAGCAGCAGCGCGCGAAGACCGTGGCGACACCCGATGAGGCGCTGAAGGCGCTGGAGGAGCACCGAGGCAACGTGAGCGCGGCCGCGCGCGCCCTGCGAGTGCCGCGCAGCACCTTCCGCGCCTGGGTCGAGCGCGCAGGCTGACAGCCAGTCCTCAAGAGCCAGGGGCGAACCGAGCACCGCGCTCAGCCCGCCAGCGGTTGGCCCTCAGTGGGTGCGGTGCTTGTCGCTCAGAATTGGCCGAACAAGGACAGGCCTTGGAAGCCCTCGCCTAACACCGGCGTCGCGGCGACGCTCAGGCCCTTCGGGCCCTCTTGCTTCGCGCTGTCCGCGGGCAGGCGCTTTGCTGTGAGGAAATAACCACCGACCACCACGGCGGCGCCGACCCCAGCCGTGATGAAGCCGACCGTCGAGAGCGTCTTCTGGGTGTCGCCTGCGCTCGCGTGATCGTCCCAACGGCTACAGGCGTCGCGGAAGTGGGCTTGGTCGGGGCTGCCGCTCGCGCAGGGGCTGCCGACGCGGTGCCCAGCTGCTTCACGGGTCTGCTTCTCACGCAGGATTTGATCACGGATGCTGTCTGCTTCCGAGTAGTTGCTGCTGGAGGTGAGGGCGAACACCACGCCGCCGATCAGGCCCACGCCGAACAGCCCGCCACCGATCCAAGAGACGGGGCCCCGCTTGGCCCAGTCTAAGAAGGGCTCACGTGGCTCGCTGGTAGAGAAGCTGTAGCTGCCGCCGCCCTCTTCTGGTGGCTGTGGAGCGCTGCCAGGCGGGGGCGCTTCAGACGCTCCCGGGCTTGAGCCTGGTGGTAGCTGTGCGCCACCAAACGCCAGCGTTTGGCTGCTCTGGCCGCCCGCCACCGCGGCAACAGTGGCGTTCGTGAGCTCTCCCCCTTGGCGCGCCTCAAGCAGCCGTGAACCTGGTGTGAGGAACAGCCGCGACGTGAGCGGCGCGGTGCCCACCGGCTCATTGTCCACGAACAGCTGAGCGCCGGCGGGTGCGGAGACCGTGAGCGCATGCACCTGACTCAGGGCGGCGGCGAGCCCACGCTCGGCCTCCTGGCGCTCACCCTCGGCGGAGCTGGGGTTCTCACGCAGGAACTGGTCGAAGTGCTGTGCGGCGTCTGCCTCATACCCTGAGCGGAGCTCGCTCTGCGCTAGGTTCAGCAGCACTGAGGGGTGCTTCTTGATGGCGTAGGCTTGGAGGAACGAGGCGCGCGCCTTGGCGTACTCCTTGGCATCGTAGAAGGCGACGCCCTCCTGGAACCGTTGCCGCGCCATGTCGGTCATGGCGTCGTCACCTTGGGCCATCGCGGTGCTGGGTGCGAGCAGGGGCGCGCCCAGCGCGGTGAGGATGAGCAGGGAGGCGAGGGAGCGAGCACGGATCTTCATGGGTTCCTCGGAGGGTGTCATGAGCAGCTCGTGGAGCGCTCCAGAGACTGCCATGGCTTATCTCAGCCAGGGGAGGCGGAACAAGGGGCGTTGAGGATCAAATGGGGATTAGAAGGGGGCGTCGCGGACGATCTTTCCAGGCTGGGGCGTCGGCGCGGGCTTCGGGGCAGGCGCCACCGGGGTGGGGGCGGCCGCCGGCTTGGCCGCGGGCTTCGGGGCAGGCTTAGCCGGCGCCTTGGGCGTCGGTGCTGGCGCGACCGGCTTGGCGACTGGAGCTGGCTTTGGGTCTGGGGCTGGCTCTGGAGGTGCTGGAGCCGCTACGGGCTCTGGCGGCGGCTCTGGCGTGGGCTCTGGGGCGGGGGAGGCCGGCTCAGGGGTGGGCGTGGGCTCAGGGGTGGGTGCGGGCGCGGCCACAGTGGCCGGAGTTTGGGCGCTGGGGGACTTGGCTGGCGCGAGCTCGTCGCCGCTACGGAAGTAGACCACAGTGACCGCGACCGCGACGGCAACGAGGATCCACAGGTACTTGGAGGACGTGCCCTGGGTGGGGAGCTTGACTGGCTCATCGTCCAAATCGGGCGCCTGTCGCGCGGGCGCTGCGGGCCGTGCCTTGTTCGGCCGCGGCCGCTCAGCGGCCTTCGCCTTGTTCGGCCGCGGCCGCTCAGCGGTTCGCGCCTTGGCAGTTTGAGCTTCGTCGCGCTCGTCTTCTTCGTCGCGCTCGTCTTCTTCGTCGCGCTCGTCTTCTTCGTCGCGCTCGTCTGGGTCTGTCTTCCCCTGGAGAGCGTCAGCTTGATTGTCTTTAGCGGGCGTGGCGTCGCCGGGCTCAGGCTTGTCAGCTCCACTGTCTTTGGCGGCGGCGCTGGCTTCAGGGGCCTGGGCCATATCGTCAGTTGGACTGCCTGGTCGCTCGTCGTGAGCCCCGGCGCTGGCTGATTGCTCTGCTGGCTTCGTGTCGGCCGCGGGGCTCGCGCTGGTGGCTTGGGCCGATCCTTCAGACTGCGGCGCTGACGACTTGACGCCAGGCCTAGGTGCCATTGGAGACGGCGCTTCGGCTGCCGCTGGCTTCGCCTCTGGGGTGGGCTTAGCCGTGACGGGAGCGAGGCCGAGCAGGGTTGCCTTGGGGTGGGGCGCCTTGGGCGCTGTGGGTTTGGGTGACGGCGCTTCGGTGGGAGCCTTCGACTCAGCAGGGGCGATGCCGAGCAGGGTCGCCTTGGTGGGCGCTGCGGGTTTGGGCGACGGCGCTCCAATGGGAGCCTTCGCCTCAGCAGGGGCGATGCCGAGCAGGGTCGCCTTGGGGAGGGGCGCCTTGGCTGACGCTGCCTTAGCAGGCTCTGCCTTGGCTGGCGCTGCCTTGGCTGGCGCTGCCTTGGCAGGCTCTGCCTTGGCTGGCGCTGCCTTGGCTGGCGCTGCCTTAGCAGGCTCTGCCTTGGCTGGCGCTGCCTTAG
>CAYQAC010000011.1:56216-63329 GCA_964415255.1 uncultured Polyangiaceae bacterium | reverse complement strand
TGCGGCGGGACGGGCCTCAGTCGCCTTGAAGGAACTCCCCCCAAAAGCACCGCGCCTATACACGTGCGGCCTCGCCAGGTCAACCAGGCCCAGGAGGCCTATTGCTAGCATAACGCATTGATTTTATTGATGTTTTGGGTGCGTGCGGCGCGCGAGGGCGCAGGCTCAGGGTGGGGTCACGGTGTCGCCTGGGGGGCTCTTCTTGGGTCGGGTTTTGGGGGTTGGGAGCTCCATCAGTTGCTCGACGTCACCCGCCACCGCCGCGAAGAGACCGGCGACCAACCGCTCCAAGTCAACGTCCAGCTCCAGCTTGAGCAGCTCCACGCTGCCGCTCACCACCGGGCTCGAGCCGAGCCGATCGAGACCGAACAGGGCTCCTGTCGAACTCTGTGACAGCTCGTCCCACGCGTCCATCAGCCGCGCGGTGGAGGCGGGGCCCACCTCCGCGAAGTCACCGCTCAACAGCAGCGTGAAGCGCGCGAGCCCGCCCCCGAGCGGGCGCATGGAGATGCCCACCGCCAAGCAGTGCCCGAGGAGCCCCTGCGCCGCGTGCTCCCATTCCCCAAGGAAAGGCCCTGGGGCGTAGAACACCAGCGGCGCCTCGCTGAACGACGCCGGGAGCGTGCTGAGCGCGGCGCCGCCCAGCGCCGTGGGAGAGCGCGTGAGGCGCCTCCGCGCGAACGCCTCCACCACCCGCGCTGGCGTTGGATCCCCCACGGAGACGCCCACCAGGTGCTGGTCGATGCGCACCAGCGTCGCAGGTGTCTGTCCGATGACGCCTGTCGTGCGCCACAGCTCTGGGTGCGGGCTTTGGCGCGTCCGCTTGCTCACTAGTCGCTGTTGAAACAGCTCCTCCACGCGCGCGTCCGCTGAGCCCACCTGCGCCACGTAGAGCGTTGCGTAGTCGAAGCCGGCGATCAGCGCGGCGGGCACCTCCGTGAGCTTCACGCCGCTCTCCTCGGCGTAGCGCGCCAGCCGCTCGGGCGGCACTGAGGGCGCGATGGCGCGCGCCACGTCCTCATTGGCGAGCAGCTCCTGAGGCTTCGCGAGGAGTAGCCAACGGAGCCCCGCGGAGGCCACGTAGCTCGCTGGCTCCGCCTTGAGGAGCGGCGGCGCTGGCTCGGCGCTGGGCGCTCGCGCGGCGGGCGGCGGCTTGGCGGTGGGGGTGCAGCCAGCGCTCGCGATGAGGCTGAGGCCCAGCGCGAGCGCGCCGAACAGTCTGTCTCCGCGCCTGCTGCGCTCCGTGCGCGGCTGGCCCTTTGTTTCCCCGCGGTAACACGTGACGCTGACGGCGCCTCCGCGCTGGCTGCTCTTCACGTGCTGCTCCCTTGGGAGGTGTTGTTCAGGGGAGCGGCGGTGAGCCGCGGATCGTGATCGTGACGAGGGCAGGCGCACGAGCATCACTCAGGGGAGCATGGTGACGTAAGCGAAGCGGCGCTTCTTGGAGCCAACACGGAGAAGGTAGCGCTGACCGCGCGTCAGCTGGTGCCGCGGGTCTGTGACGCGCTGGTGGTCCACCTCCACCCCACCTTGCTCCACCATGCGGCGCCCCTCGCTGATCGATTTCACGAGGCCAGCGTCGTGCAAGGCCTTGCTGAGCGCGAGGCCAGCGCCCTCCGTCGTCAGCGAGAGCTCGTCGATTTGGTCAGGGACGCCGTCTTTTAGGTAGGTGGCGTCGAACTCACGCCGCGCCTCGCTCGCGGCTTGGGCGTCGTGGTAGCGGCCGATGATCTCCTCGGCGAACGCCCGCTTGGCGCCCAGGGGGTCGTTTTCCTCGCGGAGTTTGGCGATGTCCTCGGCGCTGCGCGAGCTCAAGAACTCGTAGAATCGCCAGATGACGCCGTCGTCGATCTGCATCACCTTGCGGAACATCTCGAGCGGCGGCTCGGTGAGGCCGATGGCGTTGTTCGCCGACTTGCTCATCTTCTTGCCGACGACCTTGCCGTCTTGGAGCCGCGCGTCCACGCCCTCCAAGATGGGCACCGTCATCACAAGCTGCGGCCGCTTGCCGTAGCTTCGCATCAGGTCGCGTCCCACCATCAGGTTGAACAGCTGATCGGTGCCGCCCAGCTCGATGTCGGCGTCGAGCGCCACGGAGTCGTAGCCCTGCAGCAGCGGGTAGAGGAACTCGTGGAGGTAAATGTCGCGGTTTTGCTCAAAGCGCTCGCGAAAATCGCGACGCTCTAAGGTGCGCGCGACGGTGCGCCGTGAGGTGAGGCTGATCACCTGATCGAGCGGCAGGTTCGCGAGCCACTCGCTGTTATAGCGGACCTCCGTCCGCGCCTCGTCGAGGATCTTGAAGGCCTGCGCCTTGTAGGTCTCCGCGGAGGCGAGCACGTCCTCCCGCGTGAGGCGCGGGCGCGCGTCGCTGCGCCCCGTGGGGTCGCCCACCATCGCGGTGAAGTCGCCGACCACGAACACCACCTGGTGCCCCGCGTCCTGGAACTGCCGCATCTTCTGCATCAGCACCGTGTGCCCCAGGTGCAGATCGGGCCGCGTCGGATCGAACCCTGCCTTCACCCTGAGCGGCTTCCCTGCCTTGAGCCGCTCCTCAAGCTCCGCCCGCTCGTGCAGATCCACCACGCCACGTGTCAGCTCAGCGAGCACGCTATCCAGCTCCATGCGCGCGATATGACACGAAAGCGCCCGCGCGTGACAAGCGCGGCATGGAGCTGCCATTTGTGGCAAGCTGTGGGGCGACCATGGCCACCAATCTGGACCTCCTACAAGCGCAGGTGATGAGCCTCTCGACGGAGGATCGTTCGCGGCTGCTGGAGTGGCTCGTAGCTAGCCTTCGCGCCGATGAGGAGGCGGAGGAGGAATGGGAACGGCTGGCCGCGCGGCGTGAAGCGGAGCTCGATTCCGGCGCTGTCGTTGGTGTTTCGCTCGATGAGGCCATGGCCCAGCTCCGGGCCCGTTTCTCGGGATGACCATCACCCTCCACCCAGGGGCACAGTTGGATCTCGAGGAAGCCGCCGCCTTCTACACGAGAGAGGGATCGCCTGCCCTTGCGGCTCGGTTCCTTACCGAGTTCGAGCGTGTTGCCAAGCTCGTCCTCGCCAATCCTGGAGCCGGTGCTCCCCGGACGCATGGCAGACGTGGTTTTCCTACCACTGGTTTTCCGTACACCGTCATCGACAAGCAAGTCCCAACCGGCATTCATGTGCTGGTGGTCAGGCATGATAGGTGTCGGCCGAGTTACGGCGGCGGGCGTCGCTGAGTCGTCAGCAGTACTCGGACGACAACGGTTTACCGTCTATCGTCCTCAAGTCTGGCAACTAGAGCAGCACGAAGGGAAGCCGGGCGCGCTACTCGTCGTCGTCACTGCTGTCGTCGAGCACGGGGTGCTCGCCCGCCTCACCAGCGAGCCGCTCGAGTTCAGCGGCCCTGGCGCGGCTCTCGTTCACGAGCTCCTTCAGCTCCTTGCCCACCTTGAAGAACGGCAGGCGCTTGGCTGGCACCGTGACGGCTTGCCCCGTGCGTGGGTTGCGGCCGTCGTAGGGCTTGTACGGACGGATGGTGAAGCTGCCAAAGCCACGGATCTCAATCCCTTCACCCCGCTGGAGCGCCGCCATCATCGCGTCGAACACGCAGTTGACGACCAACTCGGCCCGCGCCTTGGTCAGGTCGGAGCGCGCTGCGATCGCCTCGATGAGCTCGCTCTTGGTCATTTCCCCTCTCCTCAATTGGGTGCTCAAGCCACCACGATCGTCCGTGGCAACGGAGGAATTGTCAACGATTTCGCGACCGTAGGCGCTCCCGGGGTCCACGCTGTGCCCTCACCGAATCCGCGCGGGCGTGGACGCCAAGCGGCGCTCAGCCTGGGTGCGCCAGTTAGCAGCGGCGACAGGATCGTGCCCTTGGAGCGCCCCGGTTGTCGCCCTAGTCAGCCGTGATTTTGGGGGTTTTGGGGGTTGGGTATCTGACTTTGAGACGCTGATAGGGCCCGTGCCCCGTGGTGCACCCAGGCCGCACCCGTGAGCCCTGCTCGGCTCAACCTTTGATGGGCGTCAGGGTCACCCGGTCAACGACAAAAAAGTCTGTAGTTACGGATAGTTCTAGCCACCCGCTGGCGAGCAGCCCCGCGCGCGCGGCGCCCAAGCTGACCTCACCGAGCTCGATCTCAGTGCAGCCCCCGCTCGGCACGCTGAGCGCGCGCGGCGCGGGGTGCGCCTGGAGGGCGCCCTGGTCTGCGGCGAGCAGCGACGTGAGCTGCCCCTGGGTGGTGCCCATGGGCTCCATCGTGGCGAACTGCGCGCGCGCCACGTAGCGCCCCGGCTCTGGCGCCGTGAGCTCCAAGCGCACCGTCACGGCGCCGCCCGGCGGCGCGCGCAGCCGCAGCCCGCGCCGCCCGCTGACGCAGGCGCCGGGAGGCCACTCCACGTGGCTGAAGCCGCCCTTCACATGAACGGGCGGGTAGTCCGCCTCAGCCTCAAGCAGGATGGCCACGAGCGCCGCGCCGTCTGGTCCAGCGTGAGCTTTTAGTTCGTTGGGGTGACTCTCGTCCAACCCCCCGATCAAGCTAGGACGCCAGGGGCTCAGGCGTGGCGGATCATTTCCGTGCGGATTGAACTCATAGCGGTAGGCAGGTGGGCTGCCTAAGCCTAGCAGCAGCAGGGCGTCACGTGCGTCGCCGCGCTCCCGAGCGACCACGGGCGCGCTCCAGCTCCCGCCGCGGGCGCGGGCCAGCGCGCGCGGATCGTGCCCCAGGTTGAAGCCATGATCGGTGTCCACGAACACCACGCTGCGCGCTGGGAGCGCTCGCGTGAGGCTGGGCTCGAACATGGGGCGCCCCCCTTCACGCGTCGCGAGCGCCTGGTGGTCGTAGCTCGCGTGGAGCGCGAAGCCGAGCAAGCTCACGCCCGGCGCGAGCCAAGCGAGCCGGAGCGCGGTGAGCCCGTAGGCGAGCAGCACGTGCTCGAGCGGCACGACGTCGACGAACAGGCGCGCGCCGCCGCCGGGGTAGTTTCCGTCGAAGTAAAACGGTGCGTACGCCAGCGCCTGGATGACGAGGCTCAGCCCGAGCAGTCGCACCGCGCCGCGCCGCCAACCCACGCCGAACGCCACGGGCAGCATCAGCGCGAACAGCGGGAGGTTACCGGCGTCCTTCAGGTGGGCCATGAGCCGGCGCAGGGTGGTGCCGCTGGCCTCCCACAGGCCATATCCATGGGGCAAATGTCGCTGCACGAAGTCGCCGTGCTCATACACACAGCCACGCGCGCCGAAGCCATAGCCGAAGCAACCCGGTGGGCCGTCAGCGAGCGCGTAATAGGCGAGCTGAGTGGAGCCGAACAGCTCCCCCGTGGCGCTCGCTTGGTGCCACAGCGCGCCGAGCACGCCCGGGAGCGCGCCGAGGAGTAGCCAGCCGACGCGAGCCGGACGAGGCCACAGCGCGACCACCAGGGCCGGCGTGAGCGTGAGGCAGCTGACCGGCCTGGTCGCGAACAAGAGCCCCAAGGCGAGCCCCGCGCCCAGCAGCCTGGGTACGGCGCGCGCGCTGTCTCCCGCGTGGTGTCGCGCTGCCAAGCACCACGCCAAGCTCGCGCTGATGAGCACCGCGCACAGCGCGTGCGACATGGTGTCGGCGCTGTGATAGCGCAGGCAGGCGGAGCAGAGCGAGAGCACGGCGGCGAGCCACCACACCCGCGGCGCGCTCGGGAACAGCCAGCGCGCCGCGTGGAACGTGGTGAGCACCAAGAGCCCACCGAGCAGCGGCCCCACCGCCATCGGCTCGCCGGCGAGCTGCCCGAGCGCGAGCACCGCGGGGTACCCCGGCGGGAAGATGGGCGCGGCGCGCGCGCCATCGGACAACAGGAAGCGGCCACGGAAGCTGGCGCTCGGCTCCGTGAGCTCGAAGCTCGAGCTCCCCGAGGCGAGGGTGAGCGACTCGAGCCAGTAGCTGGTGGCGTCGATGATGCGCGGCCCACCGCGCAAATAGAACGCCACGTAGCCCGCCGAGAGCAGCGCCGCGGCGCCGCACAAGGCGAAGAGGACGAGCCGCTCTCGCCTTGAGAGCGCTCGCGGCGCCGTCAGCCCCAGCGCGCCCGAGGCGACGATAGGTGCCGCACGGAAACGCCAGCCCAGCGCGAGCAGCGCCAGGCCCAGCACAAGCGCCGTCAGCGCCACCCCATCGGGCGGCGCGCCGAAGCTGCCGAACCGCGTGACGTAGGCCACCAGCGCTCCCGCTCTAGGGGCTCAGGGGCCCGCTGACTCTTGCACCAGCCACAGGTGGTAGATGATGCGCTCACCCTCCACTTGGTGGAGCTCGAGCTGGTTCGTGTCTTGGAGCACCGTGAGGGGAACGTCGACGCTCAGCTCCTGCCAGGCGTCGCTCGGCAGGAGCACGAAGGACCCGAGCGCGGTGCCGTTCAAGGACGCCTCAGCGCGCCCCTTGCTCGCTGGAGCGACGCGCACGATGAGCCTCCCCGCGACGCCGGCCCGGGCGCTGAGCGTCGCGCGCTCCACCGCGCCCTGAGGGATGATGCGGCCGGCGTCCCACAGGTCGTAAGTTTCCCTGCCTGGGTAGGGGAGCAGCTTCATCTCCATGAAGCCGAGCGCCCCCTCAAGTTGGTAGCCGTGCGCGACCTCGTTCACCAAGTCCGCGTGATCCAGGCTGTCTACCGGCTGCTCCCCGGCGCGCAGGCTGAGCGGGTGTTCGCTGGCGGTCATCCCGCGCCAGCGTGGGCGGTAGAGCACCTTATCTGCGCCCCCGCAGATCACGTTGCCGCGCACCACCGCGTGCGCGAACGGCTCGCCAAACCAGAGCGGCAGCGTCCCCCACCACCCCGGGTAAATCGCCATCACCTCAGGGCGCTCCGCCATGGGGATGCGCTGGAGGAGCTCCAAGATGGCGGGCACCCCCCACTGACTCGCGCGCGCGAACGGATAGTCTTGGTAGCCACCCAGCCCGATGATGTCGAGCCCAGGTACGTCCGACGCATAGGTGATGGCGCCTGCGTCGCCTACCAAGACGCGCGCCGGGCGAAGCTCGGAGAGCAGCTGGCCAGCGGCGATGTGTTGGTCTCGGATGTTACGCGACGCGCGGCCGAAGAACCACACCTGCTCACGGTAGCGCGGCAGCTGGTGGAGCATGAAGGCCGCCACCGCCAGCGC
>CAYQAC010000011.1:43070-56206 GCA_964415255.1 uncultured Polyangiaceae bacterium | reverse complement strand
CCACGGTGGCGCCCGCTAGCCGGAGCCGCGCGCCGCGGGCGCCCAGCGCTGGCGCCAGCGAGAGCAGCGCGCCAGCGCCTAACGCCGCGAGCATCAAGAGCCAGGTCAGCGCGGGCATGCTGTAGCGCTCATTTTGCCAGCGTACCTGACCATTCATCGCCACCACCAAGACCCACAGGGCGGCGCTGGCCCAGAGCATCAAGGCGTAGCGCCGGGTCTGACGGGGCACGCACGCGACCGCGCCGAGCGCCCACAAAATCCAACCCCAGCCGCCGGGCTCCGACAGGTGGTAGTCAGTGACCCGCATCACCTGGTATTTTACGTGGAACTGCCAAGCGTCCCAGGCCTGCTGCGAGCTCAGGTGAGGGTGGTGCAGCTCAAGCTTCACCAGCGCGCCGGCGGCGGTGCTGTAGCCAGTGAACCACTTGTTCGCGACGGCGTGGGTCACGAGCACCAAGAAGGCGGGCAAGCCAGCGAGCACCAGCACCCTGAGGGCGGCGCCGCGGCCGCGCCGGGTGAGCACCACGTAGGCCGCGCTGATCCCAAACACGGCGATCAAGGCGGAGGCCTCGGGGCGCGTGGCGACCATCAGCATACCTGACAACCCGAGCAGCGCGGCTTGACGGGTGGAGCTCGCCTCAGGCCACAGCTCAGGCGCGCGCATCAGATCGTCCCACGCGACCAGGCACGCGCCCCACAGCGCCAAAAAGAACGCGACCTCCATGCCGCTGAACAAAGACCAGCTGAGCGCCCCGACGCACAGCAGGGCAGGCGGCGCGAGCCAAGCCGCCGCCTTGGGCAAGCCTGAGAACAGGCGCCGCGCGGCGATCAAGAAGGCGAGGCACGAGACGCAGGCCACGATGCTCGCCCACGCCATCAAGGACAGCCCACGGAAGCCGCCCCAGTACCCAAGCGCCAGCGCGAAGGGGTAGAGCAGGCTGGTGCCGCCGCTGCTGTAGCCGTTGCCCTCCGACCATTGGAAAGGGAAGCCGCGGGCGGTGGCGCGCGCGAAGTCGAAGTGGATGAAGACGTCGTCGAGCGGCGCGGACCAGTGCACCGCCGCCGCGGGAGGCAAGGCGATGGGGGGGCCGGGCAGGTCCACCTCAGGGTGTGGCCTGGGCGCGGTGAAGGGCGCCACGTCGCCGCGCGCGTGCGCCTCCGAGTAGGCGAGCTGCAGCCGCATCGAGCCGTAGAAGAGGCTCGCGCACCACAGCACGAGCACACCCGCGTACACCGCGTAGAGCCACCACTCGAGCGCGCTCGCTGCGGCGCCCTTCGGGCGAGGCCTCTTTAGGGAGCGGGGTAACCAGAGCATCGGGCGCCGGGGTGTATCATGGAAGGGCGTGAGCGCCTCACGGCTCGCGAGCGCTCCACCGCGCCGATCAGGTGCGCCCCTGAAGAGGGAGGCGTGTGGCGGGGCAGCGCAGGGCCTGCGTGCGCTCATCTTCAACCCTCGCCGCGCGGGTTTGGGGAGGAGGCCCCTCCGGGCTTGATTGACGTGGCAGTAGGCGCTCTACTACCGCCTCGTTGGCTGACGTCGAGATCGCGCGCTCTGCGCCCCCTGACCCCAAGTGCCGCCTCAGCCCGTTCGGCAAGGTGCCCTCAGCCGCAGGCGTCCATCCCCGAGGTCTCGACCTCCTCTGTCCAGTCGGCTCACGGTAGCTCATGCGTTGGTTCGTTGAAGTCTCGCCCAGCGGCGTTGGAGTAGGTGGCTCTCGGTACTGCCTGGAGGGCAAGCAGTGGCAGCTGGCGCTGCAGGAGGTGAGGAAGGCGCTCGGCGACACCGGCCCGCTCTCCAAGCTCACCATCGAGCTGATGGACGGTGGCTACCGCGCACTGAACCCGAGCACCAAGGCGCGCTACACTGTCAAGAAGGCACCCGACGACGCCGCGCTCAAGGCGCCTGAAGGCGCTGCTGTCAGCGTACCTGACAGTGCCGCGAGCAAGGCACCTGAAGTCAGCGCACCTGACAGTGCCGCGAGCAAGGCACCTGAAGCCCCCGCACCCACTGTCAGCGCACCTGACGAATCCGCGAGCAAGGCACCTGAAGTCGCGGTGAGCGAGGCGCCCGCTTCGCCTGGGCTTGACCACCACCTGATCCGCGCGCGTGAGGAGGAGCCCACCGCGCAGACGCCCATCACCTACCGCGAGTACGCCTACGCCGTGCGTCCAGGCACGCCGCTCCCCGCTGTGCGCGAGCTGATCCTCGAGCGCTTCGGCGCGACGAAGCGCGCGCTCGGGGGCGCGCCGCCAGGGCAGTTCGTGCAGCTGGCGGTGTTTGATTACGTGTACGAGGTGCGCCCCACGGCCCCACCGCTCGTCACCTTGGCGTGGAAAGATTGGCGGGGGGCGCCGGTGCTTCAGTACCCCGCTTCGGGCGCGCCGGCTGAGACGCTTGAGGAGCGCGCTGAGCCACCCGTCGCAGAGCCGCCCGCCGTCGAGCCGCCCGCCGTCGAGCCGCCCACCGCCGTCGAGGAGCCCGCCGCCGCCGCAGGCGCGCCCTCAGAGGAGGACGCGACCACCATCCCCGTGACCGTCGACGAGGAGGACGCGACCACCATCCCCGTGACCGTCGACGAGGAGGACGCGGAAGCCGCTGAGCCGCCCGTCGCCGAGCCGCCCGCCGCCGAGCCGCCCGAAGCACCTGCGCCTGAAGCGCCGGAGCCTGAAGCGCCCCCGGCGTCCATCGTGGTCACCCCAGCCCCGGCTTCGGTGCCCGCGCCCACCCCGGCCATGACCATCATCGTGGCGGAAGATGTCCCCGAGCCGGCGCCAATCGCGGTTCCAGCTGACGTGAAGCCCAGCCCCGCTGCTGCTCACGCAAAGGCAGAGTCGGCGAAGCCGGGAGGATCTAAGAAATCGTCAGTCAAACGTCCAACTAAGCGCAGCTTGGGCGAGACGACCCACCCGGACACCCCCTCTCAGAAGCAGCGCGTCGTTAGCCAGCGCCGGGCTGACGGGGAGGAGCTGATCTCCGAGCTGTTCGAGACGATGCACGAGCTGCACTTCATGCCTGATTTGGTGAGCGGGTGTGAGTTCACGCTGGACGTGCTCAAGCGGTCGATCCCCTCGGAGGGGGTGCTGCTGCAGATCTATGACATCAACAGACGTGAGTTCGTGGTGGTGCGGGCGGAGGGCAAGGCGCCGCGCGACTCGCTGCTGCACCGCACCCCCGACAGCGACGCGCTCTTGAAGGACATCCTCCGCGCCCCCCGCGCGCGTCGCTTCGCGGAGGCGTCAGCGCTCGACGCGCCACGCTGGCGAGCGCTGCAGACGACACCCAAGAGTGCGCTGGTGGGCCCCGTGCGTCAGGGCGGGCGCTACCTGGGCGTGGTGGAGCTGTGCAACCCAGAGGGTGGCGGCGAGTACTTCGACACCGAGGTGAACGCGCTCGACTACATCTGTGAGCAGCTCGCTGAGTTCGTGGCAGGGCGCCCGGTAGTCCTCGACCCTGACGTGGTCTTGCCCGAGCGTCGTTGAGTGGCGGCTGGGACGCGCCGCGCGCGCCTCCTGACCTTCTTGCTGTTGCCGCTGGTCGTGCTGGCGGTCGGTGTGCTTGCCACCGTCACCTTCCGCACCAGCTTCCAGCTCGAGAAGCTGCGCGAGCAGTCGGTCGTGGAGGCGACGCTCTCGCTCGCCAACGAGAAGGCCGACCGCCTCGATAAGCTGATCGTCGAACAAGACGACGTGGTGGTGAGTGACGTTGACGTCTCCGACCCGAGCTCGCTCACTGAGAACTGGCTGCGCGGGCCGCGGCGCCAGACGCCCACCGTGCGTGCGGTGCTGCTCCTCCACTGGGTGCCCTCGCGGCCGGAGGTGGTGGCCTTCGCGTCGCGCGCGCCAGGGCCAGACGACGAGGAATTCAGGCGCTTGCTCTTGCAGCGCATGCTTGGCGACATGGAGCTCCAGGCGGAGCCCACGAGCGAGCTCCGTCACCTGCACCAGACGTACGGCGAGACGAGCTACCTAGTCAGCTACTGGCAGCGCGTCCACAGCGGGCGGCGCTACCTGGTGGTGGCCTGGCACGACGTGCCGCGCATCGTTCATCAGATTTTACCACGTATTTATTCGGAGCGTGATGAGCAGAGCCGGGTGAACGTGGTGGACGCTGAGGGGCGCATCGTGTTTGGCCCGCCGCTCTCGGACGGTGAGTTCACGGTGGGCCGCCCCTTCGCCACCACGCTGTACAAGTGGCGCGTCAACGTCACGCTCACCTCAGCTGAGGAGCTGGCGAAGAACGTGGAGCGCCGCCGCCGCCTCGAGATGGTCATGGTGGGCTTGAGCGGGCTGGTGGTGATCGCTGGCATCGTGGTGGTGCTGATCGCCGCGGCGCGCGAGCGGCGGCTCAGCCGCCTTAAGAGCGAGTTCGTGGCGAACGTCTCTCACGAGCTTAAGACGCCGCTCTCCTTGGTGCGCATGTTCGGTGAGCTGCTCCACTCAGGGAGGGTGGAGAGCGAGGAGAAGCGGCGCCAGTACCTCCAGATCATCGTCGATGAGAGCGACCGCCTGACTCAGCTGATCGAGAACGTGCTCGACTTCGCGCGGGTGGAGCGCGGCAAGCTGGCGTATCGGATGGAGCCCGGCCCGGTGGGAGAGGTGGTGGTGCACGCGGTGGAGACTTGCCTCGCGCGCGCCGAGCGTGAGGGCGTGGAGCTCGAGCTGGCGGTGCCTGAGGGGCTGCCGACGCTGCTGCGTGACGAGGGCGCGCTGGAGGTGGCGGTGGTCAACTTGGTTGACAATGCGCTGAAGTACGCCAAGCAGGGGGAGAGCGTGCGGGTGGAGGTGCGTCGCGCGACGGCCTACGTGGAGGTGCGGGTCTCTGATCGCGGCCCCGGCATCTTGCCGGAAGATCGTAAGCGCATCTTCGAGCGCTTCGAGCGGGGCAGGAACGCGCAAGACGCCAAGATCCGCGGCAGCGGGATCGGGCTGGCGCTCGTGAAGCACATCGCGGAGGCTCACGGTGGCAAGGCCTGGGTGGAGCCGAACCAGCCGCAGGGGAGCACCTTCGTGTTCACCCTGGCGTCGCGCCGCGCGGAGCCGCAGGAGCCATGAGGGCCTCGGGTTTTGGGGGTTTGGCGAGGCGCTACAGGGCGCCGCTCGAGTCACCGGGTGCAAACAGGAGCACCCTGAAGAGCCATGAGAGCACGCGCTACCAGGCGTGGCATCGTCAGCTCTCTTCGCACCATGAAGCAGCATTGAGGAGGAGCCATGACGAAACCTTGGAGCGCGGACAGTATACCTGACTTATCGGGGAAGCACGCCCTGGTTACCGGTGCCAATAGCGGGATTGGGCTTGAGGCGGCGCGTGAGCTGGCGCGGCACGGGGCGCGAGTCACCCTGGCCTGCCGCAGCGAGGAGCGGGGCGCGGAGGCGGCGCGTGACATCGCTCGGGACGCGCCGAGCGCGCGCCTCGAGGTCTCGCGTTTGGATCTGGCGGATCTCCGCTCCGTCGAGCGGTTCGCGCAGGAGGTGAGGCAACCTGTCGATCTCTTGCTCAACAATGCCGGCATCATGGCGATCCCCCGCCGCACCACGGCGGACGGCTTCGAGATGCAGCTCGGCACCAATCACCTCGGGCACTTCGCGCTGACGCTCAGGCTGCTACCCCACTTGGTGCGCGCGATGGAGCGCGGCGCGCCGCGGGTGGTGACGGTCTCAAGCCAGGCGCACCGAATGGGCAAGCTCTCGCGGGAAGATCTCCAGCTTGAGCGCCGCTATCACAAGTGGCTCGCCTACGGTCAGAGCAAGCTCGCGAACCTCCTGTTCATGCGCGGCCTCGCGGATCGGCTCGAGCAGCATGGCCTCCCCATCCTCAGCGTCGCGTGCCACCCCGGCTACGCCGCCACGCAGCTCGCGGCGGTGGGCCCCGCCATGGAAGGGGCCCGCGTGATGGGCTGGCTGACGGAGGTGGGGAGCGCCGTGGTGGCGCAGTCCGCGGCGCAGGGCGCGCTGCCCACGCTGTACGCCGCGGTGGCGCCGGGCGTCGCCGCGCGCGACTACATCGGTCCAGGGGGTCCGTTCCAGATGCGCGGCGCGCCGGTGAAGGTGCGCCCCAATCGCGCCGCGCGCGACGCAGAAGCCGCCGATTGGCTTTGGGATACCTCCGAGCGCCTGACGGGGGTGAGCTTCGTGGAGGCGCTCGAGGGCCAAGCGTGAACCTTCGGGGCACTCTGCTTGGCATCCGCAGCACGGATTGTGCTCCTGGGCGGCTCGAGCGCGCGAGCCGATGAACCTTTGAGCACGCCCAGCAGCTGAGCGCTGGTGCTCGCTCCGCTTGTGGCGGATAATCGCCGAGCATTCAGTCAGGGGCACACGTGGCTCAGCAGAAGACGGCGAAGGGGACCCAGATCATGCAGGCGTTGCCTGATGCTCCAGGAGCACCTGCGCCGGGTGCCCCGGGGGCGCAGGGCTACGGTGCAGCGCAGGGTCCTAGTGCAGCGCAGGGTTACGGCGCCGCGCCGCAGCATCAGCCGGTCCCTGGGGCGCCGCCCGCCGGTGCAGCGCCGGGCCACGGAGTGCCGGGCGCACCAGGTGCACCTGGTGCACCTGGTCAATTACCACACGGATATGCTCCAGCCGGGGCGCCGGGTTACGGCGCACCAGCGACCGGTCAGGTTGGCGGACCAGCGCAGGGCTACGGCGCGTCGCAGGGCCCGGGTTACGCGGCTGCTGCTTACGGTGCGGCGGCCGCGGCGGGTTACGCCGCGGGTGGGTATGGTGCGCAGCAGCAGGGTGCACCGCAGCAGGGCTACGGTGCGCAGCAGGGCTATCAACACGGCGCGGTGCAGCGCGCGGCGCCGGTGCACATCGGGGCGCTCCCGCCTTACCCACCGCCTCTGGAGGCGGCGCTCAGCACCACGAAGCTGCGGGTGCAGTACGAAGGCTCCGTGGAGCAGGTGCTCGCGAAGGTGAGCGAGCTCTACGTCGCGAACCAGGACGCGGAGCGGAAGAACCGCAGAGACAAGTGGATCGGCGGGCTCCTGGTGGTCGTTGGGTTCTTCGCGATCCTGATCATCATCGGCGTCATCATCCTCCCCTTCGGGATCTGGCTCCTTGTTCGCAAGCGTGAGGGGGACGTCGAAGATCGGCAGCTGGAGACCGTCTCCGGGCTGCTCACGGCGCTGGGCGCGGAGCTTCGCCCAGGGCGGCCAGTGCAGCTGCAGGCGGACCTCCGATCGTACGAGCAAAGCAACGCCACGTCCGTTGGCGGCGCGCAGCAGTACGAGCACTGGTGGCTCCACCTGACCTTCACCGTGATGGACGGCACCGGCGTGGCGCTCGACATCGTGCAGCACGTGAAGCGCAAGCAGCGGCGTAAGAACAAGTACACGGTGCAGAACGACCGCATCATCGAGGTGATCACCGTGCGGCTCCGGCCGCCAGGTGGCCAGGCATTCAGCGCGGCCTCACAGCGACGCTGGCAACAGCAGGCGGTCGGCCCGCTCACGCTGAGGCGCGCCCAGGTGGAGCCCCGCTCAGCGCGCTTCGTCTTCGCGACGCGGCCGAACGTTCGCACCAACCACCGCTACCGCACCACCAACCTGAGCCACCAAGTCAACTCTCGCACGGCGCTGCTCGCCGTGACCGGCGCCTACCGCATGGTCAAAGGAGCCAGCCCGAAGTCATGACCGTCCGCTGCCGTGAGACCGCAGGCGTGCTGTTTCAGCACCGCTGCGAGGAGCCGCCCTCCGCCGAGTGCACCATCTGCCGTCGGCCCATCTGTCAGCGCCACCAGCGCTGGGACCAACACAGCGTCACCTGCGTGAGCTGCCTGCGCGGGGTGTTCAAGGATCCCTACAAACGGCATAGCTACGCCCACCTGAACGACGACCCATATTTCTTCTGGTACTTCCACAGCCGCTCGCCGGACCCTTACGGCAGCGATGACTACGCACTGTTCGAGTACCGCGGCGGCTCATTCGAAGGCCCCGCAGACGACAACTGGGCTGGCAGCTGACTAGATAGCCAGCGCAGGCGGCAGCGCGCTGAGTGGCCGTGCGGGCGCTACGGCTGGCCTCTGTGACTGCAGCGCGCCCAGGCGCCGTCGAGCGGGACCAACCCCCTGCCCTACCCGAACGACCAGCACGCCACGCCCCTTCGTCGGCTCATGCGAGCGCGCTGAGAGGGTACGTTCGAGCGACTCCTGGCGCCCTGCGCGAGGAGGACTCGGCGCTTCAGTGACTCTGGTAGAGTGCCGGAGGCGGCATGTACGACGTTGGGCAGCTGATTGAGGAGCCGGAGCTCCTGGGCCCGCTCGCGCGGAGCTTTCATGAGCTGACGCCGCCGGTTTACCTGCGCGCCGTCAAGATCAAGCTCACCGCGCGCTGCAACCTGAAATGCGTGATGTGCCGCTACGGGCGCGGCTGGGCGCCGCCAGAGCTCAGCGCCGAGCGCTTCAGTCAAATCCTCAGGGAAATGGCTGAGCTGGGCTGCCGCAAGGTGCACTTCTCGGGGGGAGAGGTGCTGGCGCGGCGCGATTTTGAGGAGGTGGTGGAGGCCGCCAGCCAAAGCGGCGTGAAGGTGACGCTCACCAGCAACCTGACCCTGCTCACCAAGGCGCGCGCCAAGCGCCTCTTGGCGCAGCGCATCAGCGGGATTTCAACGTCGCTCGACGGCGCCAGCGCCAAGGTGCACGAGAGCATCCGCGGGGTGCCGGGGAGCTTCAAGCGCACGCTGCGCGGCATTGAGTACGTCGCGCGCTACGCCGGCAAGCGGCCCCCGAAGCTTCGCGTCAACTTCGTGATGATGCGCCAGAACTTCCGCGACTACCCGGCGCTGATTCAGCTGGTGGGGGAGCGCGGCGCGGAAGATTTGGTGCCCATGCCGGTGGACACCAAGCGCCGCGAGCTGCGCCTGAGCAAGCGGCTGATCCGTGAGTATAACCGCGACATCGCCCCGGAGGTGCGCGCGCTGCGCGAGCGCTACGGGCTGCCGCTCACGGAGCTCGCGATTTACCCCTTCGGGCGCGACCAAGACGCCGAGCAGACCGCCACCGGTGAGTATGCCGGCGGCTACTACCGGGAGCACCCCTGCTACGCCCCGTGGCTCCACTTGTTCGTAGCTTGGGACGGCAAGGTGTACCTCTGCTGCATGACCAACGGCCGCATCGAGCCGCTGGGGGACCTGGCGACCGAGGGAGTGCGCGAGGTGTTCCAAGGCCCGCGCTTCCAGGCTATCCGCGCGGAAATGAAGCACACCCGGCTCGCGAGCTGCCACGCCTGCGACATGTACCTGAGCGAGAACCGCGAGCTGGAGGCGGCGGTCGGATCCGCTACGCACCTCGGTGGCGACGTGGGCGGCGACGTGCGCGCCGCTGCGGGTAGCGCCATGAGCACACCAGTAGTAAGTCAGTTTAGATTACGGAATGCGCCGAGCGCTCTCCCAGCGCCGCGGCGGCTCCCCCTGGTGTAGAGGCGTCAACCTACGGTGAGGCGTTCGTCGCCATCAGGCTCAGAGCGCGCTCCACCACCGCGCGATGGTCGAGCACCTCCGGCGCGCCGCGCGCGGCGCCGTGCTGGAGCAGCGCGCGGATCCGCCGCTCGAGCGCCTGGGGTGAGGCCACGAGGGCGCCCAGCGCACGAGCGCGCGCCACCTGCACATCAAAGCGCCGCGGCGCGGGCAGCGCCACGTGCCACACGCCGGCGCGCGCCAGCTCATAGCTCAGGTTGTATCCCGCCGGTCCCACCACCACCCGGTAAGGATAGCTGCTCATCAAGGCCTCACCGGGCGCCACCAGGCGTGAGCTCAGGTCACTCATGGCGGCCGCGAGCCGCTTGAGTAGGGGGCGCTGCGCGGGCTCGCTCAGCACCCAGCCCACGTCCGCTTCGAGCGGCGCCGGCACCACGGCGCGCGCCACGGGCCCGACCGGCGCCACCCCCGGGTGCTCAAGCCAACCTAAGTTCGGCTCGAGATCCAAGCCGAAGCGACAGCCCGCGAGCTGCGCCTTCAGCGTGGGGACGTCACGCCGCGCCCGAAGCAAGGCGAGCCGCGGCAGCTCGAGGCCATTCAGCTCGCCATGGATCCCGTCGGGGAACGTATCGACCCACAGCATGTTCGCTCGATGACGCCCAGCCAGCGCCACGACGCGAGCCCGAAGCTCCGCGGGCCCCTGAGGCTCTAGCGCGACGAGCTCAGCCATGCCTTCAGTGAGCCGCGGCTCCGCCAGCAGCTCCGCGGCGGCGACCCCGGCGTGATCTGCCACCAGCAGCGTGACGCGCACCCCTTTGAGCGCGAGCTCGCGCGCCAGGCAAGCGCCGCGCACGGCGTGCCCTAAGCCGCCGCCCAAGGCGTAGAGCAGGCAGGCGCCGCTTTTAGTCAGCTCCACAGACATCCGAGACCTGGCGCCTACCTGGAGGACAGCAGGCGCCCGCTACGGCGCGACCCAGCGCGTGGCGTGCTGGGCGAATGCGCGTAAACCATCGAGGTCTTGAGCGACGACCGCGGCCAGCCGTTCAAGATCAATCGAGGCGTAGTCGTGGACAAGGACATCGCGGAGGCCCACCGCGCGGCCAAGCCGGCGCGTGAGCTCTGGATCGAGCTCGTCGTGGGCTGTGAGGACGAGGAACGCCTCGCGGCCCGTCGTGGGCGGTGTCCAACCACGAGCAGCGATCCGGTGGTTGGCGATGTCGAGGCACGACTCGATCGCGATCTGCAGCCACCGCTCGACCGCAGCGCGGAGCACTCGATCGCTCGTGAGCGCGTTCACCGAGCGTGCCTCAGGGCGCTCGAGCTCAACGAGGGCCTCGTTCAGCGCCAAGAGACGGCGCACAAGCGATCTCCCCCCCGTCATGATCCCACTCTCCGCGCAGCCTCGCGAAACAGCGCGCGCTTGGGGGTGTCGTCGTCGTAGCGGCGCGCGATGAGTGAGACGGTTTGGATTCGTTCGTCCTCGTCACTCGCGTACACCAGTTTTCCGTCGCGGATCGCGGCGAAGGCCACCGCGCTATCGCAGCGCGCGAGGTCGACGATGTCAGCGCGCTCCCCCAGCCTACCGAGGGCCTCCGTGAGGAGGTCGAGTAGATCGCGGCGCGCCTCTTCGCGAGCGCGCGCGCCCAAGGCACGATCGTACAAGACGGCGAGATCGAGGTCGCTGTCGTCCCGAGGGCGGCCGACGATACGCGAGCCAAAGACGTAGGCCAGGCGTACGCTAGGCACGCGCGCCACCACCGAGGCGACCGCTGCACAGAGCGCTGCGGGATCAGCGAGGGGCACGGTGCTCATCTCCGCTCCGGAGCGTAGCACACACCCAGATCAGGGCGGGGTATCACACCTGACGTCGCTGACAGGCTGGCGCCGAGCGCACGGCCACTCAGCGCACTGCCAAACCCCAAACCCCGATCTAAGATGCGCCTTCGCCTCAGACCTCCATGAGCAGGAACGCTGACTTTGATCGATTCGCAGCCGGGCGCTGACACGAGGCCGCTTTCGGGCCTGCGCGTAGCCTACCTCGCCTTCGAGGGCTTCCCCAACACCAAGGGCTCGGGGACTCGCATCACTCAGCTCACGACGGGGCTCGCGCGGGCAGGCGCCGAGGTGTTCTTGATCACGCTGGGAGCCAAGCAGCTGGCCGCGCCGCACCCGGCGCAGGTGACGCTCAGGCCGCTCAAGCTGATGGAGCCCAACCTCTTGGCGCGCGGCCTCGCCTTCCGGGATCGCGCGCTACGCGAGCTGGTCGCGCTGCGCCCTCACGTGGTGCATTTCCGCGGGGTATTCGAGGGGGAGGCGGCGGTGCGCTACGCGGCGCGCGCCGGGGTGCCTGCGGTGTTCGAGGTGAACGGGCTGCCGAGCGTGGAGCTGCCTTATCACTACCAAGCGGTGGGGGAGCACCCGCCGCTGTTAGGGAAGTTTCGGCTGCTGGAGCAGCGCTTGCTCGCCGAGGCGCAGGCGGTGATCACTCAGAGCCAGACCACTCTCCGCTTCCTCGAAGATCGAGGGATACCGGAGGATACTCCGCGCCTGGTGCTCCCGAACGCCGCCGATCCGGAGCGCTTCAAGCCGGGCGCAGCGCCGCCGGGCGAGCCGCGGGTGCTGTACGTGGGAGCAACGCAAGCTTGGCAAGGGGTGGCTGAGCTGTTGATGGCGGCGCGGCGCTGGACGGCGGAGGTGCCGGCGCCGCTCGACGTGGTGGGCCCAATTCACCCGAGCGCGCGGCGCCCCATCGAGCGCCTGATCCGGCGCTTGAAGCTAGAAAGTCATGTTCACTTACTGGGTCCGCTCACCGGGGAGGCGTTGATCTCACGCGTGCAGCAGAGCACGGTGTGCGTCGCGCCGCTCCGCCGCGATCGGCGTAATCTTCGTCAGGGCTGCAGCCCCATCAAGCTGTTCGAGTACATGAGCTGCGGCCGGCTCACGGTGGCGACGGACCTGCCCTGCGTGCGTGAGATCATCACCCACGGTGAAACGGGACACCTGGTCGCCGCCCCGCGCCCCAAGCTCCTGGCGGAGGCGTTGGTAGCTATGCTGACTAACCCTCAGGCGCAGCAAGAAATCGGCACCGCCGCGCGCCGCACCATCCTAGAACAGGCCACCTGGGCGCACCGCCAGCGCGCCCTGGTCCACTTCTATCAAGAGTCCGTGCTCACGCGCTGAGCGCGCCAGAGAGGGCTCAGCTTTTGTGCTTGGACGGCGCGGGCCGACAGGTTGGCAGCAGATGTGTGGCGAATGAGCGCGCCAGCGTGGTGACGCGCTCGCGAACATCCTGTAGCCTCTCAGGTTCTATGGCGGACGAACGAACCTGGCGGGAGGCGATCTCTCACGTATTGGGCGCCTCCGCGGAGCCCCTTCACTACCACGATATCACGGAGCAGATCGTCGCCCAAAAGCTGCGCAGGAACTTGGGCGCCACCCCCGCTGCGACGGTGAACGCGCATATCGCGGCGTCTATCAAGCGCGACGGGCATTCCTCTCCCTACCTCCGGGTCGCGCGCGGCGTCTTCGCGCTGCGCCCGTCGGACATTTTGACGATGACACCACACGACTCACCGAGCGAATCAGAGGTTGGGGAGGTAGAGGCTCAATACGACATCATCACCTCGTTTGGGATGTTCTGGCGTCGAGGCTCGGTCGAGTGGACAGCATCATCGCGGCTCCTCGGAATGCAAGGCATCGGCGCGAAGCAGGTGGACTTCTACGGACAG
>CAYQAC010000011.1:38919-43060 GCA_964415255.1 uncultured Polyangiaceae bacterium | reverse complement strand
TTGGCCGGTGCCTCACACCCTGCGAGACGAAGACGCCCGCGAGGTGATCTACGTGGGGCGATGCACTGAGAGGCCGCTTGGCAGGCGCTTGTACGAGCACACGCTCGACCGCCTCTCAACGCGTTGGGATCGCTTCTCCTGGTTCGGTCTGCTCCCCATCTCCGAGGACGGTGAGATCGGCGCTGCGCCAGGCCCATTCGGCCCAGGGAAGATCATCCCGGCGCTCGAAGCCGTCCTCATCGAAGCGCTGGAGCCGCGACAGAATCGAAAGCGCGGCGACGACCTCGCTGCGGTCGAGTACATGCAGAAGCTCGATCCTGAGATCGAACGAAGGAAGAAGCGGGCGACCCTCGAGGAGGCGCTGAGGAAGCTCTAGCTAGGGCGCGGTGAGTCGCGAGCGCTTTGAACATCTCGGTGAGGCTCGGCGCCGTGGCCCGTTGACGCGCACGCGCTCCAGTCGTTGCGCGTCCCTGCGCACGACGCTCACGGAGCTGCGCGAAGAGCCCAGCAACGCGCGGCGACGGCGCGCTGGAGCCGCGCCGTGCGCGCGTATTCTTTCGGCGCAACTACCAGTGCTCAGTGAAGACGCAGCGCAGGTGCCGACCAGAGACGCCGAGCTGAGTCGTGATCTCTTCGACCCGGCGGAGACGAAGGCCAGTCTGCCGGCCTCGGAATTACCTCAAATCCGGCCAACGAAGATCAGGGCAAGACGCATTACGTGGCGCTGAGCCTGGCGTCAGCTGCTCTGATGAGATACTGAGTGTAGTTAGCCCACCTCACCCCCCAACCCCCGCGCCCTCTCGTAGAGCCCCTGATACGCCGCGCTCTCCTGCTCTGGGAGGTGCTCCCTGGCAACAAGCGCCTTCACATTCGCGCCCCAGCTCAGGCGCTGCTCGTTGGCACTCGGCCTCCGGAAGCTGGTCGAGGTCGTGATCGGCCAGATCGAGGTGCCCGCGCGCCTCGCCTGGCCAGGATGCGCTGCCTATCGCGAGTCACCGCTTGATAATTCCCAGCGATACACGCAGAATGGGTGCGTGCAACGCTAGGAATCATCAAGTATGCGCTCCTCGGACTTCTTCTCGAGCCACCCGGTTTTTACTCACGAGGAGTACCTCGCGGCGCACGGGCGTGGGCGCGAGCGCAGCCCACGGACGGTGGACAGCCTGCTCGGCCATCACGTCGAGGCCGGGCGTCTACTGCGTGTGCGGCGAGGGCTTTACGCCGTGGTGCCGAGCGGCGCTAGCGGCGGCGATTTCCAGGTCGATCCGTTCCTCATCGCGAGCAAGCTCACGGTGGACGCCGTGGTCGCGTACCACGCTGCGCTGCAATTTCGCGGCAAGGCGTATTCTGTCTGGCACCGCTACACGGTGCTCACCAAGGCGCACCCAAGGGCCCTTTCGTTTCAGGGGAATGAGTTCGTCGCAGTGGCTCCGCCGAAGGCCGTCCGCGATGCACCCGACTTTGGCGGACTCGTCGTGAGGGAGCTGTACGCGGGCGGTGAGGTGCGCGTCACGACGCTCGAGCGGACCCTCGTGGACGTCCTGGATGCGCCCACCCACGGCGGGGGTTGGGAGGAGGTGTGGCGCTCGCTCGAGATGGTGGAGTTCTTCGACCTCGATGCGATCGTCAGCTATGCGGTCAAGTTCGCCACCGCGCTGACGCTGGCTCGCGTGGGCTTCTTCCTCGAGCAGCAGCGCGAGCGGCTCTTCGTCGATGACAGCCACCTCGCGCCCCTACGCGCGCGCGCGCCAAGGCAGCCATGTTACTTCGACGCGACCCGCGAGCCAGGCAGGCTCGTCAAGGGGTGGAACCTGGTGGTGCCCGAGCGCTTGCTCTCGCGTTCGTGGGAGGAACACGCCGATGCTCTCTCGTGAACAGCTCCAACGCGCAGCGGCAGACGCTGGGTACTCCGCTGAGTCTTACGAGAAAGTCTACAGGCTAGTACAGGTCCTCGAAGGGGTCCGCGCTCACCCGTTCCTCGGCACACGTCTCGCGCTCAAGGGCGGCACCGCGCTCAACCTCTTCATCCTTCAGCTGCCGCGGCTCTCCGTAGACATCGACCTGAACTACGTCGGCGCCGCAGACAGGCCGACGATGCTCGCCGAGCGACCGCGGGTGGAGCAGGCGCTTGAGCAAGTCTTTGGGCGCGCGGGCCTGACGGTGAGGCGCGCTCCGACCGAGCATGCTGGTGGGAAATGGCGACTCTCGTACACCACCGCGCTGGGCCGTCCTGGCAGCATCGAGGTGGATGTGAACTTCATGCTGCGGACGCCCCTATGGCTGCCCACACCCCGTGACTCGTACCCGATCGGCGGTCAGGTTGCGCAGCGCATCCTGCTGCTCGATGACCACGAGCTTGCGGCCGGAAAGCTCGCCGCGCTCGTCGCGCGCAGCGCCAGTCGCGACGTCTTCGATGCTCGAGAGCTTCTCCGGCCGGGGATGCTGGATGTCCGCAAGCTACGGCTCGGGTTCGTCGTCTACGGGGGCATCAATCGCGAAGACTGGCGGACGATCACCGTCGACAATGTCGCAACCACCGCAGCCGATGTCGCCTCGCAACTCGCCCCGATGCTTCGCGAAGATGTACGCCCAGCGAAGGCGGACATCGAGGTGTGGACGAACACCCTCGTGCGCGAGACGCGGGACCTGATGCGCGCAGTGCTGCCGTTCGATGAGCGCGAGCTTGAGTTCCTTGAACGCTTGAACGGCGCGGGTGACATCGTCTCAGCGCTGCTGACGGAAGACGTGGCCCTGCAGGGCATCATCGAACAGCACCCTGGCCTTCTCTGGAAGGCACAGAACGTGAGGAGGCATGTCGAGGCATCGAAGCCGAGGTCATAGCCGTCCTCGTGGGCACATCACGTGGCGCTGAGCCTGACGTCAATCACCCTGATGAGACGTTGCAGGTAGTAAGCTCAGCTTACTCTCCACCCCCCCGCGCCCTCGCGTAGAGCGCTCGATACGCCGCGCTCTCCCGCTCTGGGAGGTGCTCCCTGGCAACAAATGCCCTCGCGTTCGTGCCCCAGCTCGTGCGCCGTTCGCTTGAGAGGCACTCCTCGATCGCGTCCGGGAGCCGGTCTAAGTCATGGAGGTCGATCAAGGCGCCGGTGGCGTCGTGGTCGATCAGGTCGAGGTGGCCGCCCACCCGCGTCGCGAGCACCGGGCGGCCCGCCGCCATCGCCTCCAGCACCGCGTTGGGGGTGCCCTCGAACAGCGACGGAAACACCATCAGGTCGCACAGCGCGAGCAGGCGGCACAGCCGCTTGGGGCTCCCCGCGTACTCCAGCAGGTGGATGCGCTGGGCGGCCTCGGGCGCCGTCTCGCGGAAGTGCTCATACGCCTCGCGCGCGTCCGCGCGCAGGCCGCCGATCAGCAGCAGGTGCACTGTTTGCCTGTGGGAAAGCTCTGCGAAGGCGGGCAACAGGTAGCGCATCCCCTTCTTCTCGCGGAGCTCTCCCATGAAGCCGATGACGGGCGCGCCCGGGGTGAGCCCGAGGCTCGCGCGGAGGCTGTTGTCGGCGGCCTCCGGCTTGAACACTTGGGTGTCCACCGAGTTGGTGACGTGCGTCACCTCGCGCCCAAACGCGCGCCCCGCCTTGCGCTTCAGCTCGCGCGAGACCGCGCTCACCACGCTCGCGCGCGTCACGGCGTGGCTCAAGAGCGGCAGTTGATCCGCGCGGAAAAGGCCGCGGTCCACGTCGTTGCCGCGCAGGCTGAGCACGCTGGGGAGCGCCGCGAGCTGCGCCGCCAGCACCCCCGCGTAACCTGCGCTCGATCCGTAAATGCCGTGCACCAAGCTCGCTGAGCTGCGCTCGGCGACGTTCGCCCCATGATCGGTGAGCGCCATCAGATCGCGCTCGGCGTCGCCTTGGCGCCCCACGTGGTGCTCATACAGCGCGCCGGCGTCCGTCGTGCTCCGCCGCGTGACGCAGGCGCCCGGCGGCGCGTGCTTCGACCAACACACGAGGTGCACCTCCTCACCGCGCCGCGCGGCTTGTTCGGCGATGCGAAGCGACGCTCGCGCGACGCCTCCGGGCTCAGAGGGCGCGCTGGGGGCGAACATCACGACGCTAGACACGGCGCGAGCTAGCCACGGCGCTCAAGCGGAGGCCCCACGCCGGAGAGCGCTGGCCTCCGCTTG
>CAYQAC010000011.1:31420-38909 GCA_964415255.1 uncultured Polyangiaceae bacterium | reverse complement strand
AGGCCAGCGCTCTCCGGCGTGGGGCCTCCAGGTGCTCGGCCACGACGACCCTGCACGGCATATTGCGCAGGGCTTGTTTGGGGGTTGGACGGCACCGCACCGTGAACACCCTCACGGCTCAGCCAGGAGGCCGCGCGCGGCACGTCAAGGGCCCGACGGCGCTCGAAGCCGCTTGGTGCCAGGCGAGCGCCGCGGTAGCCTCGGCGCATGCGTTCCCGCAAGGTTTTC
This sequence comes from uncultured Polyangiaceae bacterium, assembly GCA_964415255.1. Lineage (GTDB taxonomy): Bacteria > Myxococcota_A > Polyangia > Polyangiales > Polyangiaceae > JAHBVY01. Next base: position 38,681 of record CAYQAC010000011.1, on the reverse strand, counting down.
CTGTACGTGCTCTTGATGGCCCTCGCGCTGCTCGCCTGCAAGGGCTCAGGTGAGGCTGGCGGGGAGGAGAGCCCGCCCGTCGCGATCGCCTTTGACCCGGCGGCGGTGCTGCAAACGAGCGGGGAAGTCGACATTGAGCTCAAGCTCGACGGCGATAAAGCGGCGCTGCGCGCGGGCGACAGCAACTTCGACCTGGAGCTGAAGGGCACCCAGGTGACCCTGAGCCAAGAGGGGAAGACGGTCTACAAGCTCACGCGGGAGGCTGACCGCATCAAGATCCGTCTGCCGGACGGCACCGTGACGCACAAGCTGAAGTTCAAGAAGGACGACCGGCTCGAGCTGGAGGAGGAGAACGGCACGCGGCTCCACCTCTCCAAGCCGAAGGACTACGGCTACAAGGTCTACGATGGTAAGGAGAACGAACTTCTCAGCGTGAAGCAGAAGGAGAAGCGCGTGGAGGCCAAATACAAGAGCGGTGAGGAGGCGTGGCGCCTTGAGGGCGTGGCCCCTAAGGCCGCCAGCGTCCTCGCCTTCGAGGCGCTCAAGCCGGAGCTGCGCGCCGCCCTGATGTACATGCTGCACCGCCGCCCGGCGTGATCAGTCGTCTGGTGCGCTGTCTTTTGTGGCCACGGGGAGCGGCGCCGCCTGGCGCCTCCGGTGCACCACGGCGGCGCTGAGCGCGCCGAGGCAGAGCCCCAGCGCGAGGCCCACGAGCGGCGCCCCCACCAGGAGCTCGACGCCAAACTGAGCCATGAGCTCGCTGAGTGGCGCCGCGCGATCGAAGCTGAGCTCACCCCTGCCGAGCAGCCACGCGCCGAGCTTCAGCTCCGCGAGGATGAGCAGCGGCGCGAACAGCGGGTTCGAGATGTTCGAGCCCAGGTAACACAGCACCAGGTCGAGCCTGAGCGGCAGGCAGAGCGCGGCGCACAGCGGGAAATGGAGCCCGAACACCGGGATGCACCCGATGAACACCCCAAGCGCCACCGATGAGCCGGCGCGCAGCGGCGTCACCGCGCCGCCGCGCAGCCGCCGCCACAGGGCGCGGAGCGCCTGTCGCCAGCCACCCTGACGGAGCGCCTTCAGGCGCGCTGACGAACTAGCGCGCGCCACGTCGCTGCTCCATGGATGAGCTAGGCGCGCTCTCGCTCGGCGCGCGCGATGCGCAGGTACATCTGCGCGCTCTTGTTGTCGGGGTCGTCCTCAAGCAGCTGGGTGAGCTCGATGATGGCGCGCTCCTCTTCACCGGTGGTGAGCAGGAGCACCGCGAGCATCACGCGCGCGTGGTGGTACTTCGGGTTGGCGCTCAGCGCCGCCTCCAGCTCCTCACGCGCGCGCTGGGCCTTGCCCGTGTCGCGGTAGAGCACCCCGAGGCGCGTCCTCAGGTCGGCGAACTGTGGGCAGAGCCGCACCGCGCGCTCAAGCTCGGAGATGGCCTCCTCCATCATCCCCGCGTCAACGTAAGCTTGGCTGACGTCTGCGTGCAGGTTCGCGATTTTGCCCAGCATGAACGCATCAGGCTCGTCGCCGCGCGCCTCGTCCCGGGTGCGGATCCCAGCGTACACGCAGCGCGCGTGCTCGTACTTCCCCAGGTCATTGTAGGCGACCATCAGGTTCAGCTGCGCCTCGGTGTAGCGCGGGTTGAGCTTCACCGCGTGCTCGAACTCACGCTCGGCTTCGGTGAAGTGGCCGCGGCTGTGGGCGATCACGCCGAGCATGTTGTGGACGTCAGCAAAACCGCTGGCCTGCTCGGAGACTTGGCGCAGCAGGTACTCTGCCTGATCGTACTCACGCTTGGCGTAGTGCTCTCGTCCTAGCGAGAGGAGCTGCTTGGTGTGCTCGTCCATGGCGGTCTCGGTTCGTGATGAAGGGCGACTCAGCGGACCTTCATCTGGGTCCGCCCGCGCGCGTTGGTTAGGCAGGAGCTTGACCCCAGCGCGCAGCATAGCGCCCCCGCCCTGGCACTTCAGCTGGCGTGACGCACAGCGCCGCAAACCGTGGAGCGCGGTGCCCAACCCCCAAACCCTGCATCGTTAGGGGAACGTCTGGACAGGTGCCGCCGCTGGGGGCTGCCTTGCTCGGGTTTCAGCCCCCTGCTAAGCCGCCGCTGTGTCGTCCAAGCCAGGTGGCCCCCGCCTCGTCGGCAGCGTCATCGACCCGTCGGTGGGCGACGCGGGCGAGACTGAGCCCGTGTTCCACCCCGCGGATCCGGACGCGCGCGCGGAGGCTGCGCCCGCGCCTGGAGGCGTCGCGTTCGGGCCACCGCCTGAGGTGCGGCGGGTGTCGCTGCCGCCGCTTGAGCTACCCCCCGCCACCTCGCAGTCGGTCGGCCTGGCGGGGCAGGCAGCGGTCAGTGAAGCTCACGAGCCGCTGTCGCGGCTGGCTCCCGGGTTGACGCCCGGCCTGGCGCCCACCTCCCCTGGGTTACCGCCAGCGTCGTCGCTGTCGGTGCTCGCGTCGGAGTATGGCCTGCCGGAGGCTCGCTCGGCAGCTCCCCTGACGGACTCGGCGCACGGTGCGCCGCAGCTGCCGCACCTGGGCGCTGATCGGGCGCCTGGCAGCTCGCGCCCCATCACACAGCCTTGGTCTGCGGAGGCGCTGGGTGAAGCGTCGCCCTTGGGTGAGGCGTCGCCTCTCGGTGAGGCCCTCCACTTCGGCGCGCCTGATGGTGAGGAAGACTTACCGCCGGTGCCCGTCGTGCGCGGGCAGGCGATGCGTGAGCGGCTCCTGGCGCGGGTGCGTGAGACGGATCCTGAGCGCGCGCGCGCGCTGAGCGCGGGGTTCGGTGAGGAGCTGGATCAAATCGGACGTGACGTGGCGCGACCCGAGAGCCCGCTTGAGCGTGAGCTCGATGAGATCGCGCTCTCCGCTTCCGAGCGCGGCGTGCACTCGAAGCGCGGTGGGGCGATCGTGCGGGGCAAGCCGGGCGTGTCGCCCACTTGGATCGCGGTGCTCGGCGGCGTGTTCGGCGCCGCCCTGATCTCGAGCTTGGTGGCGGTGCTGGTGCAGGTGGCGCCGCGGAAGTTCCCCGACGGCGTGACGCCGGTGGCGGAGGTCACGGAGTCAGCGCCAGAGGAGGTGGCGCCGGAGCCCGAGCCGCCGCCCAAGCGCGTGAAGGTGCCTGGCCCATGGCGGATAGCTGACGAGCGCGGCGCTGAGGGCACGCGGATCATCGAGGGTGAGGTGGGTCGCGAGTCGTTCTTGAAGGCGGTGCAAGACGCTGGCCTCGAGCAGTCTCAGGCGTACCGCGCCTTGACCGCGCTGAAGCCAGTGCGCGACCTCGATAAAACGAACCGCACGGATCGCTTCATCGCGCTTGTGGATCGCAGCACCAAGCGCCTCAAGGCCTTCGAGTTCGAGGTGAGCAAGGAGGAGATCTACCAGGCGAAGGAGGACTCGGGCGGGCTCCTGCGCGGCGCCAAGCTCGACCTCAAGGTGGACCGCGCGCAGGTGAAGGGCGCGGTGCGGGTGACCGGCGCAGGCTTCGACGTGGACGCGCAGCGGAGCGGCCTCGAGGTGGGGCTCGCCAGCGTGGTCAGCAAGGCGCTGCGCGGTCACATGTCGATCGCGCAGTTCAAGCCGGGGGACGTAGTGAAGGTGATCGCGCAGGAGACCACGGTGCTCGGCGAGTTCGCGCGCTACGCCGGGGTGGAGGCGCTCGAGTACATCCCGGCGGGGGCGCCAGAGAAGGCGGTGCGCGTCTATTATTTCCGTGGGGCAAAAACCAAGGGCTACTTCGACGAGAAGGGTCGCTCCCCCTCTGAGGGCGGCTGGCGCCGCCCGATCCCAGACGCGCCCGTCACCTCGCAGTTCAACCCGAACCGGATGCACCCGGTGCTCAAGCGCCGCATGCCGCACAACGGGACGGATTTTGGCGCGCCCACCGGCACGCCGATCGGCGCCTCGTCTTACGGCGTGGTGTCGTTCATCGGTGATGGCGGCCCCGCCGGTAACCTGGTGATGCTCAAGCACGACGATGACATGGAGACGGGCTACGCCCACATGTCGCGGTTCGTGGAGGGGATGAAGGTGGGGCAGCGCGTCGAGCGGATGCAGGTGATCGGCTACGTGGGCTCCACGGGGCGCAGCACGGGGCCGCACCTTCACTTCATCGCTAAGCGTAAGGGGCAGTTCATCGACGCGCTGAGCCTGAAGCTGGACGCGCTCGCGGTGCTCCCGAGCTCCGAGCGCCAGGCGTTTGAGGAGTTCAAGAGCCGCTTCACGGCGCTGTTCGCAGAGATCCCGATGCCGCAAGCGGAGCCTGAGCTCGCGCCGGCTCAGGCGAAGGTTGAGGAGCCGTCGGGTGAGGAGGAGGCCGCGCCCGCCTCACCGAGCCTCCCCGCCGCTGACGTGGCGGTGCAGCCGACCGGCGCGCGGCCCGCTGGGGGTCAAACGGGCGTGGACCTGTCTAAGGCGTCCATCCACATGAGCGACGCGGATCTGCTGAAGGCGCAAGGCTCAAGTGACGACGGCGAGGTTGACGAGTAGGCGCCAGCTGACGTTTGTCAGCGAAGCTGACCTGGCGTGGATGCGCTAACTGACGTTTGTCAGCCAAGCTGACCAGGCGCTGAGGCGCTCAGGGGTGCGTCCCTCGCGGCCGCGTCGGACGCTCAGCTCAAGCGGTGTTCGTCACCGGCTGCCAGGTGATGGTCATGGTGCAGCTCTGGTCGCCCGAAGCGCGGCAGGAGAGCTCATGGATGATGACGTGGGAGCTCGGGTTGAAGGAGAACACGCCCTCCAACCAGCCGCGGACGCTGAGGCAGTGTGAGCGGCTCGGGCGTGGCATGCCCAAGATGGTGATCTCCGCGGTGTCACCGTTGGCCTCCCCCGTGACCACCCGGCCGCAGTCATAATGGCGATGCCAGATCCCCGCGGCGATAGCCATGAACTGGTGCACCCCAACCCCCCGCTCGAACATGGAGCGCCACACCCCGCCGGTGTGCTGCGCCGAGTAGCGCGCCATGGCGAGCGTTAGTTGGTCAGCCCCACTGCCAAGCTCCCGCTCCGCCAGCTCGCAGAGCTCGACCAGCCGGTCGAGCGGCACCCAGCCGTCCGCAGGGTCCGGCGCTAGGAGCGCGTCGCGTAGCGGTTCGCTCGCCTGACTGAGCCAGCGCTGGTACTCCCCCACCCCGAACCGCTCGCGGATGTAGCTCTCCCGCACGCGCAGGGTGGAGATTTGAGTCCGGCAGGCGACTGAGGCAGCGGTGACGCTCACGTGGCTAGAGCATACGCCCCCGCCGGGGGCAACTCCACCGCCGCCTGCGTCGAGCGTTGGTTTTTGATACCCAGGGTGGTCAGCGCTGGCTTCGCCAGTGGGCACCAGCGCAGAGCCGCGCGAGCCGCTTGGAGCGAGGCGGTGTCTTGGACTAAGCCCGCCTCATGTCGCGCACGCTCCATGGCTACTGGCTGGGTCGCCGACCTTACGCGCGGGTGCATGAGCTCCAGCAGGCGCTTCAGGAGGCGCGGCAGCGAGGTGCCGTGCCTGACACCGTGCTGCTGCTTGAGCACGAGCCGGTGATCACCCTGGGCCGCGGCGCGCATCCATCTCACGTGCTGCTGCCGAGCGCTGAGCTCGCGGCGCGCGGCGTCGCGGTGGAGGCGGTGGGCCGTGGCGGCGACGTCACGCTGCACGCGCCGGGGCAGCTCGTGGGGTACCCCATCATCAATCTTGCGCCTGAGCGCCAAGATGTGCGGCGCTTCGTCGGCGATCTGGCGGCGGTGATGGCGGAGGTGGCGGCGGGCTTTGGGATCGCAGCAGGTCAGGTGCCCGATCTGATTGGGCTGTGGGTGGACGCGAGCGCGCCGAGCGCGTGGCCTGGGGCGGAGGCCGCCGTGCGCCTGGCCAAGCTGGGCGCGATCGGCGTGCGGGTCTCGCGTTGGGTGACGATGCACGGCTTCGCGCTCAACCTCACGAACGACCTTCACGCCTTCTCTTGGATCGTCCCGTGCGGCATCACGCAGCACGGCGTCACCTCGGTGAAGGAGCTCACCGGGAGCGCGCCGGAGGCAGCGGAGGTGGCTCCGCTCGCCTTCCAGGCGCTGGTCTCGCGGCTCGAGGCCAACGCGGGGCCCTTCGTCGACTGCTCGGCGCTGCCGCTTGAGGAGCTCGACGCGGCGCTGGGGCTCTAAAATACCGTGTGGATATTGAGCGGCGGGCTGGGAGCCGCTCCGTCGCGGTCACGCCGGGCTCAGGGGAGCCTGGGTGAGGGGAGCGCGCGCCTACAAGCGCTGCTGGAGCCGCTTGGTCAGCGTGGTGATGGCGCGCGTGTGGAGCCGACTGGCCCAGCTCTTGGAGAGGCCAAGCTCCTCCGCGATGTGGTCGAAGCGCTCCCCGCCGAAGTAGTGGCGCTCGACCAAACTGCGCTGCTGGTCCGGCAGCTCCGCCACCGCCTCACGTAGCAGCGCGAGCAGCTGGGCGCGCTCCAGCTGCTGCTCCGCGCTGGGCGCGCGCTCAATGGCCTCCAAGGGGCCTGATAAGGTCGTTTGGCTGACGACCCCAGCGGCGATCGCGGTGGCCATGGCGGCCAGGTGGTTTTGCAGCGCGCCCTCAGCCTCAGCTGGCTTGGCGCGCGGCGCCCCGTGCAGGTCCTCTTGCGCGCCCTCGCTGAAGGTCGCGGCCGCCTCCTCCGCGCGCAGCCGAGCGTGCACGCTCCTCGGCAGGTACGCCACCTGGCGCAGCCCGTCGTACACCGCGCCTTGGATGCGGTAGCGGGCATACGCTCGAAACGGGACACCTCGCTCGGGCTCGAAGCGCCGCGCTGCATTGAACAGCCCCTCGCGCGCAAAACTCATGAGCTCATCGAGCGCCGCGCGCGGCACCTGGCGCCCGATGCGCCGCGCCACTTGATCACACAGGTCCAGGTGGTCATTGAACCGCTGGTTCACCTCCGGAGGATCTGCGGGAGCCGTCACGGCCGCAGCCTAAAGCACCGACCTGATTGCCACCAGAGACGGTGGGAAGAAACTGGGGTGAACTGACGAGCCTCTCACGAAGCCCACCCAGCACGCAACGCATGTTTAGGTGCGGCGCTCGCTGATGGCAGCTCACGCGGCGGCCACACTGGGTTGTCCGCCCTGGGTTGTCCGCCTTGGGTTGTCCGCCTTGGGTTGTCCGCCTTGGGTCGTCCTCACTTGGTCGTCCTCGGCGTCGTCCTCAGCGTGCCATAGTCAGGGCATGCACCGCTGGGGCCGATACGTCGCGGCTTATGTCGGCCTCGCGGCGCTCGCCGTGGGGATCGGCTGGGGCTGGCTCGGCTACACGATG
>CAYQAC010000011.1:0-31410 GCA_964415255.1 uncultured Polyangiaceae bacterium | reverse complement strand
TACACGATGTGGACCTTGCCTGATCCGTGGCTCCCGCTGAGCCAGCCGCACCTGGTCAGCGCGGGCGCCGGGGTTGGGCTCGCGGTCTTGGCGATCGGCCTGACGCGCGCGCTGGTGCCGCGCCTCGCTTGGGCGCGCCAGCTGCATCGAGATCTACGTCCGGTGGCGCGTGGCTTGAGTCCGCTCGGGGTGGTGGCGCTCGCCGTGTTCAGCGCGCTAGGAGAGGAGCTCTTATTCCGTGGCTTGGCGCAGCCGCTGGTCGGGGTGTGGCTCCAGGCGCTGATCTTCGGGGTGATCCACCAAGGCCCCGGCAAGAGCCGCTGGGTGTGGGTGATCTGGGCCACGCTGATGGGGCTGCTGCTCGGCCTCCTGTTTCAGCTGACGGGCTCGCTCGTGGGTCCGCTCGTCGCGCACGCGCTGATTAACGGCGTGAACCTGACTTATTTGAAGCACCACGATCCCGATCCGCAGCCGAGCAAGCTCGGGGGCCTGCTGCGTCAGCGCTGAGCCCGAGCGCCGCTGGAGGCGCGCTAGCAGCCCTGACTTAGGTCACCGCCGAGGACGACAAATCCACGCAACCGGTGGCGACCTCCGCCGACCTGGCACAATGGAAATCAGACCCCCCCAAGCCCCCGCCCCCACGACGAGCGCCGCTAGCCCTCAGGCAGGCGCCGCAGCGACGAGCGGCCCAGCCCGCGGCGAGCGGTTCCAAGAGGCGCTCAGCGCGTTAGGCAGTGAGATTGACCGAGGCGAGAAGCTCGTGAAGCGCTCGCTCTCCGGCGCGGCCATGAGCGGCCTCGGCGCGGGGGATCTGATCGCGCTGCAAGCGGGGATCTACCGCTACAGCGAGTCCGTCGACCTCGCAGGGAAGCTGGTGGACCGCGCTGGGAACGCGGTGCGCACCACGCTCCAAAGCAGCGGCTGACCTACTTCGCTGACCCACAGGCTTCCTACAGCGCCGTTGAGCTCGAGGCTGAGCGGCGCCAGCCAGGGCCGTCAGCGCGGCAGGTTGAGCCGCATGATCGGGGGCAGGGGGTTGGTCCCGCTGTGGCGCGCCGCGCGTCGCTGCAGTCGCTCGGTGGCACCCTGGCGCCATCCGTGAGTCGCCTCGCAGCGCGGTGCCGTCCAACCCCCAAACCCCCTTGAGAAACCGCCCAAGCGACCCTCGCTGCCTGCCCAGCGCTGGCCGCGTGAGCTGAGCGAGGCTATGGACGCTGCGTGGCAGAGCGCGTGCTAGTGGCGATGAGCGGGGGGGTGGACTCCTCCGTCGTGGCTGCGCGGCTGGTGGCTCAGGGCTACGACGTGGTGGGGGTCACCTTGCACCTGTGGGACTACCCAGAGGACGGCCAGGTGAAGGGGCGCTGCTGTGCGCCAGAGGATGTCCACGACGCGCGCAGGGTGGCTGACGATCTAAAGATCCCGCATTTTGCGTTCGATCGGCGGGAGCTGTTCGAGCGTGAGGTGGTCAGCCCATTTGTCGAGTCGTACTTGAGCGGCGAGACACCCAGCCCCTGCGTGCGCTGTAACCGCGGCGTGAAGGTGCAGGAGCTGCTCACCTTGGCGTCGCGCCTCGGCGCGACTCGCGTCGCCACCGGGCACTACGCCCGCGTGCAGGTGGAGGCGGGGAGGTCACGGCTCTACCGTGCGCGCGACCTCACGAAGGACCAGAGCTACTTCCTCCACATGCTGAGCGCGGAGGCGCTCGCGCAGCTGATGTTTCCGCTAGGAAACGACGAGAAGCAGGCGGTGCGCGCCGAGGCGCACGCGCTCGGGCTGCGCGGCGCGGGCAAGGGCGAGAGCCAGGAGCTGTGCTTCGTGCCGCGTGGCCGCTACGACGCGCTGGTCAGCGCGCGCGCCGCCGGGCGCGTCACGAAGGGCCCCGTGGTGGACGACGCCGGGCAGGTGTTAGCAGAGCACGACGGCATCCACCGCTTCACGGTGGGGCAGCGGCGCGGCGTCACCACCGGCGGCGGACGGAAGCTGTACGTGGTGCGCGTGGATCCGAGCGGTGTGGTGGAGCTCGGGGAGCGGTCGGCGCTGATGGCTGACGGCGCGCAGCTGGTGGACGTCAGCTTAGCTGACGATGTGCGGTTTGAGGCCCTTCACCACCCGCGCGTGGCGCTTGAGTGTGAGGCGGTGGTGCGCTACCGCGGGGCGCCGGTTCGTGCGCGGCTCGAGCGCCGGGGGGAGGCGTACGAGCTGTGGTTTCAGGCGCCGCTCCAGGCCGTGGTGCCGGGGCAGGTGGCGGTGCTCTACGCAGGGGATCGTGTGCTCGGCGGCGGGACCATCCGCGCGAGCCTGCGCGCCCCACGCTCGCCCCATACCGCCTCCGCGCTGGGCGCGATGGTGACGGAGGCCGGAGACATGAGCACGGCGCTCGGTGGTGAAGCCGTGGCGCCGCCTGTTGAAGCCGGGCCTCAGGAGGGGCTCAGCCTGTGAGCGCCTCGCGGTGCCTCGGGGCTCAGTCGCAGCGCGCCATGGCTCGGGCGTGGCCGTGGGCGCTCGGCCTGGCGCTGGGCGCGGTGGGTTGCGCACCGGGTGAGGGGGAGGGCTGGGTGCAGAGCGACCGGCTCTACGTGGAGGACTGCTGGAATGGGGAGTACGATCTCAAGCCGAACTTCTTCTCCACCAACCCGTACCGCGATCAGGCGCTCATTCGCATCCAGCGCGGGGAGGACATCGAGGAGCTGAGCGACGGCATGATTGTCGCCGTGGATCGCGTGCAGCACGTCCGAGAGGAGCTGATCGGCGTCCCGATCCCAGTGGGGCTGCCGGTTGGGGTCAAGCCGATCGGGGTGCCGCGCCCCATCACGGAGGCGCCGCTCGTCAGCCTCTCGCTCTACCTCCACCAGACCTGCCACCAGCAGAACGGCACCATCTACGCCATTGATGGCACCATCACGTTCTCCAGTTTGTTCAGCAACGACCCCAACGAGACAAGCGGTGACGATCGACTGACGGAGGCGAGCTTCGACGTCACGGTCGCCGATCCGCGCGACGCCAACCTGGACGGTGAGTACCCTGAGGGGCACACGAGCCGCCTCACGGGGTGGTTTCGCTACTTCTTTGAGCGCGGCCAACCAGCGCAGCCGTTCCCGTAGCTCCCAGCTGAGCTCAACCGTTTGGGCTCAGCGCGAGACTGGCTGACGCGGTGCGGCATCCAGGGTCAGGTGGGTGGCCTTGCTGGGGGAAGACGAGCTGGGCCGCGTGGTGACGTCGCGCCAGGGCTGGGCTTGGCCAGCGTGGTCGCTTCACGCCAGCGGGGCCTGGGTGCGCAGGCTCCTGCGCAGCGGCACTTGGTTAAGTGAGGCCGGCGCCTTGCTTGTGGGGTTGGCGCCCGATACGATTTCACGAAGGGTTTCCCATGTATTTGCGCCTCCTCTTCAGTGCCTGGTTCCTTTGTGTCTCCTGCCTCGTCGCGGGCGTCGCTGACGCCGCCCCCAAGTCCTTCGGGCAGGGGGACGCGGCTTGGCATCGGGGCGAGCTCGAGGAGGCTCAGGCGCTCTACCTCCAGGCGCTGGAGGAGGGCGGCCTGGAGCCTGAAGAGGTGGTCATCGCGCACAGCCGCATCGGCACGGTGAAGGCGGCGCTCAAGGACTCGGCCGGGGCGCTCAGCGACTTCCGCGTCGCCTCCGTGATCGACCCGAATTTCGAGCTGCCAGCCGACAGCGGCGCCGCGGCGCGTAAGCTGTACGAGCAGGCGCGGCGGGAGGCGAACGAGCAGGGCGAGAAGCTGACGCTCAACCTTGAGGCGCCGCGTGACGTCCCCGCCAACCAGGCCTTCGTGATCGAGACCGAAATTCCAGAGGGATTTGCGGTGTTCGTGACGCGCGTGGTGGTGGTGATCGAAGACACGCTCACCGGTAAGCGCTGGCGCAAGCGCCAGGATGCGTCAGGCAAGCTGACTTTCAAGTTCCCGCCGAAGGTGGCGGAGAGCGGCGCGCGGCTGAAGGTGCGCGTGTCCGGCGTGGACGACCGCGACAACGCCTGGGTTGCGGAGAACCTCACCATCCGCGTCAAGGGCTCGCGCGGGGGCGCGGGCGCGGGCGCTGCCCCCGCCGGCTCGAGCAAGAACGAAGATCCGTTCGCGAATGACGCGAAGAAGGACAAGGGGAAGGATGAGGGCGGGCTGTTCGCTGGGCCCGTCCCGTGGATCGCCGGCGGGGTGCTGCTGGTGGCGACGGTGGCGACCGTGTTCCTCGTCACGCGCCCAGCGAGCGACGTCAGCGTGGGGGCACCGGCCTGGCAATGACCGCGCGTGCCGCTCCGCGTGCGCCTCAGCGCCCTGGTTCTCAGGGTAGCGATGGCTCACGCCCGGGGCAGGAGGCACACTTCCCTTCGGGTGGCACCTACTTCCTCGGTCGCTACCGGGTGGTGGACGAAATCGGCGTGGGCGGGATGGCCTCCGTGCACCTGGCGCGCGCCGATGGCCCGGGTGGCTTCCAGAAGTGGATTGCCATCAAGCGCATCCACCAGCACCTCGCAGAAGACCAGACCTTCATCAGCATGTTCTTGGATGAGGCGCGCATCGCCGCGCGCATCACCCACCCGAACGTGGCGCAGGTGTTCGACCTGGGCACTCACCGCGACAGCTACTGGATCGCCATGGAGTACCTCCACGGCGAGCCGCTGCGCGAGGTGATGCGGGTGCTTGAGGAGGGCGGCGGCCCGCCGCTCACCTTCGCCATGACGGCGCGCATCGTGGCGGAGGCCGCCGAGGGGCTGCACGCCGCGCATGAGCTCACGGGGCGTCAGGGTCAGCCGCTCGGGCTCGTGCACCGGGACGTCACCCCGCATAACCTGTTCATCACCTACGAGGGCAGCGTGAAGGTGGTGGATTTTGGCGTCGCCAAGGTCACTGATCGCCTCACCAAGACGCGCGCCGGGACGCTGAAGGGCAAGCTCGCCTACATGAGCCCCGAGCAGGTCCGGGGGGAGGAGGTTGATCGTCGCACGGACGTGTTCGCGCTCGGCGTGGTGCTGTGGGAGCTGACGGTGGGGCGTCGGCTTTTCCGTATGGATAGCGATCTGGACACCCTAGCGCGCGTCCAAGACTGCCTGGTGCCGCGCCCCACGACCTTGGTGCGTGGCTACCCACCCGGCCTTGAGGCGATCGTGATGCGGGCGCTCACGAAAGATCGCGCGGCGCGCTACGCGACCGCCCGTGAGCTCTCGCGCGCGCTGCAGCAGTACTTGATGCAGCAGGGGCAGTTCGTGGGCGCCGATGACATCGGCGGCTACATGAAGACGGTCCTCGCGGAGCGCTACGAGAAGCGCGAGGCGCACCTGCAGTGGGCGGCGGACGTCACCCAGACGGTGATCTTGGACAGCCCGGTGGAGCTCGCCGCGCAGTCTAAGGACGACGTCTCCCTGCTCACGCTGGACAGCGACGTCCAGGCTACGGCCTCCCGCTCGGGCCTCGTCACCTCCACCACCGTTGACAATCCTCGAGCGGCCTCCCAGAGCGGAACAGGGCCTGGCGCCCAGTCGCCGAGGGCTCAGGGTGGCTTGGCCAAGACCTTACTCATCCCTGACGCGTCAGCTCCTGTCCCTTCAGGTGCCCAACCCGCTGCCGCCCAACCCCCCGCGGTAGCGCCGGTCATTTCGGGCACCGGCTCGTCGGCATCACACCCCCCATCGACCATCATGAACTCTCCCAAGCGCACTCAGCTAGGTCTAGGCGCCCCCCCGCCTCCTCCCCCGCGCCCCCAGGCTCAGCCGGCACAGAACGCAGGCTTTCACGACTACGGCGAAGACGACGACGCGGTCACCCGCATCATGGACAGCCCACTTGACCTCTCAGAGGAGCTCAACACGGCGTCGGTGTCCACCTCCGCGCATGTCCCGCCGAAGAGCCATCAGCCTGCCCCGCAGCCCGTCGCGCCCGTCGTGGTGGCCGAGCCCGCTTACCAGCGGGACATGGCGGCTCAAGCGGCGATGCTCACGCAACAGCAGCAGCAGCTGATGGCGCAGCAGCAGCTGATGGCGCGGCAGCAGCTACCGCCGCCCGCGCAGGGGCGCGGCTTGTTGATCGGCGTCATCGCCGCCACCACCACCTTGGCGGCGCTGGCGCTGATCGCCCTGGTGGTGATGAAGGCGCTTGAGAAGCCTGAGCCCCAAGTGATCACCGCGGGGCCTGCCACCACCGCGACCGCGGGGCCTGCCACCACCGCGACCGCGGAGCCCATCGCCGCGCAGCCCACCGCCGCGCCCACCGCGACTGAGGCGGCCGCTCCCGCCGCGGAGCCCACGAGCGACACGCTCGACCCCACCTCGCTGGCCCCGGAGTCTGAGAAGGCCGAGCCCACGCCGGCTGCGCAAGCCAAGGTGCCAGGGCCGCTCCCAGCGGCGGGGCCCAAGGCCGCGCCGGCGGCCAAGGCGGAGCCAGCGGCCAAGGCGGAGCCGGCGGCCAAGGCCGAGCCAGGGTTCCTGACCGTCGTGTGTAACCCCGCGTGTGACTCGGTGTCCGCCGGTGGGCGTAACCTCGGCCCCTCACCCGTGGTGCGCGCCCAGCTGCCGCCAGGGAACTACGGCGTGGGGCTGCGCCGCAAGGGCGCCGCATCCAAGTCCATCAGCGTGACCATCACCAGCGGCAAAACAACCTCGCAGCGTGTGGACATGGGCTCCTGAAGAGCCGCGTGGTACGGCCCCTTGAGTTTTTCTTCGAGCCCGCTTGGTGGGCGCAAAGCCTCTTCCTCTAGAGTCCTTATGAGTGTTCGTTCAGAGCTTCGCTTGGTGCGTTGGGTGTCTGTAGGCGCGCTGATCGCCGCGGCGGTGGCTTCCGGCGCCGCCTGTTCGTCCAAGGAGCTTGCCCTCACCCTGGTAGATCCTTGCCAGTCAGAGGGTCAAGGCTTCCGTTCGCGAGCGGACTACGTCGAGTTCGCGGTGTTCGAGTCGGATTGCCCGAACAACACCTGCGGCCCCCTCGACGCTCAGCTGGCCCTGGGCGACACCCGCGGCGCCATAAAAACCTCGCTCGTGCCCATCACTCAGGCGCTGCCGTCCGTCGGTGAATTGCCGGTGCGGAAATATGCGTTCGCGGCGGTGCTCAAGGACGACAGCTGCAAGCCCATCGCCTACGGCTGCACCTGCGCTGACGTCGAGGACATCAGCAAGGTGGAGATCAACGTCGCGGCCTGGAGCAACTGCAGCGGGAGCGGGTGCTCTATCTCGCAGGCCTGCAGCGACATGAGCGCGCCCGGCTGCGCTGCCCCTGCGGTCTGCGTGAACGGCCGCTGCGACGGCGACCCTGACCCCGACAGCAGCGTACCGGACTCCGGCGACGACGCGGGCCCCACCGGCCCTTGCACGCTCCGGGTGGTGGCGAGCGGTGCGCTGCCAGCGCCGGTGTCAGACACGGCCTCGCTCTCAGGGCCCGGGGTGACAGCGACGGACACCGGCTTCGTCATCGGCTACCGGGAGCAGCACCCAGACACCACCGCCATGCAGGCGGTGCTCCAAGGGGTGTCTGACAGCGGCTCTGCCTCGGCGCCCAGCAAGGTCGCCTTGGGGAACTGCACCTCCATGCCACAAGACGGCGTGGGCATCGCCTCTCAAGGGGGCGAGGGGATGATGGTGGTGAGCCTGCCGGAGTGTGGCCTGGGCGCTGGGGCTGGCGCTGCCTTCATCACCTTCAACCCGAGCGGCGCGCGGACGGGCGATAACGCGCTCCGCAACCCTGACTTCATCGGGCTCAGCCTCGCGCGCGGTCACTCGTTGGCGGCGGTCCCAGGCACGCAGCGCGACTATGAGTTCGTGTATCGCGCGGAGGAGGCGGCTGGCGTGGTGCTCCAAGGCGCTGCGCTCGAAGGTCCCGGCTTCAAGGGCGGCGCGCGCACCTTGCTCGGGATGCAGCCGGTGGATTTTGGCCAAATCGCCATGACCAGCGCGATCAGCGGGGTGCTGGCTCAGGTCACTGGGGCGCCGACGATGACGCTGCGCGTGGGGCCAGTTAGTGGCGTGACGGCGGACGTGGAGCTGCCCGCCGCGAGCTGGGGTGCCCTCACGGCGTACGCTGGGCGCGTCGCGGCGATGGCGCCGGAGGGCTCAGGCATCACCTACCTGCTGACTGACGCGCTCGGCAGCGATCTTGGTGGTGGGCAGGTCTCGGTGAACAACGTGCGCGGCGGGGATTTAGTCACGCTCAATGACCGCCTGCTGATGCTCACCTCGACGACAGGTAGCCTGACGGTTCATCGCTTCAGCGGCGCGAGCAGCACGCTGGTGGCGGGCGAGCAGGCGCCGTTCCTCGGGAGCGTCGGCAGCATGAGCCTGAGCGGCTTCGATGGTGAGCTGGTGGGCATTGCCGCGGCGCGGAGCCGCGTGGCGATCGCTTGGCTCACGCGGCAGCGGCTCCAGGCAGGTGACGACGCGGGCGGCTGGGCAGTGCTCGAGTGCGCCAACTGAGCGCACGGCGGCGGGTGCCTCCCAGCTGGCTCGACCGGCGGCTCCAGGCTGGCGCTCGCGTGGTGGCGCGCGGCGTCCTCGCAGAGCGACCCTGAAGTGCGGACGCCCATCGACGCGCAGCTGAAGGCGGAGCTAGCCAAGTTTAGGCTCCGCTATCAGTGCGAGCACTGCGCCTATTTCGAGCCGGAGACAGGGCACTGCGCGCTTGGCTTCCCCAACGCCGAGCACCGGGCGCAGTCCCTCTCAACTCAGCCACCAGCGCACCAGGCGCAGCTTGCGGAGGGCGCGCCTCCGTTGAGCCAAGGTGGCCGCTTGGCTGGCGCTCAGGAGGCCACGCTGGTGTTCTGTAAGGAGTTTGAGCTGGCTTAGCTGTTTGTCATGGTGGCTGACTAAAGCTCCAGCTCGCGGTGGAGGAGCGCGCGCAGGGACTGGCTTGCTGTTGCGCCCGATGCGCTAGAGCGCTGACCTTGAGCAGGCTGGGGCGGCCCAAGGGAGTGTTTGCGCGCGCTCGGTGGCTGGCGGTGGGCGCCGGAGCGCTCAGCTGACCGTGGCGTGCCCGAGCGTCGCCTGGAATACTCAAGCGGGTGCGAACCCACCCCCCCACCCTGATCAAGCAGGTGACGGCGGCGCTCAAGCGACATGAGCTTCAAAGCGCGCGGCTGCTCTTGGGGGTGAGTGGTGGTCCCGACTCGATGGCGCTGCTCCACGTGCTCGGACTCGTGCGGGAGCGGCTCGGCCTGGGGGTGTTCGCCTGCGGCGTGGACCATGGGCTGCGGGAGGAGGCGGCGGCCGAGCTTCACCTGGCTGAGGAGCTGGCTGCCAAGCTGCGGGTGCCGTTCACGCGCATTGAGGTCAGGCTCGCCCCTGGCTCAAACCTGCTCGCTCGCGCGCGGGAGGTTCGCTATCAGGCGCTGGAGGGAGAGGCCGCGAAGCATGGGGCGCTCGTCACCACGGCGCATCACGCGGACGACCGCGCGGAGACGGTGCTGCTGCGGCTGCTCAGGGGTGCAGGGCCGCGAGGCCTCGTGGTGCTGCCAGAGCGCTCTGGAGCACAGGAACAGCAGCGTGTGCGCCCGATGATCCGCGCGACCCGCGAGGACGTGGAGCGCCATGTAGAGCGCCATGGGCTCCAGGTCGCGCGCGATCCTTCCAATCAGGATCCGCGGTTTCTCCGGGTGCGCGTGCGGCGCGAGCTGCTGCCGATGCTGAAGCAGCTCTCGCCGGGCATCGTTCGCCACCTCACGGCGCTCGCCGACCAGCTGCAGGGGGAGCCGATGGGGGAGCTGCCTGGCCTGCTCAACCGCGCGCAAATCGCGGCGCTGCAGCGCGCCCTGGAGGACGGCTCAAGCGCGGAGCTGCGGCTGAAAGGCGGCCGCACCCTGCGCCTCGAAGCAGCTGAGCACGTTCAGGGGGATGCGCCCCGGCGGAATCGTCACTAGGTAGACAGGTGCGCCGCGTGGCGCCGGGTGGCATGCTTGCCTCTCGCTAGTCGCCCAGCTCCTGTCGGTGAGCTGCTAGCGTTCAGTACCGTTTGTCCCCTATCGTTCAACTAGAGTCCGACCCGTTCGAGGCGTTGAGGAACAGTGAAGCAACCGCACAAGACCATCTTGCTCTGGGTCGTCGTGATCGTGGCGTTCTTCGCGATCTGGCATTTTGTCGACAGCGAGGGCCAGCACCGCAAAGAGATCCCCTTCAGCCAGCTGATGGCGCTGGTTGAGGCGCCGCGCGAGCAGAAGCACGTCTCGAAGGTCGAGATCAAGGACACCCAGTACAAGTTTGAAATCGTCGATCCGAGCAACAGCAAGGCGAAGGATCAGCGCATCGCGATCGGCCCGCTCAACTCGGACACGGTTCAGAAGCGGCTCCTCCGCAACAACGTGGAGGTGAAGTACGAGCAGGAGGACTCGAGCCCCGTGCTCACCACCATGCTCACCATCTTGCTGCCGATGGTGTTCCTCTTGGTGATGTTCTACCTGTTCATGCGCCAGCTGCAGTCGGGCGGCGGCAAGGCGATGAGCTTCGGCAAGAGCCGCGCGCGCCTCCTGAATGAGGCACAGAATAAGGTCACCTTCGCTGACGTTGCCGGTGCGGACGAGGCGAAGGATGAGGTGGAAGAGCTGATCGCCTTCCTGAAGGACCCAAAGAAGTTTCAGAAGCTCGGCGGGCGGATCCCGAAGGGCGTCTTGATGATGGGCCCGCCTGGCACCGGCAAGACGCTGCTCGCTCGCGCTATCGCGGGCGAGGCTGGCGTGCCCTTCTTCAGCATCTCCGGCTCAGATTTCGTGGAGATGTTCGTGGGTGTGGGCGCGAGCCGCGTGCGCGATCTGTTCGAGCAGGGCAAGAAGCACGCGCCGTGCATCATCTTCATCGACGAGATCGACGCGGTGGGGCGCCATCGCGGCGCGGGGCTCGGCGGTGGTCACGACGAGCGCGAGCAGACCTTGAACCAGCTGCTCGTGGAGATGGACGGCTTCGAGTCGAATGAGGGCGTCATCATCGTCGCCGCCACCAACCGGCCGGACGTGCTGGATCCTGCTATTTTGCGGCCCGGCCGCTTCGATCGGCGCATCGTGGTGCCGCGCCCGGACATCCGCGGCCGCGAAGGGATCCTCGGGGTGCACACCAAGAAGGTGCCGCTCAGCCCCGACGTAGACCTCGCCATCATCGCCTCTGGGACGCCCGGCTTCGTCGGCGCCGATCTCGAGAACTTAGTCAATGAAGCTGCCTTGCTGGCGGCGCGCCAGGATAAAGAGAGCGTTTCCATGGCCGATTTCGAGATGGCCAAGGACAAGGTGCTGATGGGCACCGAGCGCAAATCCATGGTGATGAGCGAGTCCGAGCGCCGCACGGCGGCTTGGCACGAGGCCGGGCACACCCTGGTGGGCACGCTGATCGACGGCAACGATCCAGTGCACAAGGTCTCCATCATCCCGCGCGGCGCGGCGCTTGGCGTCACCATGTTCCTCCCCCAGGAAGATCGCCATTTGATGACGCGCAAGCAGACCTTGGCGCGCATCTCGATGGCGCTGGGTGGCCGCGTGGCGGAGGAGCTGGTGTTCAGTGAGATCACGACGGGCGCTCAAGACGACATCAAGCGCGCGACCGCCATGGCGCGCTCCATGGTGTGTGAGCACGGGATGACGGAGGCGCTCGGGCCCATCGCCTACGGTGAGCAAGAGGAGAACATCTTCCTCGGCCGGGAGATGGCGTCGCGCCGCGATAACTACTCGGACAACACCGCGCAGCGCATCGACACGGAGGTGCGCACGATCATCGAGCAAGAGTATGAGCGCGCGCGCCAGGTGCTGACGGATCATCGGGACGCGCTAGACAGGGTGGCTGAGGCGCTGCTCGACCGCGAGACGCTCAGCTCGGAGGAGATCCAAGCGTCGATCAACGGGGAGCCGCTGCCCGAGCGCGCGAAGGTGCTGGTGCCGCGCTGGAGCGACAAGAAGCGCGAGACGAGCGACAAGAAGCGCCCGGCGTCGATCTTCGGCGCGCCCAAGCCGGTCACCTCAGCGTGACGTCGTCGCGCGTGGGGCAGGTTTCAAACCTGCCCGCGATACCCTTCAAGCCTCGCGGCGGAGCTCGGCGGCGCGGCTGAGCAGCGCGGCGGGCTGGTTGGCGTCAGGGTGCTCCAGCGCGTGGTCGAGCAGCTGTTCGAGCAGCTTACCGAGCAGCGGCCCGGGCGGCAGGTCTAGCGCCTGCATCAGCTCACGCCCGGTGACCGCCAGATCGCGGGCGCTGAGCGGTACCCCCGCGGCGAGCTCCGCCTCCGCGCGCTCCGCGAGCTCGCGGATGGGCTCGGCGCTCCTGCCGGTCGCCTCCGTGAGGTGCTGGCACAGCGGCCACAGCTGAGGCAGGAGCTCAGGGCCCGTGGCCTTGAGCCAGCGTCGGAGCGCAGGCCGGGTGGGGAGTGGGGGCACCGGGTAGCTCGCCACCAGGTGGGTGACGCGGTCGCGCTCCGCGTTGGAGAAGCGCAGCCGAGCGCACACGGCGCGGGCGTGCTCCGAGGCGGCGCTGCTCGCGGAGGGCTCAGGCGCCGTGAGCAGCAGCGCGGTGCGCAAGATGGCGTCGCGTGGCGCCGCGTCGAGCGCTCGCAGCAGCTGGCTCCAGGTGATGTGCGCGTCAGCGCTCGGTGCGCCGGCCCCTTCAGCGCCTCGTGGCACCTCGTCTGGTGCACTGTCTAGCTGCTCTTCAGCGCCTCGCGCCGCCTCGCTCGGCGCGCTGTCTGCGCCTTGGGCAGCGCCTTCGCTCAGCGTGCGGCGCTGCAGCTCCGGCAGGCTCACCTCCAGCAGACCGTGCTCGCGCATCACCTCCAAGGCGCGGCTCGGCTGCGCCGCCGTGAGCGCCTTGAGCCACTCCTCGCGGATGCGCTCAGGGCTCACCAGGCGGTAGGTGGCGAGCGAGGGGCGGATGGCGCGCGCCGTCTCAGCCTCCAGCTGCATGTCCAGGGT
The DNA here is from genome assembly GCA_964415255.1 of uncultured Polyangiaceae bacterium. Taxonomy (GTDB): domain Bacteria; phylum Myxococcota_A; class Polyangia; order Polyangiales; family Polyangiaceae; genus JAHBVY01. The sequence goes on along the minus strand of CAYQAC010000011.1, from coordinate 18,547 downwards.
GGCCACGAAGCGCGCGGCGCGCATCACGCGGAGCCCATCCTCACCGAAGCGCGCCGCGGCGTCCCCCACCGCGCGCAGGACGCGTCGCGAGAGGTCTTCAAGGCCGCCGAAGGGGTCGATGAGCTGATCCTCCAGCGGATCGTAGGCGATGGCGTTCACCGTGAAGTCGCGACGCTGTAAATCCGCGCGGATATCATCGACGAAGTAGATGTGGTCAGGGTGGCGGCCGTCGCTGTAGGAGGTCTCCCCGCGCAGGGTGGTGACCTCAAAACCCTGCTTGCCGATCATCACCGTGACCGTGCCGTGCTTGATGCCCGTCGGGATGACGCGCTTGAACAGCCGCGACACCTGCTCTGGTCGGGCGTCCGTCGCCAAATCCCAGTCGCCGGGGCGCGCGGGGCCGCCTTGCGCTAGCAGCAGATCGCGCACGGAGCCGCCGACCACCCAGGCGCGGTAGCCGGCCTCCGCGAGGCGCTGACACAGGCTCACCACCGGTTCAGGGATGTGACCGCTCAGCTTGGTGGCGTTCGCGTTCGCCTCTCGGCCCGCGGTCACCAAGGGTTCACGATGTCGCCGCCGCCGATGTTGGGCCTGGGCGTCGGGGCGGGCTTGGGGCCGGGCTTCGGCGTGGGCCGCGGACCTGGCTTGGCGACGGGCTTCGGCTCCGCGGCGGGCTTGGGTGCCTCTGCCACCGGCTCGAGCTGGATCGACTGCCGCGCCTCCGAGCCGTCCAGGGTGAGCTCCTTCTCCAGGTGGCCCTCCGCGCGGATCGTCACGACGACTTGCTCTCCCGCGGGCACCTCCACCGTCACCGGGGAGCTGCCCAGGTCTTTTTCTCCAAGGAAAACTCGGGCGTCGAGCGGCGCCACGGCGAGCACCACGCGAGCCGCCTCTTGGGGCGTGATGATCGGCGCGGTGACGCTCGGCGTCGGCTCGGCCGTGCGCTCAGCTTGTGGGGTCGCGCTGCTGCTGTTGCTGACGGCGAAGATGGTGCCGACGATCATCACCGCGGCGGCGACGCCCGCCACGCCCGCGTAGAGCGGCCACCGGCGCCTGCGTCCGCCAGGATCTGCGGGGACCGGCTGCGGCATCGAGCTGCGGAAATAGTCAGCTGGGACGTTGAACCCCCCTGAGCGCTGCATCATCTCCGGCACCGCGGTGGGGATGTTGCCGGTGTCCAGGCGGTTCAAATCATCGAGCAGCTCGTTCATGCTCTGGTAGCGCTGCTCGGGGCGCTTGCTCAGGCACTTCAGTACGATGGCCTCAAGCCCCGGCGGCACCTCGTTCGGCTGCGGCATCAGCGCGCGGAAGGGCACCGGCGCCTTGTACATGTGCTGGGTGAGGATCCCCATGAAGTTATCCGCGTCGAACGGCACCCTGCCGCTCGCCAGCTCGTACAAGATCACCCCGAGGGAGTAGATGTCCACACGGTGGTCCACCGGAGCGCCCGCCGCCTGCTCGGGCGACGTGTAGTGCGGCGTGCCGAACACCGAGCCAGCCCGCGTGATGCCCTGCTCAGCGGTGGAGACCTTGGCGATGCCAAAGTCAAGGATCTTGACGAAGTCCTTCTCCTTGCCGCGGTCGATCAGGAAGATGTTGTCGGGCTTCAGATCGCGGTGAACGATGTCCGCTTCGTGGGCCGCGGCGAGGCCCTCCGCGAGCTGCCGCGCGACGTGCACGATGCGCGCGAGGCTCAGCGTCGCGTCGCCATCGACCAACGACGAGAGCGGCGTGCCCTCCAGGTACTCCATCACGAAGTAGGTGGAGCCGTCAGGGAGCTGACCAAAATCGCTGATGTCGATGATGTGGGGGTTGCCGATGGAGCTGGCCGCCTTCGCCTCGATCAAGAAGCGCTCGGTCACCTCCACGTCGCGCGCCAAGTCCGCGCGGAGGATTTTCACGGCCACCTTCTTGTCGATGATCTTGTGGCGGCAGCGGTAGACGACGCCCATCCCGCCCTCCCCGAGCACCGACTCCACCTTGTAGCGGCCGTCGATCGTGCAGCCGATGTAAGGATCGCTCGAGCGCGGCGGTGGCAGCTCACCCAGGGGGATGTCAGGCATCGAGACGTTGCCCGGCGCGATGGTCGCGATCTTCAAGCCACCCGAGGGCGCGCTGGTCGGGGTGGCTGGGGCGTCCAGGGGTTGGGCGCTCGCGACTGGTTCGGTCCTTGTATCCGGCTCTACGCTCAGGCGGCCCGGATCGACGGGCGGCTCTGAGATGGCGTCGAACACCCCCTCGGACGGCTCGATGGTTGTCTCTCGCTTGTTCACGTGTGCCTCAGTCTACTCATCTTAGCGAGCGCCGCTGTAGTCTTCGGGGGGTTCAGGGCTCGTGTCTTCCGGTCACTTTCGCCACACGGCGCACCCGTGCAGTACCTGGGTTCGCTGGGGGAGCCCAGCTCGCCGGCCCACGCCTGGGCGTCGGGAGACGCAGCAGCGGCCAGGAAGGTCTGGAGGGTCGAGGACTTTTTTTGGGGGTTGGCTCCTCCACGAGTCACCTGAGCGCTCCCCTGCTCGTTTAGCGGCCGGCCCTGAACGGCGTTTTACGCTCCGTCAAGCCATTAGCTCCCCGCTCACCCCTGGGCTGGTGGCGGGTTGGCGCCGCGCGTCTTCGCGGAGCGCGCGTTTGGAGCCGGGCACCCGGTGCCCGGTCCGTCTTGCGGCAAACCGATCGCCGCTCTAGGAGGGGCCCCTACGCTGTATGGGATTCCCGCTACAAGTTGCTCTGCGCTACATGGGCTCCAGGCAGCGCGCCTTCGTCTCCCTGGGGACGGCGCTCGCGGTGCTTGGGGTGGCGCTCGGCACCGCGTGTTTGTCCATCGTGGTGAGCGTGACTGGCGGTTTCCGCGCGGAATTTCGTGAGAAGGTGCTGGGGGTGAACGCGCACGTGTTGGTGCTGCGTCACTCGAGCGACTTCCGCGAGTACCGCAAGGTGATGGAGGACATGCGGCAGATCCCCGGGGTCATCGGGGTCGCGCCGTTCGTCATCAACCCCATGATGGTGAGCCACGGCAGCAAGACGGCGACGGGCGTGCTGCTGAAGGGCGTGGATCCGAAGCTGTTCGGTGAGGTGCTGGATCTGCCGAAGCACATCGTGGAGGGGGACACCGAGGGCCTGCGCGCCGAGGGCGCGAAGCCCCCAGAGTCCACGCGGCGCTTGCGGCTCCGTGAGTCGGTGCTCAGCGGGCCGGCGAAGCCGAACCAAGTGGACGTGGACGGGATCGGGGCTGGTCAAGGCGCTGGCGCCGCCGCGCTGGACGAGGCCATCGAGGCGCTGGACAAGGCGCCGCCCAGCGCCGCTCAGCCTGAGGCGCCGAGCCCCGGCAGCCTGTTGGATCTTGAGCACTTGCCCGCTGGGGTGCCCCAGGGCGATGTGGAGCCGGACGGCGGCTACGAGAGCACGCTGCCCGACCCGGACGACATCCCAGAGGAGCTGGACGAAGATCCGTGTCGTAGCGCTGATGCGGTGAAGAAGCTCCCTGGGATCATCATCGGCAAGAGCCTGCGGGAGTACTTGGGCGCTGACCTTGGCTCATGCCTGCAAGTGACGTCCCCCACCGTCGGCTACTCCTTCAGCTCCGGTAGCTTTCGACCGCCGGTCGCAAAACGCTTCCGGGTGATCGCGGTGTTCGACGCCGGCTTCGATCAGTACGACTCCAAGCTCGTCTACACCGACCTCTACGAGTCGCAGGCCTTCCACCAAAACGGCGACAGCGTCACCGGGGTGGAGCTGAAGGTGGACCGCATCGACGACTCCCAGGCGATCAAGGCGCTCGTGAACGCGCAGCTCGATAGCCCCGTGTACAACACGATGGACTGGATGGAGCTGAACCGTGGCCTGTTCACCGCCCTGCAAATCCAGCAGGTCACCATCAGCATGGTGCTCGCGCTGATGATCTTGGTGGCAGCGTTCACCGTGCTCGCCACGCTGATCATGGTGGTCTTGGACAAGCGCCGCGAGATCGCCGTGATGAAGGCGATGGGCGCGACGGATTGGGCGCTGGTGCGGGCGTTCCTCTACCAGGGCGGCATCATCGGGCTGTTTGGCGCGGGGTTCGGGCTCACGCTCGGCTACGCCGCGTGCTTCTTGCTCTTGAAGTACCCCTTTCCGCTGGACCCCAAGGTGTACTTCATCTCCTACCTGCCGGTGCAGCTCGACCCATGGTGGTTCCTGGCAGCCGGCGTGTTCTCGCTGTCGGTGTGCCTGGTGGGCAGCCTGTGGCCCGCGCTGCACGCGGCGCGGCTCAGGCCCGCCGAAGCCTTCCGCGAGCAGTGACGTCAGGCGAGCTGGCTAGCTCGCAGGCCAGCGGGCCACGGGCCGCGCCTCGCTCCGTAGTTGTCAGATGAGCTGACTGGTCACGCCGCCTCGCTCCTCATGCCTCAGAGGAGCTGATGCGTGGGTGGTCAGGTGAGCTGCCTGGACACGACGCCCTCACACGGGCTGGGCAAGGAGCGGCGGAGCAGGCCCATGACGCGCGCGGTGAGCTCGGGGGCGCGGAAGGGCTTGGGGACGAAGTCGTCCGCGCCGGCCTCGAAGGCTGACACCAGATCGTCGCTCGTGGCGTTCGCGGTGAGGAACAGGATGGGCAGTGAGGTGCCCTGCTGGCGCAGGCGCTGGCAAAGCTGCAGCCCTGTCATGCCGGGGAGGTTCCAGTCGAGCACCAGCAGATCGAAGCGGGCGCGGCGCAGCAGCTCAAGCGCCTGCTCACCGCTCGAGACGCTGTCTGTTTGGTAGCCGGCGTGCTCGAGCAGCGCGCCCACCACGCGCTGCAGCTCGGTGTCGTCGTCCACCAAGAGCACGCGGGTGTCCGGCGGCACGTCCTCCACGTAGGCCACTCGATCCGCCGGGACGCTCGGGGGCGGGAGGCTCGGGCGGCTGCCCTCCGCGAAGTCGACCAGGCGCTCCCAGTCTCGATCTTCGAACACCAGCCGTGAGCCGCCGCCGCGATCGGTCACACAGGCAGCCACGCAGGTGGACTCCTCTTCCACGCAGAAGTGGGTGAGCACCCACTCGCCTTCGCGGAAGCGCCCGCAGGGAGGGAGGGGGAGATCTTGTTCCTCGGCACCAGCGTCAACCTGGTGCGCGAGCTCGTCGAGGGTGTTGAAGCGCAGGACGACGGCACGCACGGCGAGGAACAGTAGTACAGGTCAAGCGTCGCGCTAGCTCGCGAAACAACTTTACTGTTGACAGGTGGCGGCGCGGTCAAAGTGAGCGTGGCGCGCTCGTTGCTTGTAGGGGCAGGCCCCCGTGCCTGCCCCCCTCTTCGCGCCTCATGGGTGCGGTGCCGTCTAACCCCCTGCCCCCCCCCTCCCTCTTGGAGCGAGGTAGCGCGCTCCTCAGCGGGGGAGCCTCATCTGGGCGTAGAGCAGCGCGACGCCCGCGAGCGCGATGAGCAGCGCACCAGACGTCAGCTGGCTGAGCTCGAGCGGCGGCGCGGCGCCGAGCAAGTTAGCTAAGTGAGCGCGCGGGAACGGCAAGGCGAGGGCGCTGGTGCTAGCGCCGAACACCCAATCGAGCAGGAGCCACCCCACGCGGCCGTGGCCTCGCTTGCCCCAAGTGGAGGCGGCGGTGAGCCCGCAAGCATAGATCAGGCCAGCTTGCGCGCCGACGCCCGCGGAGCGCGCAACATCCAGCGCGTCCCCGCCCGCGACGACCACGACGATCGCCGCGAGCAGCGCGAACCAACCCGCGAGCGTGGGGCCGAGGACGGCGAGCGCTCCGAGCAGCACATGGCGGCGATCCGCGCCCCAACGCGCGGGCTCCTCAAAGCTCTCCGCCAGGCGGCGCCCGTCGAACACGCGGTGGCTGAGCGATAAAGCCGTGAGCGGGATCGCGAGGCCGAAGGTCATGCCGAGCAAGCTCAGCTGAACACCGCCGGCGCCGCGCTCAAGCCAGGCCCCGAGGATGCAAGCGAGCAAGCTCGCGCCGAGCGTCACCCACACCGCGGAGGTGCTGAGCCGCGACCAGGCGAGATCGACCCCCATCGCGAGCGCGTTCATGAGGGCTCCTCACGGGTGGTGTCGCGCGGCGACGGGGCGCCCGGCGCGGTGACGCTGTGAGCGGCGTGTGCGGTGTCTTGGTGGTGCGCGGCGTCGTGCTGGCTCAGCGCGGTGTCGTTGCCTTGCGCGGCGTCGTGCTGGCGCGGCGCGGTGTCTTGGAGCTGCATGCCATCGTACTGGCTCAGCGCGGCCCTGGTTTCCGCGTGGTAAGCCATGGTGGCCCTCGCGGCGGCGATCGCGCGCAGCTGGTCCACCGTGGGGGTGCGCGGCTTGAGGCCGTACAGCTCGACGCCAGCGCGCTGCACCGCGCTCAGGATGAGCAGGCTCGTGGCCTTAGGGTCAGCGCCGCTCACCGTCAAGACGTGGCGCTCATGGGGCGACAGCTGGAGCCCGAGGCTCGACTCCGTCAGCTCAGCTAACAATCGCCGCGCGCAGCTCACGTGCACCACGAACTCCACTGGGAGCGCCCCCGTGGGCGCGCTCGGTGCACGCGTGAGGTGGCCACGGTCGAGCAGCCAGGTGCTGCCCCCTAGCGCGCTCGCGTGCGCTGGGTTGGCGGTGAGCGCGATCACCACGGCGCCCTCCGCTGCTTGCGCTTGGAGCCGCCCGAGCGCGGTGGAAGGCGCGATCTTGGGGAGCCTCGAGAGCGGCTCGTAGACCACCAGCGCGCGTCGGCTCACGCTGGTCGCCATCAAGAACATGAGGCTCCGTCGCTCGTCGCTCGACAGGCTCTGGCTCGTGCGCTCAAGCAGCCCCGCGGTGCTCAAGAGCTCGCGCGCCACCTCCACGCCCCCCGTGGGCAGGCGCTGAGCGACGATGCGCGCGAGGGCGCCGCGCGGCAGCGGTGGCTCTTGATCGCGAAGCACCCCGATCGCGCGCCGCGCTCGCGGATCGCGATGTGGGTGCTGAGCGTCGAGCAGCACCTGACCTTGCCCGCGTGGATCCACGCCGGCTAGCAGCTCCGCGAGCTCGCTCAGGCCATCTTCGGGCCGCCCGAGCACCACGTGGAGCCCGGCCTCGAGGCTGAGCTGGGCGCCGCGCAGGCGCTCGGTGAAGATCGGGCGCAGCGTGAGCATCAGCGTCCCCCGAGCTGGAAGATGCCATCGAGCAGGCGGCCCAACACTTGCTCGAGATCTACCACGTCTAGCCAACGCTCCGACGCGACCATCGGCGCCAGCAGGAGCAGTAAGAGCAGCCAGCGGCCCCGGCGCGCGCCGAGCGCTGAGGTCCCGAGCGCCACCAGGCCTGCCGTCAGCGACAGACCGAGGATGTAGCCGCTGCCAGCCAGCAACTGCAGCGCGCGGTGTGGCAGCTCGCCTGTGCTGCGGGACAGCGCCAGCGCCAAGATGAGCGCGCTGCCTCCCGCGAGCCCGAGCCGCGCAGCGACCACACGGCAGCTCGCGCTGAGCAGGGCGAGCTCGGCGCGCGCGGGGATCAGCCCCAGCCCGCGAAAGGACGTGAGGCTGTCTTGTCGGCGCAGCTCGGCGAGGGCGCCGATCGCCCCGAGCGTGGCGGGGAGCACCACCAGCCAAGAGGCCCAGCCGAGCCCCCGCACGGCGATCCCGTCGAGGTCTCCGCGCGGCCCCGCCCGCACCGCCAGCATCAAGCTGAGGGTGATCCCAGTCACCAGCGCGGTCGCGAAGCTCGCGAAGCGGACCCCAGAGCGCGCCGTGATGCGGCGCGCCATCAGGCGCTCAAAGGCGCGCCAAGAGGGGGTGGAGGGGGAGGCCTGCGCCATCAGGTGACCCTCGCTCTTAGCAGCCGCTGGGTGGTGAGCGCCACGCCGCCGCTCGCTAGGACGGCAAACGGTTTTCCGTTGCTCGTCCTCGAAACCAGCACCTAGATCGGCGCGAAGGGAAGCAGCAGCGCGCGGAGAGCCGGGAAAAGCGTGCCCTCGCTCTGCGTGGGGGCGCTTTCCTGGCTCGCCTGGTGGCAAACTGATCGCCGCTCTAGAGCGTGAGCTACCGCGCAAGGTGCGCTATTCTTTGGCGGAGGACTGGAGGGTTGATGCGCTTAGCTTCTGCTTGGGTGTGGGTTTGTCTGGGGGTTGGGCTCGTCAGCTGTGGCGGCGATCCGGATTCGGGGGGCGGTAACGCTGGCTCCAGCGGCTCCTCGGGCACCGCGGGTGTCGCCGGTGCGGGTGGCCAGGGCGGCACCGCGGGCGCAGGAGGCAGCGGCGCAGGAGGCAGTGGCGCAGGAGGCAGCGGCGCGGGCACGGCGGGCACGGCGGGCTCAGGCGCGGCCGGCGCGGGGGGTGGCACGAGCAACTGCCACCCCGACGCGGACGGGGACGGCATCCTGGATGAGTTCGAGGGGCGCGACACCAACCGCGACAGCGATGGCGACGGGATCCCTGACTACTTGGATCTCGACAGCGATAACGACGGGATCCCTGACTACATCGAGGGGGACCCCACTGGCTGCGACGCGCCTGATTCGGACAACGACGGCCTCCCCAACTTCATCGACCTAGACAGCGACAACAACGGGATCCCGGACGCGGAGGAGGCCTACCCTGATGGCTCCCCTTACGACCCGAGCCGCCCGCTGTCCGACATCGACGGCGATGGCCTGCCAGACGTCTACGACCCCGACAACGACGGCGACTTCCTGAGCGACGTGGAGGAGCTCATGGGTCAGCCGCCGGTGGACACCGACGGCGACGGCGCGTTTGATCACAACGATCCTGACTCGGACAACGACGGCATCCGCGACGACTACGAGGGGACGGACGACACCGACGGCGACGGCATCCCAGACTTCCGCGATCTGGACTCCGACGGGGACGGCGTGCCGGACGCCTGTGAGGCGGGCGCGGGGCACACCCTGAACGCCCCGCCCGCCAACACGGACGGCGACGCCAACGCGGACGCCTATGACATCGACAGCGACAACGACGGCCTGCTCGACTCGTTAGAGGACACCAACGGTGACTGCGTGGTGAACGTCGGGGAGACTGACCGAATCCGCGCGGATACAGATGGGGACGGCGCCTCCGATTTGATTGAGCGTGAGCTGGGGAGCAACCCCACCTCCGCCTCCCAGACGCCGCAGTCGATGGGCAAGTACTACTTCGTGATGCCTTTTGGTGAGCCGCCCTCACCACTTCAGCAGAACGTGGTGCTGAAGACGAACCTGAACAAGGCGGACGTCGCCTTCGTGGTGGACACCACGGGCAGCATGGGCGGCGCCATCGCCAACATCCGCAACAACCTCACCTCGCTGATGAACAACGTCCGCGCGGCGGTGGAGGAGGCGCACTTCGGGGTCGCGTCGTTCACGGACTTCCCCGTCTCCCCCTATGGCGGCGCGGGGGATCTCCCCGTGTCTGTCCCTCCGGACGGCTTCTTGACGGCGGACCCCGCCAAGACCACCGCCGCGGTGGCCTCCCTGAGCGCCACCACGGGCTACGACCTCCCGGAGTCGCAGATCGCCGCGCTGCATAAGGTGCTCAGCAACGGGGTGCTGACGTGGCCGCCGAGCGGGAGTCAGCCGCCGTTCTCGCCAGGCAGCGGTGGTTTCGGTGGGCTTGGTTTCCGCACAGATGCCCTCCCCATCTTGATCCTGGTGACCGACGCCGCGATGCACAACGGCCGGCGTAAGGTGTGCGCCACCTCACCCTTCCAGGCCTGCCGCTCAGGTTGCTGCAACGTGACGGAGGGCTCGCTCCACGACACCTACTCCTTCATCTCGCCGACGGCTGACGATCTCGCCGCACGGCTCCAGGCCACCGGGGCTAAATTCATCGGTGTTGCGCTCAATGGCGGCGGCACCCAGCGCTACGCAGCGCCTTACCCCGACATGGCCTTCCTCTCAGACGCCTCCGGGTCGTCGGTGAAGGTGAACGCCTTCGGCGGCTCCACCTGCGCGACGGACATCGCCGGCAACCCGGTGCTGCCCGACGGGCCGACGATCGACGGCGTCGCCGGCTGTCGCCTCATCTTCGCAGGCTATGGGGACGGCTCCAACACCAGCGCTTCTATCGACGCCGGCGTCAAGGCGCTGCTCGCGGGCATCGAGGTCTCCGTCCGGCTGCGCGCCATCCCCAACCTGAACCCCCCGTACCTCGCGGTGGACGCGGTGAACGACTTCATCGAGACCATCGCGGTGTACCCGCCAGGCAACATCCAAGACCCTGCGGAGCCAGGCACCTTCTGCGAGTTCGTTCCAGCGACGCACCTGGAAGACAACTGGGCTGACAAGTACGGCGTGCTGCCCGGCAGCGACGGCGTGAACGAGTCGGTGCGTGACCTCGTCCCCGGCACGCGCGTCTGCTTCCGCATCGTGCCGAAGTCCAACACCACGGTGCCGCAGACCTTCAACGCCCAGGTGCTCAGCGTGCGGCTCCGCGTGCTGGCCAGGAACGAAGGTCAGGACGACGAGCTGCTCTTGGGCAGCCCCCGCGAGGTGCTGTTCGTCATCCCACCCATCCCCCAGTGAGCGCCGCGAGGCGCGCAGCCTAAAGAAACCAGGACGCGGCTTGCCGCGACCAAGTCGTCGCAACCAAGGTAGGGGCGGGTTTCAAACCCGCCCTCAAGCTTCAGCGTGCGTTCGCCTCCTCGCCGCGCCGCGCCGCGAGCGCCTGCTCAATCAGCGGGCGCCCTGGCTCCAGCTCCTGGGCGCGCTTGAGCCACTCGAGCGCCGCGCCGTCGTTCAGGCGGTGCAGCGCGAGGGCGAGCGCGTAGATGGCGACGGGCGCGTCGGGGTTCAAGTCGAGCGCGCGCTCAGCGGCGCTGACGGCGTAGCGCGGTCGGTCGCGCGCTAGCTCCGCCACGGCGAGCCAGGAGAGCGCGGCGTGGGCGTAGTCGTCACCGCGATCAGTCAGGTGAGCGAACAGAAACGCGGCCCCCGCATGGTCCTCTTGGCGCAGCCTGCGCCGCCCCTCTTGCAGCACCAGCTCCGGTGTGGGCCCGAACAGGCCAAAAGCGCGCTCCGTGATGGAGTCCGCCTCCTTGCTGCGCCCGAGCGCCACCAGGGCGTCGCTCAGCCCGGTGTAGCCGAGCGGCTCCTCCGGCGCGACCTCAGTTAGTCTGAGGAACTGACTACGCGCGCGCTCGAAGTCCCCCGCGTTGTAATAGAGCCGCCCGAGGTTGGCGCGCGCCGGGGCAAAACCTGGGTCTACGGCGAGCGCCTCTTGGTAGTGGCGCGAGGCGCGATCGAGCCGCCCCCGTCGCTCCTCCAGCACACCAAGCCCATGATGAGGCTGGGCTACGTCCGGGTTGATGCGCTTGGCGCGGGCGAGCAGCGTGCGCGCGCGCGCGAAGTTGCCGCGCTCAAGCTCCACTAAGCCGAGGTTGGTCAGCGCCTCGACGAAGCGCGGGTGGTACTCGAGGGCCACCTGGAGCCTCGCGTCCGCCGTCTCCAAGTCGCCGCGGGCGAGGGCCTCCGTCGCCTGATCGTTTAGCTCAATCGCCTTGGCCGCGAGCGGCGCGCTGCCTGAGCAGCCCATCATGAACAACAACAACAGGAGCCAGCAGGTGCGCACGCGGCCGGTTCGACCGAGGCGCCACCGGGTTGCGTGAAAAGTGAGGCGTGACTGCGCTCGTCGTCCCGCTGAGGAGCCTCGTGCAAGCGCCGCTCGATCGGGTGGGGGTTGGTAGCAGCGGGGCGCGCTGGACGTCGCCGCAGTCACTGCGCGTGGCCGCGCGGCTGCGGCGGGATGCGCTGAAAGGGCGCAGGCTCGCGGTGTCGCTTGTTCAGTGACCCTACGCCGCTCTAAGCGAGGTGCCAAACCCCCAAAACCCTCGGACGAAGCGCGATGGGGGTCGACCGATTCGCTTCTGCTCCTGGTGGGTTGCGCAGCGGACGGTGGGCGTAGATGCTTCAGCCCCCATGGCCTCTGATGACAAGAAGACCCCGCCCGATCTCGACGCCGACGGTGACGAGGAGCGCGGCGCCGAGCCCAGTCAGCCCAAGTCGCGTGGCGCCAAGGAGCGCCCGCCGCGCGCTTCGGAGCCCGACGAGGTTGACGAAGACGAAGACGAGGACGAGGACGACGAGGAGTCAGCGGACGAGGCTCCGCGCGGGTCCAAGCGCCTTGGAAGTGCTGCGTCAAAGGGCGACGAGGACGAAGACGAAGACGAGGACGAGGACGAGGACGACAACGAAGAGGAGTCAGCGGACGAGGCTCCGCGCGGGTCCAAGCGCCCCGGAAGTGCCGCGTCAAAGGGAGACGAGGACGACAACGAAGAGGAGTCAGCGGACGAGGCGCCGCGCAGGTCGAAGCGTCGGGGCGCCGCGCCCAAGGGCGATGAGGGCGAAGACGACGACGGGGAAGATGAGGCCGAGGCACCGCCTCGAAAGCGCTCGGCGCGTCAGGTGGTCGAGGCACGCTCCAAGAAGCGCGCCGCGGGGCGTCGTGATGGGGCGAAGGACGGTGAGCGCCGTCAGCGCGCGCGCGGTGGCGTGAAGAAGAAGCGTCGCCGAGAGCAGGTGCCAGCGACTGAGGCTGAGCTGAACACCCCAGATCGCGCCACCACGTACATGCTGGCGAGCGTCGTCGCCGCCACGCTCATCCTGTGGGCCTTCGCCCGCACCGCCTGCAATTTCGCGCCGCCGGAGCCAGACCGGCATCGGGTGGCGGAGGCGGACGTGATCGCCAAGGAGCCGCGAGGTGCGGGCGTGGAGTATGAGCTCCGGCTGCGGGAGCGTCACTTCGACATCGCCGCGCGGCTCGCCACGGGGAGCGCCGCGGAGGTGGTCTCCAAGGCCAAGGAGGCTTGCGGCGCCAGCTGCGCGCCGCTCGAGCGTGGCGCGGCACTTTGTCAGGGGACCATACTATCTCGCGACGCGGCGAGCGCTTCGCTCCGGGTGCGCTGTGAGCAGGATGGTAAGGAAGACTTCCAGCAGCTCGCGCTGACGCGCGAGGGCACCCTGTGGCGCGTGACAAACCGTGAGGCCACCACCGCGCCCTCGGCTGCGCCGCCACCTCCAGCAGCCGACGCTGGCGCCCCCGACGCCGCGCCCTGATACCGCCGGGCGCGTCGGACGCCGCGTCATGATATCGCCCGCGCGCCGGGCGCCCCACCGTCGGGCGTCACGGCGCGAGCAGCTTGCGGCCCACCAGCGCGCCCGCGATCACGCAGGCCACCACCATGGCACCGTGAGAGAGCACCAGGTGCCAGCTATCCGTCGTGGGGCAAGCTAGCCCCACCCCAAGCGCTGCGCTGAGGCCGCCCACCAGGCCCGCCAACGCGCCGCTCAAGGTGGGGGTGAGCGGATCTGTATGGCGCCAGGCGAGCAGCACCCCCGTGGAGCTGAGCCCACCAGCGGCCAGCGAGAGCGCGCCGCACTCCAAGGCGCGCCCGCTGTGCCCCGCCGTGTACTCGAGAAGTGGTAAGTGTTCCTGACCTGTGAGCGCCAGGTACAAGAAGAACAGCGTAGGCAGCCCGAAGGCGATCGCCGCCCTGAGCCGAGTTGAGGAGCGCCGCCCAGGGGGCCGCGCGAAGCCGAGCGCCAGCACGCCGCACATCACCAGCGCCCAGGCGCCGGCGCCGAGCAGCGCGGTGCGGAGCGCTGAGGGGGCCACCGCATTGTGGCCGAGCGCCAGCACGATGGCGAGCCCCGCGCCTAGCGAGCTCGCGAGCGAGAGCGCCACGCGGCGCGCTGCGCTCATGCGCCGGGCGGGCGTGAGGTGCTCGGTGCACACCTCGCGGATGCTAGCGCTCACCGCGGGTGTTGGCGCCGCGCCGGCGAGCTTGTCCCACGGCAGCTCATCGAGCTCCCCTAGCTCAATGCCTGCATCTGACTGACGCGCGGCCTCGGGCTCCGTAGCGCTCACGGCACCTCCAGCCTGCGCGGGGCGGGCGCGTGCTGCGAGCGCCCGTTGGCGGCGATGAGTTCTGACATGGGAACAATCACGGGGCCTCCCGTGAGAACTCGGCGAGCGCCTTGCGGAGCTGCAGGTAGCCGCGGTGCACCCGCAGCTTGACCGCCGTTTGGCTGGTGCCCAGCACCTGCGCGGCCTCCGCGATGGACAAGCCGCTCACCTTGGTGAGCTCAATAGCCTCCCGGTAGTTCTCTGGCAGGCGGCTCATGGCGTGCTCCAGGGCGGCCACGGTGTCCGTGGGGAGGTGCTCGGGCGGCGCCAAGGTGGGCTCTGGTAGCTGACCGTCGCGGCTCAGGTCCTCATTGCGGCTCTGGGCGCGCCGCCGCTCGTCTAGGAAGGAGCGGCGCGCGATAGCGAACACCCAGGGCATGAGCGGCGCGCCGACGAGGTAGCTGTCTCGCGCGCGGTGCACCTTGGTGTAGGTGATCTGCAGGAGATCTTCGGCACGCTCACGGTGCCGTGTGAGGCGCAGCAGGTAGCCGAACACACGCCCTGAAGTGCGCCGGTAGATTTCGTCGAAGGCGCTGGCGCTGCCAGCGACATACTGCTCCATCAGCGCTTCAAGGCCTGCCTCTGCGGGCTCTTGGACGCGGGAGCCAGTCAGCGTGAGGGCAGCGTCAGCCATGACCTGGCCTTCACCTGCCATCGCCGCTCCCGCTACCAGCGCACCACCAGCGAACCGACTGGGTGACGGCCCAGAGGCGGCTCCCCACAGGACGCTGGCTCGCCCCAACAGCAGCCGTACGGACCACGCGGGCAGTGGCGGCCGAAGCTCGAGGAACGCGGCGCTCGGCACAGTCAGGACCTACGCGCGCTGACTGCCCGAGGTTTCGGGCAGTCAGCCTAGCGCGTGTCGGTCCAGCGTGTGTGGACCCAGCGCAATCAAGCTCACGCTCCAGCGTGAACCAGATGAAGCAGCGCCCCGCGCCCCGAGGCGCAGACCCAGGGGCGGCGGCTCGGGGGCGCTTGGGGTCCATCGGCGTGCTCAGATGAGCTGCTTCAGATCGAGCATCTCTTCGACGTCAGGCATCAGCACCAGCTCGACGCGGCGGTTCGCTTGGCGCTGCTCGACCGTGTCGTTCGGCCCCATCGGATCGGTCTCGCCGTAGCCGGCCGCGTGCAGGTGGGTCGGCTTCAAGCCGCCGCCGCCGCCCTTGGCGTCCGTTGGGCTCACCAAGTACACGAGCACCTGCCGCGCGCGCATCGCTGACAAGCCCCAGTTGTCGCGGAACTGGCCGCCCTTCAGCGCCACGTTGTCGGTGTGGCCTGCCACCTGGAAGAAGCGCGCGTTCAGCGCGGAGTCCGCCCGGATGACCTGAGCCACCTGGTCGAGCACCTCGATGCCCTCGTTTCGCAGCTTGTCCTGCCCGGAGGCGAACAGCACGTCGCCCGGCAGCGAGATCACCATGCGGTTATTGCGGATGGAGACCTTGAGGCCCAGGGTGGTCAGCTTCTCGAGCTTGCTCCGGAGCAGCTCGAAGCGCTCACGGATCCGCTCAAGCTGCGCCGCGCGCGCCTTGTACTCTGCGAGCGCCCGCTGAGTGTCGTCCAGCGTCGCTGAGATGCGCGCCTTCTCGGCGCCCTCGGCCTGGAGCGCCTTGTTCAGCTCATCCATGTTGACGCCCATCGCTTGGAGCTTGTTCTCCAAGGCGGCCACGCGGGCTCTGGCCTCATCGAGCGCGGCGCGCGTCGCGGCGTGCTCGCCTTGCTCACTCTTGAAGCGGCTGTCGAGCTGCGAGTACTTGTCGAGCTGCGCCTGCCACTCGTCTTCAGAGTAGCCACATGCGGTGGCGAGCACGGATGCTGCCAGGACTGCGGTTAGCTTTCGGTTCATATGTGATATCTCCCAAGGCCACCTGGCCCGTGCCGGAACGCTGTCACAAAGCAGCGGAAGGGGGAACCGCTTGATCACCGCGCGCGAGCCGTATCAACGTGGCACGGGCCGTGAAAGGGTTGAGCGGGGGTTGAGGGAGGGCGTGCGGCGGGGCCGAGTGAGCCTCCCAGGTTGCAGCGCTTCATGCGGCTGCCACAGCGCGGGCCCCACTTTTCTAGGCGAACGTGAGGTGGTCTCCCAGGCCGCCGCTTCATGCAGCCGCCGCGGAGGAGTGTGAGCGGCCAGTCCGGCCCGCGCGCCGGTGGTCAGGTATCCTGAGGTGAGCGGCTCAGGCGTCGTCGAGCCGCGAGACGAGCAGGCCGCGCAGCAGCTTGATCCCGAAGAAGAGCACCAGCGGGCTCAGATCGAAGCCAGCCATCGTGGGCAGCACCTTGCGGATGGGCGTGAGCACGGGCTCCACCAACGTGTCCGCGATGCGCTGCAGCGGGTTCTCTGGATCCAGCTGGAGCCACGACAGCAAGACGGCGCCGAGCACGATGTAGCTGTAGATGTCGAGGAGCAGGATCAGGATGCCCATGGGTGTGGGGAGTAAGCCACGAACCCAGGCGGGCGCAAGGCGCGGCGGGGGCACGGCCGATGAGCAGTACCCGCACCGCGACCTAACGAGGCATCCAGCGAGGTGCCCAACCCCCCCCCGCTCCTACCAGCGAGGGGGCCCGAGGCGAGCTCAGTTGGCGGCCCAGTCGATCCAGAGCCCGGTCATCCAGTTGTCTTGCGCGTCCTCGAAGGCGCCAATGAAGTCAGCGCTCGTGTCGAAGTCGGTCGGCGCTCCTGCGTTGCTGGTGGTGAGCGGCACACCGCCCGCGATGCGCGCCGCGGGGAAGGGCATCGGCGCGCTGCCCGCCGCGCCGCACACAACGCCGGTGTCCTGAACAGCGTTGCCGGCGCCTAGCGCGAACCACTCGCGCTCGTCGAAGCCTTGGTCGTTGCCCGGCGTCTCCTCGTCGTAAGCCACGTCGTGGACCACGCCCTTCACCAGGGTGTGCGTCAGCTTGACGTTCGGTGACGCGGGGGTGCCGGCGGCGTCGCGCACGTCGAAGCTCGCCTCAAAGCCGGTCAGGATCATGTTGCTGTAGTCGCCGAGCAGGTTCTCACGAAACACCGCGCCATACTGCGGGTTGGCGGGGTCGTGCCCGAGGCCACACAGGGTGACGTTGGTGAAGGTGCCGTTGGTCACTGGGGTGGCGCCGCCAAGATCGCTGTCACACTCGAAGCCGTTCGGGTCGCTTGAGAGCGGCGCGAGCTGACGACCGAAGATGAACTGCACCGAGCCGGTGAAGCCATGATCGATGTCGAACATGTCGTCGCCGCCGTTGTTGCAGATGAGGTGGCTCGCGTTCACCGTGCCGCCGAACCACTCGAAGCAGTCGTCCAAGGTGTTGCTCACCATGATGTGGTGCAGCGTGGTGCCGCGACCAACGCTGCCCAGGGTGAGGCCGTTGATCTCGTTGCCGTCACCGATTTCCACGCCAGAATACTCGATGCGCGCGTAGGTGAGCACGCCGCTGTCGTCGTCCTCATCAGCGCCGCCGTAGGCGCCCTCGCCAGGCGGCAGGCCCTCGATGCTCGGCAGGTTGCCGCCGCTCATCTTGAAGTTGGGCGCCTTGCCCAGGATGATGACGCCGCCCCAGTCACCGGGGCTGCGGAGCCCGGCGGGCAGCGCGCTCGTGAACAAGATGGGGGCGTCCGCCTCGCCCGGCGCTTGGATCTTGCCGCCGCGCTGGATGACGAGCGTACCGAGGGTGTCTTTGTCGCCCTCAATGCGGGTGCAGGGCTCGATGGCGAGCGTGGCGCCCTCCACCACGTTCACCACGCCCTTGAGATCCCACACCGTGTCACTGGTGAGGGTGACTGTCGAACCGGCGGTGGGCTCGGGCACGTCCGCGCGCGGTTTGCCAGCGCCGCTCAAGTCGCAGCTCGGGTGGCCACCGGAGCCACCAGAGCCACCCGCGCCCGAGCCGGCGGTGCCACCGGAGCCACCGGCGCCCGAGCCTGCCGTGCCGCCGCTGGCGCCCGAACCTGAGCTGCCACCGCTGGCGCCCGAGCCAGAGCTGCCGCCTGAACCTTTGGGGGTGTCGTCGTCATCACCGCAGGCGATGGCGAGGGGGATGAGGGAGATGGAGGTGAGGAATGTCAGATGAGAGATGCGCATGGATTCTCCTTTGGTGCGCGGAGCCTGCAGGCAGCGCGTGACCTGGAGGCGGCTCACACGTGACGATTGTGTGCGCGACGCGCTAAGTCCGTAGGCTGATCAGCGCGGTCAGGTAGATCACGTAGCCGGTCACCAGCGCGGCGCCCTCGGCGCGCGACACCTGGCGCCCGGTGATGAAGATCGGCACGCACAGCAGCACGGCGACCACCATGACTGGGATGTCCACCAGCACCAACCCGCGCTCGACGACGAGCCCCGCGGGGCTGAACGCGGCGGTGGCGCCGAGGATGGCCAGGATGTTGTAAATGCTGCTGCCTATCAGGTTGCCGACCGCGACGTCGCGCTCGCCGCGCACGGTGGCGACCACCGTGGTGACCAGCTCCGGCATCGAGGTCCCCACGGAGACCACCGTGAGGCCGATCAGCGCGTCGGAGAACCCGAAGGAGCGCGCGATGGACACCGCGCCGACCACGAGCCAGTCGGCGCCGAGCACCGAGAGCCCGAGCCCCACGGCGAGCAGCGCGCTGTACCAGAGCCGCTCACGCAGCAGGCCGCGCTGGGTGGGGGGAGCCGCGAGGGAGCTGGCGTCCGCCTCGAGCTCAGGGCTCATGGGTGCTTCGTTGGGTTCGGGCGGCGCTGCGCGCGCGCTCCGGATCACGAGGGACGTGTAG
>CAYQAC010000010.1:49364-63665 GCA_964415255.1 uncultured Polyangiaceae bacterium | reverse complement strand
GCACGCCGAGCTCGCCCTGGGCCATCGTGATGCGTTGGCCTTGAATTTCGGCGACGATCCGGACGTGGCCGAAGACCATCGGATCGCCGAATGGATCCTGCGATGGTGGGGTGGTGGCCCTCAGGACGCCGCCCTCGCAGCGATCCGGTGGGCCCTCGCGGTAGAGCGTCCAGGCGATCAGCCACGACACGCCTGCGAACATCAGGCAGCTCAGCACCAGCATCCAGCCGAGGACGCTGAGGTTGACTTTGCCGGCGTGGAGGGGTGCGCTCATGAGTAGGTCGCCGCGCCAGTCACTTGAGTGATTACTTGGGAGACTGCCGCTGCAAGTAGCGCAAATTCAGGCGAACTTCAGCGATTTAAGCGGAACTTTAAGGACAGTTTAAGGGGCCAAGCGGCGCATCACGTGGCTCGCTGTGGCGACGCGAGCTGTCGCGACGCGAGCTGTCGCGACCGTGTGGTAGCGTAAGTCAGCCAGGGTGACTGATTGGGACTTTGGTGAGGCAATGGAGGTGATGAGGATGAAGCGAATGGATTTCACTTGGGCGCTCGTGAGCGGCGCGGTGGCGTGGAGCGCCCTGGGGTGCACCCAGACGAGCAGCAGCGACGACCCTGACGCGGGCGTTGGCGCCCAAGGCGGGACGGGCGGCCAAGCGGGCGCCGCGGGTCATGGTGGCACCGCGGGCAGCGGTGGCGCAGCGGGCAGCGGTGGCGCAGCGGGCAGCGGTGGCGCGGCGGGCAGCGGTGGCGCGGCGGGCAGCGCCGGAGCAGCTGGCAGCGGTGGCGCAGCTGGCAGCGCCGGAGCAGCTGGCAGCGCCGGAGCAGCTGGCACCGCGGGCACCGGCGGCGGCACCGCGGCCTCCTGGACGGTTCGTTCGCACACCTGTCCAGGCATCAACCGCACCGACGCCCTGCTCGACGACACGGAAGGGCTCTTCATCGGCTGCGGCACCGGTGCGGTGGGCACCGGCCTCTACCATAGCCAAGATCTCGGGCAGAGTTGGGAGAAGGTGGTGGCCACGGGCATAAGCACGCTCGACACCTTCCGCGTCAACTCGATTGAACGTGGACCTGACGGTGCCTTGTACGTCGCCGGCACCGAGGTGGGCGCGGGCAGCGAGACGGTGCTGCGCGTCGACACGAGCGGCGCTGAGCCCGTCACCAGCGCCATCCTCACCACCGTGAACCAGCTGGGGCGTCAGTTCATCGTGGGCAACTTCCGTCAGCTGAGCAGCGGCGCGGGCCTGGCGGAGAGCCTGAACGGCACGGACGCGCTATTCCGTGCGGATTCAAGCGTGCCGGCCAGCGCGGTGAGCTGGACCACGGCTGACCCAGCCGTCACCGGCGGCGTCTCCACGCAGATCCTCGACTTGACGGTCCACAGTGACAAGTTCTACGCCGCGGGCGGCACCATCAGCGAGCCGCCCTATGTGTTCGTGCCCAAGGCCTCACCGAGCAGCCCCTACGACTTGCTCGCGATCCAGCTGCCGCGCGCCGCGGGCGGCACGGGGGAGATGGAGGGCATCGCCGTGACGGACAGCCTCGTGGTCGTGGTGGGCGCCAACCACACGCACCACACCGGGCGCATCTACGTGAGCGGCCCCGCGCCGAGCCAGTCGAGTGACTTCACCGAGCACGATCTCTCCGTGCTCTACGGCAACCCAGATCAGTACACCTGGGCGCGCGGCGTGTGCGCGCGCGGCGACCGCGTCGTGGTCGTCGGTGAGCGGCAGCCGCTCGGGAGCAACTCGGGCTTGGTGTTCGAGTCGACGGACGGCGGCCAGACCTTCACCAACATCACGCCTGAGGGCGTGAGCGCCACGGTGAGCAAGTGCGCGCTGCGTGAAGACGGCACCTTGATCGTTGCGGGCGCGTCGCAGATCGGCGTCTACCGCTGAGCTGATGCACCCCAAGGCGAAGGTCACCCAAACGTGGTGCTAGGTCGGCGAGCAAACACCTGTTCGTCGACCCTAGAACAGCCAACACATCGCCGCGCTAGGGTGGCCTTCACCTGCTTTGAGCGTTTCAGGGCGGGTGGGGGTTGGCTTGCGGCGCGCGGCGCTGGATACACTCGCGGGGTGCGCCGCGCGACGCTTCACGCGGCTGAGGTGACATGAACCGCGGTGTGATCACATTCCAGGAGCTCCCGCCGCCGCTGCAGGCCGTCTACACGAGCGGCGCGCTGCCGGAGGAGCCGGGGTGGTCGATCGCCGAGTACCGTGGTGGTCGCGTGAAGGAGAGCCTGCTCGCCGCGCTGTGTGGCCTCGGCGGGGTGCTGCTCTCGATGGTCGGCGCTGAGTTCGTAGACCACCTGATGAACTCCGCGGGCGAGACCCTCGCTGAGCTCTCTAGTGAGGGAAACTGGCTAGTATTCGGCATCGCGGTCTTCGTGCCCCTCCTCTTCTGGGGCCTTGGCCTGCTATTCCTGGCCGCCAGCTGGGAGGCGCTCCAGGGCCTCCACCGCAAGACCGTGTACCTCAAGGGGCTGGCTCAGGGCCGGCGAACGAGCGGCTTGTTGCTCACCCCAGAGGCCCTCGTGTGGCGCGTCGCGGAGGCGCCTGAGCTCGTCGTGTACCTCCCACGCGCTGACGTCACCGGCGTGGAGTCACAGTACCATCAAGGCGAGATGTACTTGGTGCTCGTGTGGGGCGCCGGAGGGGCGCGCGAGTGGATTGCCAAGCGGTCGATCGGGCGATGGGTCGAGGCGGGCGCTGAAGCGCCTCACGCGAGGGCCCCTCACGATCCGGCTGAGGCGGTCCGGGTGTGGTGGGAGGGTCGCCCCGTGGCTGAGGCCCAAGCGGCGCCGCCGCGAGCGTCAGCTGCGCGACCGCTGCTGGGTCAGGCTTCGCGCTCGCTGCGTGCGCTGGCCTTCAGCCTCGTCGCCTTGAGCGGCGCGCTCGCCGCGATGGCCTCGTGGGAGCTGCTGATGAAGGGCCTCGTCGTCCCTCGTGAGGACGGCGGCGCCCTGGCGGCTTGGCTGCTCATGGCGGGGCTGGTGGCGATCCCCATCTTGGTGATGTGGACGCTCGGCCTGCGCCTCGCGAGGCTCGATCGCGCGGCGTGGGTGGGGCAAGTGGCCATGGGGATCGTGGCGCCGCTTGGGTGCGCGGTGCTCTTCATGGCGGGCCTCGGTGACGGGCTGTGGGGTTGGGCGCTCGGCGCGGTCGCCGTGGTGCAGGGCGCCTCCCTCGCGGTGCTGCTGCGTCAGGGCGTGCGCTGGCGCTTTGGTATCGGCCCGGACGCTGTGCTGGCGGAGATCGACGCGCGCGAAGAAGTTCGTGTGGCTGACCTCGCGGCGCGCTTCCAGGTGGAGCCGGAGGACATTGAGGGGCTGCTCGAGCGCTCCATCGCGCTCGGCGTCTTCACCGGCGCGTGGGATCGCGAGGCGGGTGTGGTGTTGTCCGTGGACACCCTCCTGGCGCGTGAGGAGCTGAGCCGTTGCCCGCACTGTGGCGCCGCGATCAGCGCCCTCGGCAACGTCGCCCACTGTCTTTACTGCGGCACGGAGTTCGCGCACCTGACGGGCCTCGACTACCCGATGCCGAGCCCGATCGGCGTCGACGTGACGGTGGCGATCGATCGCGTGCTGATCTACCTCGCGAGCTTCCTGGCAGCGGCCTGGGGCGCCATGTTCCTGGCTCAGCGGGTGAGCCCAGTGGACGGCTTGGGTGAGGCGCTCACGTGGCTCGTCCTCTGCGCGGGCCCGCTCTTGTTGGCGCGCGCGACCGAGGCGGTAGGCCGCGCGCTCGAGGCGGGCGCGCGCTCAGGTTGGGCCCGCCACCTGTGGCTGCACCCGTGGAGCCTGCCGTACCTCACCCGGCGCCGCGTGCGCACGCTGTACGCCGCAGCGATTGAGCCGCTTCAGCAGCGCCTGGCCGCGGAGGGGGAGCTCTCGTTTCAAGCGCTCGCTTCGCACATGCGCGTCAGCGACACGCACGCCAGCGAAGCGGCGCTCTACTTGAGCGCCAGCGGCAGCTTGGACGCGGTCATCGACTGGCCCAAGCGCCGCTTGCTGCGCCGTGATCGCCTCGCGCAAGATGGGCGTACTGAGTGCACGAGCTGCGGCGCGCCGCTGCGCTTGCATCACCGCTGCGCCTTCTGCGGCACCCTGGCGCGCCAGGAGCGGCCCGAGCCAGGGGCGCGAGCGCCTTGGCGCTCGCCGCGGCGGGTAGAGAGCGAGCGAGCTTGGGCTCGGGCTCGGCGCACCTTGAGCCTGGCTGCGCTGGCGACCGGCTCCTTCGCGCTCGGCACCTGCAGCTCCACACTCAAAGACAATAAAACTGACCATGGGAGCCAGCGCCTCTCGGCGCCGCCCCGCGTCCAGCCGGGGGCATCAGGTGTGCGCGCTCCCGGAGGTCAGCCGAGCGGCGCCGCCCTGAGGCGAGGGAGCCCATGAGGTATGGAACACTGATGAAATGCCCAGGGGAGCCATGAGCTTCGGTTGGATCGCGTTCGAAGCGCTCCCGCCCACCCTGAGGCGGCTCTTCAGGACTGGGCGGCTGCCGCAGCAGCCTGGGTGGTCCGTGGTGGAGTACCGAGGCGGTTGGCTGTTCGACCTGGTGGTGCTCCTGTTGGCGCTCCTCACGGGCCCCTTCTTCGTGGCGCTCGGCGCGGAGGCCCTCTCAGAGTACTTGAGCGGCGCTCATGAGGCGGAGCTCAAGGGGCGGCCTGAGATCGCGTTCGCCATCTTGTTCCTCCTGGTCGTCGGCGGCAGCGGGCTGTGGTGGCTGTGGCGCAGCGCAGTGAGCCTGTGGCGCCACCTGGTCTACCGCCTGCGCCGCCTCCAGGGCCGTCACCACTACGGGTTGATACTTGGCCCTGACTACCTCGCTTGGCGCAGCCCGATCACGCGGCGCGTGCTCTGCGTGCCGCGTGCCTGCCTCACGGAGGTGCGGACGACCCCCCCGCCCGAGACGAGCCGCCGCACCGATCTTCACCTCATCTGGCAGGAGCAGGGCGCCCAGCACAGCGCTCGCATCGGCCACCATGAGCTCCGCTCACCCAAGCAAGCGGAGCCGGCGCCGCGCGACCCGAGCCAGTTCGTCATCGACTGGTGGCGTGAGCGCCCACCAGGCGAACCGCAGGCCCCTTCCGCTAAAGTCAGACAGCCTGACGTCAAGGTGTTGCGAGGCGGCGCCGTCACCTCGATCCGTGCGCTCGGCTTCGTCCTCGTCGCGCTCAGCGCGGCGCTCTTCATCGGGCTGACGTACGAGCTTCACACCTCTGGCCTGCCGCTGACGCCCGAGGGGGGCGGCGGGCTCGCGGCGCTCCTCGTCGCGGCGGGGCTGGTCGCGGTGCCCATCATCGTGATGCTGACGCTCGGTGTTCGCCTGATCCGGCTCGACCGCGCGGCGTGGGTGGGTCAGGTCCTAGCTGGCATCGTGGCGCCGCTCGGCTGCGCGGCGCTGCTGGCGCTGGGGCTTAGCTTGGGCGCTTCGCTTGTCTTGGCGGTCGTCGGGCTGACGCAGCTCCTGTCGCTGCCGGTGCTGCTCGGCCGCTCGGCGCGCTGGTGCTTTGGGATCGGCCCGGACGCGGTGCTCGCCGAGATCGACGCGCGCGAGGAGGTTCGGGTAGCTAACCTTGCGGCGCGGTTCCAGGTACAGCCCGTGGTGATCGAGGCGCTGCTTGAGCGCTGCATCGCGCTCGGCAGCTTCGCGGGCGCGTGGGAACGTGAGGCGGGGGTGGTGGTGTCGGTGGACACGCTCCTAGCGCGTGAGGCGCTCCGTCGCTGCCCGCACTGCGGCGCGTCGGTCGACGCCTTGGGTAACGTCTTCCACTGCCGCTACTGCGGCACGGAGTTCGCAGAGCTCAGGGGGCTTGACTACCCGATGCCGAGCCCGATCGGCGTCGATGTGATCGCCGCGAGCGATCGCGTGATGGCCTACGTGCTCAGCGTGTTCGCGCTGATTTGGGGCGCGGTGCTGCTGGCCGAGCGGGTGCGCCCAACCAGCGGCCCGCTCGAGGCCTTGGCCTGGCTGCTGTTCGGCGGCGGCCCGCTCATCGCGGCGTGGCTGCTCGCTGCGGTGGGTCGTCGGCTGGAGGCGGGGCAGCGCGCTGGATGGCTCGGCCAGGTGCTGCTGATGCCCTGGACCGCCCCCTACCTGCTGCGGCGCCGCGTGCGCACGCTGTACGCGGCGGCGCTCGGCCCGCTGCGCACGCGCTTCAATCAGACAGGAGAGCTGTCGTTTGCTGAGCTCGCCACGCACATGCGGGTCGGCCCTGAGCACGCTCAAGAGGCGGCGCTCTACCTGAGCGCGAGCGGCAGCTTCTATGCGATCATCGACTGGTCCAAGCGTCGTCTGCTGCGCCGCGATCGCCTCGCGCAAGATGGGCGGTCGCAGTGCACCAGCTGCGGCGCGCCGCTACGCTTGCATCACCTCTGCGCGTTCTGCGGTACGCCCGCGCAGCGTTCACAGTCAGCGGCGCCGGAGCCGCTCCCCAAGCGGCTTGAGAGCGAGCGCAGCTGGGCGCTGGTACGTCGGACGATCACGATCGCCGCCTTCGCCGTGGTCGCCCTCGCGCTGGGCACCTACAGCACCCTGGTGCAGCGGCCGCCTCAAGCCGGCCTGCGCGATAGAGCGCCGCTCTAGAGCGCTGAGGAGGAAAGCAGCAGCGTGCGTTGCGGCCAACGGATTGACGCTCCTAGCAGCCGAGCCGTTCAGGGCGGGTGGGGGTTGGCTTGAGGCGCGCGGCGCCGCATGACGATCGCGGGGTACGCCGTGAGCCGCTTGGGCGCTTTTCATTCGACCGATCGGGTGTCACAGCATCAGGCTTCGCTACACTCCGCTCCCCATGGGCAAGGCGCCGAATGTGTGTGCCGCATGACGTGCATGAACACCGGCTCCACCGAGAGTATGATCGCCGAGGAAGGCACCGAGCTTGGGCTCGTGCTCATTCAGCAGCTGGGCGGCGCACCTGAAGACGACGCGCGCCGCGTCCTGGTGACGGACGGCCTGCTCTTGGGGCGCGACAACCCCGCCTTCGCGGCGCGCTACCCGGCGCTGTCGCGGCGCCACGCTGAGTTCAAGCTCGAAGGGGAGCGCGCGCGGGTCGTGGATCTCAAGAGTCGGCACGGCACCTTCATCGGAGGGCGCCGCGTTGAGCAGGCCCTGCTCGCGCCGGGCGAGCTGCTGGAGATCGGCGGGGCTGGCTTCGTGCTCGCTCGCGCGCCTGCCCGCTTCGTGCCGGCTCGTCACCCACGCTTCGCCTACGCCTCGTTCGCCTTTGGGGCGGTGCTCGAGAGCGTTCACGCGGCGCGCCTCTCACGTCGCCCGGTCCTCATCGTTGGCGAGCACGGCGTCGGCAAGACGGCGCTCGCGGAGGAGCTGGCGTCGCCCTCAGCCTCAAGTCCGCAGCGAGCGCTCGTCGTGGATCGCCTCGACGAGGCCTCTGAGGACGCTCAGCGCGCGCTGCTCCAGGCGCTCCGTGAAGCGGAGGGTGACGCGCAGGCGCCGCGCGTGATCGTCACCTCATGCGAGCCGCCTGAGGCGCTCGCGGCGAGCGGGAGGCTGCTGCCGCAGCTCGCCTCGTACTTGAGCGCGTGGGTCATCCAGGTGCCCCCGCTCGCGGCGCGCCCGGAGGACATCCTCCCGGTCGTTCGTCATCACTTGGCGGCGCTCGCTCCGAGCGGGCCATGGACGCTGCACCCGCGGCTGGCCCGGCGCCTGGTGATGAGCCCCTGGCCAGGGAACGTGCGCGCGCTGCTCGCGGAGGTCGAGCGGCTGCAGCTCGGCTCGCGCGATAGACAGCTCACCGAACGGCTGGAGGCTGAGCCGCAAAGCGCTTCAAGCGCGCTCAGGGTCGGCGTCGACGGCTCTTGGATTGAAGACGCGATGGGCCGTCGAACGGACATCAGCGGGCGCCGGGTGCTGCGCAGCGTGCTGCGCGCGCTGGTCGAGGCGCAGCTGAGCGGCGAGGAGCTGCTCACGCCCGGCGCGGTGGTGGAGCGCACCTGGCCAGGGGAACGCATGCTCCCGCGCGCTGCGCTCAACCGCGTCTACGTCGCGGTGACTAGCCTCCGCAAGCTCGGCCTGGGTCGCGCCATCGAGCACGTGAACGGAGGCTACCGCTTCGCGGAGGGCGCCGTGGAGATCGTCTCGTAGTCGTTATTCACCCGTAGCGGGCGCCTCGGAGATCGCCTCGTAGACCGCGTCGCTGAAGCCCGGCGCCACCACCCGCGCGAAGGCGCCCGGCGCGCGCACGCCGAGGGCGCGGAGCTCGGCGACGGCGCGCGCGCGCTCCACAAGGCGCTCCTCAGTGGGTGACAGCGCCGCGCGGAGGCAGCGCGCGACCAGCGGCTCGAGCAGCACCTCGGCGCTGCGACCCACGCGCTCGGCGGTGTCGAGCGCGCGCAGCGCGCGCGCTGGGTCGCGCTCGACCAAGAACCCCGCTTCCAGGAGCGCTGCGCGCGCCGTCGCGTAGCCGAGGCCCTCGCGGCGCAGCGCCCACAGCGCCGCGCGGAGCTCGAGCCGATCAACCGTCGTCGCGCGGCCCGCGGCGTTTGCTGCGACCAGCGCGCGCCCCAAGGTGTAGTGGCAGCCAGCGCGCACCGACTGCAGACGCTTGACCGGTGACGTACGAAGCAGGCCCCGGGCCTTCCCCAGTCGCTCGAGGAGCGTCGAGCCTCGCCCCTCGTACAGGGAGATCTCCACCTCGGCCTCGGCGCCGAGCCAGTGCTGGAGCAAGAACGTGGCGCGCTCGTCGGGCCATTTTACCTGGGAGACGACCTGTCGCGCCGCGAGCGGCGCATCGTCAGCGAGCCAGACTATGAGCCCGCCGAGGTGGGCCGTGGTCAGGATGAAGAAGTCGCCGCGGGCTTCGGCGTCCTCCACCAGCGCGTTCGCGTGGCGCCGCAGCTCAGGGAGATCGCCGAGGATGCGCAGGCAGTGCCCGCGCACGAGCTGGATGCTCCCGAGCCACCAGGCGTCACCCCCGAGCGCCGCCACGTCCCGCTCAGCCTCCGCGAGCGCGGCGACCACGCCGCGGCTCGGTCGTTCGTGCTTGGCGAACGTCGCCCGCGCCACGCGCTCCCAGGCGCGCACCCGCGGCGGGAGCTCGCGCTGGGGGAACTGGGCGCGCGCCGCGCGGATGTGGCGTTCGGCCACGGCGCGCCCCTTCGCGGAGCCAGAGCCCGTGAACAGCGCCTCCACCATCAGCGCCTCGGCGCGCGTCTCGGGTTCGGGTGAGGCGAGCGCGGCGAGTAAGGCGCGCGCCTGAAACAGCCTGCCCCGCATGTGGTCCGTCATGGCGAGCCCGTCGGCGATGGCGCGCAGGAGCGGGTAGCTGGCCGCGCTCGCCTGAGCTGCAGGGGCGGCGGTCCTCCGCAGCGCTCGGCGCAGCTTCAGGTGCGCCCCGAGCAGCGCGGCTAAGAGCTCCGCGTCTCCTGTGGGCAGGCGCAGGTGGGTGTGCCGCAGCAGCGCGCTGAGCACGGCGCGGCCGCGGATGAGATCGCCGCTGGCGAGGTAGTGCCTCGCGGCGCGCATGCGGTGCTCCTCTGAAGCGGCCCCTTCGCCGAGGAGGTCCGCGACCTTCAGTAGTTCGTCAGCTGCACAGACGGCGTCGTGGGCGCGCTCCAAGAGCGCGACGCGCCGGAGCCGCAGCGTCAGCTCGTCAGGGCGGGCGCGCTCGTCGTTCGGTGGCTTGCTGAGGGGTGCCCAACCCCCCGCTCCCCCTGCTGAATAGCGGCGCTCATCAGCCGTCAGGTGATGGGAGCTGAGCTCAATGGCCTCTCCAATCAGGTGGGCAGCCTGACGGTAAGCGCCGAGATCTTCGGCGCGCGCGGCGGCGTGGAGGGCGAGGGTGGCGGCCTCGCCGGCGCGCCCGGCGCCGAGCAGGTGCTCCAAGCGCGCGGGCAGGTCGGGGGAACGTGGGTTGGGGTCCAGGGTGGCGAGGATGGCCTCATGGGCGCTCTGCCGCGCGTCGCTTGAGAGCGCGCTCGCGATCACCTCGCGGACGCGCTCGTGGTAGGCGCGGTAGCCGACGCCGCGGTGGGGATCGAGGCGCACCAGCTGATCGTGGCGCAGGTGCTCCAGCGCGCGCGCGACGTCGCCGCGTGGCGCCCCGACGCTCGCGGCGAGCTTGGCCTCGTCGAGCGGCGCCTGGCTCACCGCGAGCAGGCGCAGGAGCCGCTGCTCGAGCGCGGGCAGGGCGCTGATGCGCGCGCGGAGCACGTCATGGAGGTCGGCGATGGACTCGTCAGCGAACCTGCTCAACTCGTGGACGAACAGCGGTAGCCCGGCGCTGCGCGCCGCGATCGAGGCTGCGCGCTCAGGTGACGCGCCGAGCTGCGCGGCCAGCGCGCGCGACTCGTCGGCGGTGAGCGGCCCGAGCGTCAGCTCCTGCCGGGCGCAGGGGAACACGAACGGCGGCAGGGCGGGGCTCGCGTCGGCGGGGCGCCGCGAGAGCACGAACAGCGCGGGGCGGAGCTGGGGAGGGCGGAGCAGCGCCGAGAGGAGCGCCGTGCTGTCTTCATCAGCCCACTGGAGATCGTCAATCCAAATGACGAGAGGCGCCTGCGCCGCGTGGCGCTCGAGCACCGCGCGCGCGGCGGCGTGCAGCTTCGAGCGCTGCAGGGCAGTGTGGCTGACGACCCGCTGGCTGGCGTCGGCGAGCACGCTGTCAAAGGCGTTGAACGGAGTCCACTCCTTAGGGCTTGGTCGCTCCATGAAGACGGTCGCCGCGGGGCAGCGCTCGCGCAGCTCCGTGAGGGCGCGCTCCACGAGCGTGGACTTACCCATCCCCGAGTCACCCTCGATGACGATGACGCGCGTGTCGCCTGCCAGGGTGGCGTTGAAGGCCTCACGGAGCAGCGCCAGCTCCTGATGACGCCCCATGAACGCCTCACCCTGCTCCTGCGTGTGAAGGATGGGCGCTCGCAGCTCAGGCTCGCGCCGGAGCCACGCGTCGACGAGGCGCGCTAGATCTTCCGGCGCTGAGGGGCACGCCTCACGGAGGCTCGGCGGCTCGCGCAGCTGCTTGTCGAGCATCAGCTGCGCGCCGCCTCCGGCTAGCGGAGGCACGCCAGCGATGAGCTCGTAAAAAATGGCGCCCAGCGCGTAGGCGTCGGCCGCGGCGGTCACGGGCGCGCGCTGTGCCTGCTCGGGCGCTGCGTAAGCCGCGGTGCCCATGAATCGCCCTTCGACCTCACCCGCCCGCGTCGCCAAGCCAAAGTCGAGCAGCGCCACCCGCCCATCGTCTCGCACGCGGATGTTCGAGGGCTTGAGATCGCGGTGCACGTAGCCGCGCGCGTGAAGGAACGAGAGCACGCTCCGCAGCTGCGCGAGCGCGCTGCGCAGGCGCTGCACCGCGCCTGGGGTCAGCGGTGGGCGTTGTGGTCTCGGGTGCGCGCTGGGTGCCTGGCTGAGTGCGCTGGGTGCGCTGGGTGCGCTGAGTGCGCTGTGCGGCAGGCTCGTGGCGCTGAGCGTCTGTGCGCCGTGCGCCTCGGTCAAGAGTGAGCGGGTGCGGCTCGAAGCGTCGCTTGCACATAAGTCATCATGACTGTCTATGCCGCGCACCCAGGCGTCGAGCGGCGCGCCGTCGAACACCTCCATGGTGAAGAACCAGTCCTCGCCGGTGGTGAATAGCTCATAGAAGAGCGGCAGGTTCTCGTGCTGCAGATCAGCCAGGGCGCGAAACTCGAACTTGAACCGCTCGCGCGCCTCCGGGCTGAGCCGCTTCAAGCTCTTCAACGCCACCCGGAGCCCCCGCTCCCCATCGATGGCCTCTTCGACGACGCCAAAGGCGCCTTCGCCCAGGCGCCTGACGACTTGGAATCTCGTCTCGAGCGACTCTCCCTGCGGCATCAATCAGCGTATTCGAGGATCGTTGGGTTGGCGTGGCGCTCGCGATGGCAGCGCTTGGGGTGAGGCGTGGTCGGCGCCCGCGATCGAGTCGATGGGTGCGGTCAGGGCGCCGCTACACCTGATACGGTCGACGCCGTCGGGCGCTGGGTGCCATGTGGCGGCGTCGAGCGAACGCGTCTGGCGTCAGGTGTCCTCACTTCGGAGGCTTCATGCTGCCCAAGCGCTTGCGCGCTTGCTTGAGCTCTTGCTCGGCGTCGAAGCCGGGCCGCCAGAATTGACCTTCTGCTTGCGCTCGCTCGATGCCTTGGTCGTAACAGAACGCGCGCTCCGCTTCGTCCCAGCAGATGCGCAAGATGAGATCGTACTGTTGGTTGACGAAGTGCATTTCGGGGCGCCCGGTGCGCTGGTTCCACTGGGGGTCGGTGTAAAGTGCCATCGGGGTGCTTCCCACCGTAGCGCGCGGATCAACCGAAGGGCCAGAAGCCTCGCTTCTTCGGCTTGGGTGGCGCCGCGGCCTTGGGCTGCTCTGCGGCTTCGGGCTGCTGCGCGGCGAGCTCGGCGATGGTCTTCGCGGTCAGCGTCCGCCTGAGGTGGCAAGGGCCTTGGGCGGTCACCGCGAAGAACGGCAAATTGAGATCGAACGAGCCGGTCGTACGGATCTCCTCGATGGCGCGCAGGTAGTTTCCGATCATGCGCGACACGCACTGCGTGTCCTCAGAGGCCCGGGTGCCGTGCTCGGCGTCGAAGTCACGCATGAGCGCGAGGCACACCCGCGCGAAGGTTTCCGTTTGGCCGAGCGACCCGAGGTGCTGACCCGCGGCGAGGGCGAGCGCGTCGACCATGGAGGCGCCGTCTCGGTGCGCCGCGAGGAAGGCCTCCGTCGTGTGCTCGTTGAGCTCAGGATCGGTGAGGGCCATCGCCGGCGCACCCTGGTGCTGCTCGACCTTCGTCGCGGCAACGCCAGTGAGGCTCGCGGTGGAGCCGCAATAGAGGCAGCGCACGAGCGCCTGCCCCGCCGTGAGGTGCGGCAGGGGCGCGCCGCACCAGGGGCACGTGAGCAAGGTCACCACCAGCGCATGCTACCACGCGTCGCCGTCGCGGGTGCGAGTGGTGCCCGGCTGACGCACCTCACGCGATGGCGCATGGCGCTCGCCACCGATCTGATGCGCACGGACCCACGTCGCAGCTTGGCAGAGGTAGCGACGCTGGTTGGCTACAGCGGCCCTTTCTCCTTCAGCAACGCCTATCGCCGCGTGCGCGGTCACCCACCCTCCGTAGCGCGCCACCGCGTGAGGTCAGCTCGCTAGCGATGCTCGCTAGTGCTCGCTCTGGAGCTGATGCGTCACTCATCCTGCCGCAGCCAAGAGCGGAGCATGGCCTCGACCTCGTCGTCCGAGGCGTGTGGATGCTCGTGCCGCAGGGAGGCGCGCTCGAGCCGAATCCCCATCGCCATGGTCTCTAGCGCGTGCTGCAGCTTCACGGCGGGCGGCGTGGCCCGCGCCCGGCGAAGATCATCATCTCGCAGGCGATCCATGACGCTGAGGTTAGCACTGGCCGCCTCCACTTGTCGCATGCGGATCTCGGCGCTGCTAAAGCTTGGCGCCTTGAGTAGTCTAGGCGGATGCAGCGAATCATCAGGCGCGCCGCCACGTGCTGGCGCTCTCCCTTCGTACGCTCGGCGCTCGCCGCCTCGCTGTCGCTCGCCTGTGGTGAGGGGACCATAGAAGAGCATGACCCTGACCTTCACACGGAGAACGCAGCACCAGGCGACGCCACACAGGAGGACGCGACCAGCGTCGACGCGCGCGCGGATGGCGGCGGCGGAGCGCTGGTCGGCACCCCCGAGATCCGCTTCGATGGCCCGCTGTCTCCAGTCACTCCAGACGACGTGACGGCGCGACTGCACTGGACCGCGAGCCGCGCTCAGAGCTGCTTCGGCATCGCGGCGCCAACCGGCGTTATGGGCTGGGCCCAGGCTTGGCCCAGCGTCACCACCGTCAGCGACGGCTTCTTGGTGGGGGCGCTGCCGCGGCACGCGACGGAGGCGAGCCACTATGACTTCACGCTCCGTTGCTATGGCGAGCTGGACGCGATCGATGGCGAGCCGGTGGTGGCCTACCAAGACAAAACGCATCGCGTCACGCTGCTGCCAGGTGAGGAGCCGAGCGGCTGGAGCAGCTGCGAGGGTTACATCGCGCAGCTGAGCCCGAGCGAGCGCGCGCATTTCGACGCCTACCGCGCGGAGGCGCGCGGCTTCACCGCGGTAACGACGAGCTTCACCGCGCACACCGGCGACGTGCTCGGCGTTCACATGGGGGTGATGGGCACCCACGGGCTGCCGGTGATCCCAGGCAAGCTGGACGATCAGGAGTACGCCGCGATGACCTTCATGCTCCCGGAGGGCGATCCAAACAACACCGGCAAGTTCTCCATCAACACCCAGCGGGTCACTGCGCACGTGCCGGCGAGGGAGCACGAGCTGCTCTTGGCGATCAGCCCC
>CAYQAC010000010.1:48318-49354 GCA_964415255.1 uncultured Polyangiaceae bacterium | reverse complement strand
CAGACGCAGAGGACCCTTACCTGCACGGCAGCTGCCGCAGCCAGTACACCTCCACCCCGAACGTGCGAGGATCCATCAGCCTGCCTGACTGGTGCCCCATCCCCCCCGGGCAAACCATGTACCTGAACATCGCGCTGAGGGACCTGTACCGCGCGCCGGGTGAGGTCATCCCAGCGGACTATTGCGACCCCAACGTCTCCTACTGCGGCATGGGCGCGCTCATCAGCAACTGAGGCTCCATCCACCTAGTTAAATAGCCCTCGAGTGAGCTCGTCGCGGTTTGGGGGTTGGACGGCACCATGCCACAGCCTACCGCGAGCTGAGTCGGTGCTCGAGATGGTGGCCTAGCTCGGTGGAGGCGCGCGCTGGTCGCAGCAGGTGCCGTCGTGATGGCTTGCGACGATGGCGCGCGCTGGCTAGAGTCGCCTCATGCGGAGGCTCGTTTACTTCATCGCAACAACGGCGGACGGCAGCATCGCGGGGCCGAACGGGGAGTTCGACTTCTTCCCCATGGAAGGCGACCACATCGCGGCGCAGGTGGCGGAGCTCCCGGAGACGCTCCCGCGCCACGTGCGTGAGCTGCTGGGTGTGCCCACGCGCCAAGCGCGCTTCGACACCGTGGTCATGGG
This sequence comes from uncultured Polyangiaceae bacterium, assembly GCA_964415255.1. Taxonomy (GTDB): domain Bacteria; phylum Myxococcota_A; class Polyangia; order Polyangiales; family Polyangiaceae; genus JAHBVY01. The sequence goes on along the minus strand of CAYQAC010000010.1, from coordinate 48,725 downwards.
GCGTGCGACTTACGAGCCCGCATTGTCCGCCGGGTTGACCGATCCCTACGCGCCGCTCGAAACCATCGTGTTCTCCCGTACCTTACCGGCTCGAGCTGAAGGCGCGCTGCGCGTCACGAGCGAGGACCCGGCTCAAGTGGTGCGAGGGCTCAAGGCGCGCGAGGGCCGCGACATCTGGCTGTGCGGCGGCGGCAAGCTGGCGTCGGCGCTGGCGGGTGAGATCGACGAGATCATCCTGAAGGTGAACCCAGTGCTCGCCCCCGGCGGCCTCAGGCTGTTCCACGACAGCGCCACCCCGCGCGCGCTCACGCTGCGCTCCCGCCGCTCTCGAACTCGCGGAGACCGCTGCTCTCGCGTCATCGCCGCTGATACAGGCCGGCGATGACGCGACCGCCAGCATCGACGCG
>CAYQAC010000010.1:0-48308 GCA_964415255.1 uncultured Polyangiaceae bacterium | reverse complement strand
AGGAGACGCCGCTCTCGAACTCGCGGCGGGAGCGGCGTCTCCTGGCTCTCGTTCGAGGTGAGCTGACCAACGCGCTCCGGCGCAAAACAGGCAAACCCCCCGATCCCCCTGGGCTTGGAGGGAGGCGCCTTCATCGTGGCCGTGCCTGGCCACGCGGAGAGCGCTTGCTCTGTGCGGTCTTTGAAGCCCTCTTGCGCCCTGGAGTGCGGTGACGCAGGGTCGCGGGGTTCCCCATCGCCGTCGGGGTAGAGCCTGGATCATGACGGACGAAGCTGCGACGACAGACCTCGACCGCTTGCTGAAGCTGCGCCTCGTCGTGGCGCGGTTCGGCGAGATGGATCGGGCGAAGACCAGGGAGCCCTGATGAAGATCGAGTCCATCCGGCTGAAGAACTTTCGTGCCTTTCGCGAGGTTCATCTGCGTGGCATCCCGGCCTTCTGTGTGCTGGTCGGCGCCAACGGGACGGGGAAGAGCACGCTCTTTTCGGTGTTCGCCTTCCTGCATGACGCCATGGAGAGCAACGTCACCGCGGCGCTCGGCAAGCTGGGCGGCAGTCGAGGTTTCTATGAAGTGCGCTCACGTGATGGTGAAGGCCCGATCGAGATCGAGCTTAAATTCCGCGCCGAGGTAGGCGCCGGGCAGCCCAAGCTCATCACCTATGAGCTAGCCATCGACGAGCATCAGGGTAGGCCCGTGGTTGAGCGCGAGGTCCTCAAGTACCGGCGCGGCAGCAGCGGCAAGCCCTGGCACTTCATCGACTTCACGCGCGGTGTGGGCACGGCCGTGACCAACGAGCTTGATTCGGTGAGCGACGAGAGTCAGCTGATCCGTGAGTCCCATTCGCTGAAGAGCCCTGACATCCTGGCCATCAAGGCGCTCGCCCAGTTCGAGCGCTTCCCCGCTGCCGTGGCGCTCGGCAATTTGATCGAGCGCTGGCACCTGTCGGATTTCCACATCAGCCGAGCTCGTCCAGAGCGAGAGGCGGGCTACGCGGAGCACCTGTCTCGCGAAGGAGAGAACCTCTCGCTCGTAGTGGAGTATTTGCAGCGGCATCACCGCTCGACCTTCGACCAGATCCTGCAAAAGCTCGCTGCCCGGGTCCCTGGCGTCTCTAAGGTGGAGTCGAAGGTGACCGAGGAGGGGCGCGTGCTCCTCAAGTTCCAAGATGGCGCCTTTGAGGATCCCTTCCTCGCGCGCTACGTCTCGGACGGCACGATCAAGATGCTCGCTTACCTCGTGCTCCTGCACGACCCAGCACCTCACCCGCTCTTGTGCATCGAGGAGCCTGAGAACCAGCTCTACCCCACGCTGCTCGCCGAGCTCGCCGAGGAGTTTCGCGCCTACGCGGTCCGCGGTGGTCAGGTGATGGTGACAACACACTCACCTGACTTCCTCAACGCCATCGAACTAGATGAGGTCTTCTGGCTCGTGAAGCGAGGCGGCTACACGATGGCCCTGCGCGCGAAGGACAATCCACAGCTCGTTCGCTACATGGAGGAGGGCGACCGGCTCGGTTACCTGTGGAAGCAGGGCTTCTTCGAGGGCGCCGATCCGCAATGAAGCCCTACTCGAGGAGCCCTCGGCCAAGGCTCTCCTGGAGGGGCTCGTTGCGCGACGCCTCCCGGAGGGCTGGGCTGCACGGTACATCGTGTTCGAGGGCAAACAAGATCTCGAGAAGAACCTCACTCGGCGCCTGCGCGGCTGGCTCGCGCCCGAGAGCACCTTCGTCGTCTTGCGCGACCAAGACGCTGGCGACTGCAAGGCCGTGAAGGCCAGGCTCGTGGAGCTTGTCCGACAGTCAGGTCGCGAGGCCCTCGTGCGCGTCGCCTGCCGAGAGCTTGAGGCCTGGGTGATCGGCGATCTTCGCGCCGTGGCTGAGACGTTTGGCGTGCCCCCGGTCGCCAAGGATTGGAGCAATGCCAAGTACCGTCAACCCGATGTGCTCGTGCGGCCCGTCGAAGAACTCCGAAGGCTCGTGCCATTCTACCAAAAGATCGATGGGGCGCGTCGTGTGGGCCCGCTGCTCGATCCAGAACGCAGCCAGTCACCGAGTTTCCGAGCGTTCTATGCCGGGCTCGAGCGGCTATGGCGAGGAGGCGCTTCATGACAAGCGATGAGCTCTCAGGGGTGACCTTGCCAAGGAGCACGAGAGCGACTGCTCCCGCTGAACGCACTCACTCCTGGTCGTGATCTTCCCCGGCGCGGTGCAGCTCGGCTACGGAGCGCACCAGGCTGCGCTCGGCGTCGGTGAGCGGCGCCTCGAGCTCCAGCAGCTGCTCCAGCGCGATGGACAGGTACACGAACTGTGGCACGAGCTCATCCAGGTTGCCCCAGCGCGCCGCCACATTCACCTGGCACTGCTCCTTGAGTTCATCGAAGTCGGGGCTGCCGCTGCTCGTCAGGAGCTCCAGCATGGAGAGGTTCGGCACCTGGCACACCGTCGCGAGCGGCGTGAGCAGCGCGTCAATCAACAGACCATTTGCCATCGTGGTTTTTGCGCTCATCAAATCCAGCGTCCACTCTTGGAGTGAGCTGAGCACCTCCGTCACGTCCGCTGGGAGCTTGAACTCGGGGGAGGTGGCGAGGCTGACCAAGGCGACGCGCGCCTGCTGATGCGGGCTCTGCCCCTTGGCCTGCTCGGCCCACTTCGCGGCGGCCGCCGCGCGGGGGCTGAGCGCCTCGCCGTCGGTCGCAGGCGAGGGGGCTTGGCTCGAGTCGTCGCCAGGGGCCGCGACGTCCGCGCTCGATTGGGGCGGCGGCGCACCGCCGCAACCGCTCAGGAGGGCGCTGGCGAGCAGGCAGCAGAGGGTGCAGCGGGGGAGGTTCAGGGCTCGGTTGGGCGCTTTCATGGGGGCGCCACACTACGCATTCGCACCTGGATGACAAGGGGCACCCATGCCGCAGGTCGCATGCCGGCCGCAGGGCCGGACACGCATTCTTACTGCATTTTAAGGCCTTGGGGCGCCGCCAGGGCGCCGCGCGCGGCCTCAAACCCCACTTCGCGCGTGCGGCGGCAGACGGAGCGCACGCCAGCCGAGATTAACAGCGCGTCGCTAGGTGGCGATGAGCGCTCTTGTTACAGCTGGCGCGCGGCGCTGGCGTTGACTAGCCAAACCCCCTGAAGCTCGCGCCGCGAGCAAGTGTGAAGGAGATCAACATGCGACGGATCCAGTCAACCAGTCTGTTGGGCGCTTTGCTCGTCCTGGCCTTGCCCATCGCGTGCTCTCAGGAGCCGCAGCAGCCCGCGGAGCAGAGCCAAGAGGCGGCGGAGGTGGCTCCCGCGGTGGAGGCGTCGGCCGAGGCCCCCGCGGCGGAACAGGGTGGCAAGGGGAAGCGCCCGCGGCGCGCTGGCCCTGGCGCTGGTCCAGGTGGCGGCCCCAGCGCGGCGCTGCTCCACGCTGCGTCTGAGCTTGAGCTGACGGAGGCGCAGCGCACCAAGATCGCGGCGCTCCAGCAGCTGCGCCCCGAGAGCAAGCCGGAGCTGGATCATAAGGCGTTTCAGGTTGCGCTGGCGGAGGGGGTGAAGGCGGGGCGCGTCGACGAGAAGCTGATCCAAGAGCAGCTCGACAAGGGCAAGCAGGCCGCGGAGGCCTTCCGCACCACGCAGCTGAAGCAGCTGAACGAGCTGCACGCCGTGCTCGACCCCACGCAGCGCGCGCTGCTGGTGAAGGAGGCGAAGGCCGGGCTCGAGGAGCAGAAGGCGCAGCGCGAGGCGATGCTCAAGCGCTTGCGGCCGGGCCTGCTGAAGAGCGGCAAGGAGGCTGACGGCCCGGAGGGCGCGGCGAAGGACGGCGCAGAGGAAGGCAAGGGTCGGCCTGGGCCGCGGGGCATGCGTGGGCTGCGCGGGGGGCGCGGCGGCGGGGATCCGCTCGGCGCGCTGACGCGGGGCCTCGACCTCACCGAGGAGCAGCAGGAGAAAATCAACGCTATCGTCGCCAAGCTGCCGAAGCCCGCGGAGGCCGAGGAGGGCGCTGAGGGTCCCATCGATCGTCAGCAGGTGCTGCTCGACGCCTTCGTGAAGGACGATTTCGACGCCACCAAGCTCGACCTTAGCCACAGCATGCAGCGCCCGGAGTCCTACCTCAGCCACATCAACGAGGTGCTGGCGGTGCTCGACGCAGGGCAGCGTGAGCGCCTGGCGGAGCGCCTCACGCGCGGCAATGATCGCGCTCAGGGCTTCAGTCGCGGCGGCAAGTTCATGGGCAAGAAGGGCCTGATGAAGGGCGCGATCAAGGCGCCGCCCGGCGGCGGGCAGGACGACGGCGAGTAGCCAGCGCCCGGCGGCGCACCAAGCCACCGCCTGAGCTTCGAACAGTCAGTTTAGCTGACATTGAGCGCCGCGCGCCGAGCCACTCACCCAGGTGGTCAGGCGCGTGGCGCCTTTTTTGTCTCAAGGCAGGCAGCGTTCGCGGTGCGAGGCGAGCAGCGTCCTGCTCCGTCTGGCGGCGAGCTGAGCGCCGCTCTAGAGTGCGCGCGATGACGGTCTACCTCACGCGCGAGGGCGCGCAGAAGCTGGCGAAGGAGCTGTCCGAGCTGCTCACGGTGGAGCGGCCGCGGGTGGTGCAAGAGGTGTCCGACGCCGCCGCGCAGGGGGACCGCTCCGAGAACGCCGAGTACATTTATGGAAAGAAGCGGCTGCGGGAGATCGACCGCCGGGTGCGCTTCCTCCAGAAGCGGCTCGACGCCTGTGAGGTGGTGGAGGTCAGTGACCAAGACACCGTGCGCTTCGGCGCCATCGTCACAGTAACTGACGAAGACGGCGTGGAGCGCGAGTATCAGCTCGTGGGGCCGGACGAGTCGAGCCCCAGCGCGGGACGCATCAGCTTTCAGTCGCCGATCGGTCGCGCGCTGATGAAGCGCCGGGTGGGTGACGTGGTGCAGGTGTCGCGACCCGCGGGTGATCTGGAGCTCGAGGTGATCGGGATCCGTTACGGCTGATGCGGGGCGCTGCGACCAGCGGCTGGCGCCGCACCCTGCGACCAGCGGCTGGCGCCGCACCCTGCGACCAGCGGCTGGCGCTGCACCCTGCGATCGCCGGGCAACGCCGCGCGTCGCTAGCCAACCCCCACGAGCCCTCGAGGAGAGACGGCAGCGAGCGGGGCCTTGAAGGTGATGGCGCGCGGGTGGGCGCGCTGCGATGGATTGACGCAGGGAGGGGGACTCTGCCGGCTACGGCCAAAGCGCAGGGCTGGTGGGCTTTGGATCGTGAGGGGAGCCGGGTTTTGGGGGTTAGGAGGGCCTCCGCAAATACGCTTTCGCCCCGCCGCTGGTTCGCGGTAAGGCCAGCGTGCGCCGCGGGCCACCCGCGGACGAGAACCCGGGCGCCGCGAGCGCCGAGACCGAGACCGCGTGCGCTGAGAGCCGAGCCCCGCGCCGACCGAGCGCCAAGAGAGGAACCCTGACATGGCAGACATCCGTTTCGATAACCGCGTCGCGATCGTCACTGGGGCTGGTGGTGGCCTCGGCAGGAGCCACGCGCTCTTGCTCGCCAGCCGCGGCGCCAAGGTGGTGGTGAACGACTTGGGCGGCAGCTTCGATGGTCAGGGATCGAGCCAAAGCATGGCCGACAAGGTGGTCGAGGAGATCCGCGCGGCGGGCGGCGAGGCGGTCGCCAGCTACGATGGGGTGGACACCCTGGAGGGCGCCGAGAAGATCGTGGCCAAGGCGAAGGAGGCCTTCGGCAAGCTCGACATCGTGATCAACAACGCGGGCATCTTGCGCGACGTGTCGTTCGTGAAGATGACGATCGAGGACTGGGACAAGGTGCTGCAGGTGCACCTGACGGGCACCATGAACGTCTCCAAGGCGGCCTGGGGTCTGCTCCGCGACAACAAGTTCGGCCGCGTGGTGAACACCACCAGCGCCGCGGGGCTGTACGGTAACTTTGGTCAGGCGAACTACAGCGCGGCCAAGCTCGGCATCGTGGGGCTCAGCAACACGCTCGCGATCGAGGGCGCGAAGTACGACATCAAGGTGAACACCATCGCCCCCATCGCGAAGAGCCGCATGACCGAGACGGTGATGCCGCCCGAGGTGCTGGAGAAGCTGCTGCCGGAGTACGTGTCGCCGCTGGTGGCTTACTTGGCGTCGGAGGGCTGCGCCTCGAGCGGTGAGGTGTACGCGGTGGGCGGCGGCTACATCAGCCGCGTGGCGATCGTGGAGGGTGCCGGCGTGGGCCTGAAGCAGCACTCGGTGGAGGACGTCGCGAGCGCCTGGGAGCAGATCAACGATCTTGCGAAGGCGCGCCCGTTTGAGAACGCGATGACCGCCGCGGGTCAGGCGATGCAGCACGTGCTCGGCTGAGATCATGAGCGTAGACGACGCGGGGTCAACCAAAGAAGGGGCGCCTAGCGCTGAGCCGAGCGTGGCTGGCGCCGCGTCGTCAGGTGAAGCTGGCGCCGCGTCGTCAGGTGAAGCTGGCGCTGGGTCGTCGGGCGCTGGGCAGGGGGGCGCGCCGGCGCGCGCGTCGCTGCGGCCGCTGGTGCTGCTGGTGTTGCTGGTGCTCTTGGTAGGGCTCCCGGGGCTGGTGCTCACGGCGGCCAGCTTCCGCCCGACGGATGTCGAGCGGCTGAACGCGGAGTACGCGCCGTTCGACCAGCTGCCTCAGGCCGCGCAGGCGCCGGGTGAGGCCTGCGGCTTGAACGAGGTGAAGGTGACGGCGTGCGAGGCGGCGCGCGCCACCTCGCGCGTGACGCAGGAGGTGCGCTTCCCGTCGTCGATCGCCGACAAGGGCCTGGCCGAATTATCAGGTACGCTGACTATCCCGCAGGGCGTGGAGGGGCTGCGCCCGGCGGTGGTGTTGATCCACGGCAGCGGGCCGTTCACGCGCCAGCTGGAGATCAGCGGTGACCTGGTGCGCAAGCTGCCGCGGCCCTTCGCTTTGTTCGATGAGCTGACGAGCTGGCTGGCTGACCAAGGCTTCGTGGTGTTGGCCTATGATAAGAGGAGCTGCATCCGCTGCTACGGCTCGAGCAGCTTCGACCCGCAGCGCTTCAGCTTCGACGACTTCGAGGCGGACGCGCGGGACGCCCTGCGCTACCTGGCCAAGCGCCCTGAGGTGAACCCGCGCGCGCTGGTGGCGCTCGGCGTGAGCAAGGGCGGCGGAACCGCGGTGTTCATCGCCAAGGACGAGCCCGGGGTCGTCGCCGCGGTGAGCCTCTCCGGCTTGCTTGAGGGGTTCGGCCAGGCGCTCACCGAGCAGCTGACGCGCATCGCCGAGGTGCGCAAGGGCCAGCTTGACTACTTTGCCTCGATGAATGTGTACGTGCAGCAGAAGCAGTACGGAAAATGCCTAGCCCAGCTGGAGGGGGACGCCTATCAGCCGGACGCCCAGTGCCTGGGCGGCGGGGTGACCCAGCGCGCGCTCAAGGAGTTCGACGCCAAGAGTCAGCGCACGGTGGACTCGCTCTTAGCGCTGCCGGTGCCTGCCTTCCTCTCGCAGGGCACGCTTGATCGCAACGTGAGCCCGGAGCTCTTCATGGGGCTCAGGGAGCGCGCGGCGGGGCGCGACCTGGAGCTGCATTTCATCCGCGGGATGGACCACTCCCAGACGGACGCCTTCGCGCCTGAGAATCAGCTGCACCCGGAGCTCTTGCGGCAGCTCGCCGCCTTCTTCGCGCGGGTGCCCATGCCACCCTCGCCGCTGGCGCCGTCGCCGTCAGGCGCTGCTGAGCAGCCTGAGCCCCCTGAACAGGCCGCGCCCGGCGCTTCAGCGCCCGTCCCGTAGCCCTGTCACCTGCGGCTTGTAGCCGCCCTGCAGCCGCCTCGCACAGCGTCAGGGAACATAATCAGTTATCATGACGATCAGCCCGTCGCCCACCGGCTCCCGGTTCGCGCGCCTGGCGTACGCGCTGAAGCTCGCCAGCTGGCCCAAGCTGCTCGTGCCCTGGCTCTTGGGGCAGGCGCTGGGCATCGCCGCCGCCGGGCGGCTGAACGTCTGGGCGCTCGGCATTGGGCTCGGCTTCACGGTGTTCATGCTGATGTTCATCGTGCTCCTGAACGACTACGCCGACGCCGAGGTGGACGCGCTGAAGCGTCAGATGTTTCCCCACGGATGCAGCCCCAAGACGATCCCCGATGGGGTGCTCAGCGCGCGCGTGGTGCTGCGGCTGGGCCTCGGCGCGGGGATGCTGGCCTTGGCGCTGGCGCTGGTGGTGCAGGTCACGCGGGTCGCCGGTCCGCCGATGAACGAGGACTCCGTCGTGGCGCCGTTCGGCGCCTTGTGCCTGGGCTTGTTCATGGCCTACAGCCTGCCGCCGCTCCGACTGAACTACCGTGGCGGCGGCGAGTGGCTGGAGGCGCTGGGGGTGGGGCTGCTGCTCCCTGGCTTCAATTTCTACCTGCAAGCGGGGCGGCTCGAGCCGCTCTTTGGCGAGCCCTCCTTCGGCGCGCCTCCGTTTGAGGCGGCGCTCTCCGCGGGGCCTATCTGGGGCTCGCTGGCGGGCTTCTTCCTGCTCTCGCGGGCGAGCGCGGTGGCGAGCGGCCTCTCAGATGAGGAGAGCGATCGTCTCGGTGGTAAGCGCACCGTCGCGAGCGTGAAGGGCAACGCGGACGCGCGGGAGCTCACGGAGGAGATGCTGCTCGGCGGGGCCTTCGTGTGGATCTTCCTGGGTGCAGCATTGCTGCGTGGAAATAAATTCACCGGGGTGCCTTGGATGCTCGCGGGCGTGGTCTGCGCCCTGCTGTACCTGCCGGTGCGGCGCCTGAGCCGGGCAGCAGAGACGAACGCCTTCGCGGCGCAGGGGCGCTACAAAGCCGCGCTACACCGCGCGATTTGGCTGCCGACGGCGCTGCTCTCGGTCGTCGCGCTGCTCGCGGCGCGGCTGATGTAGGGGTGCGGCGCCTCACGCCTGCGACCCAGGCGCGCACCCCCACGCCGCACAGCGCGGTGCCGTCCAACCCCCAAAAAACCCTTCGCTCGAGCGGCACTGGTGATGTTGCGCGGGGCCTCACGCTGCGCGGTTGATTGCGCCATCGTCAGGCGTGCGTTATGCGACCTGGGTGGAGCCAGTACGTGTGTGCTTCGTGTGCCTCGGCAACATCTGTCGCTCGCCCACGGGGGAGGGGGTGATGCGGAGCTTGGTGGCGCAGGCGGGGCTCGCCTCTCGGATTGAGGTGGAGAGCGCCGGCACCGCCGCTTACCACGTGGGGGATCCTCCCGATGCTCGCTCCACGGCGCACGCGCGGCGCCGCGGCGTCGCGCTCACGGGCGCGGGGCGGCAGTTCGTCGCGGAGGACTTCGCGCGCTTCGACTACGTGCTGGCGATGGACACGGAGAACCACGCCGCGCTCGCGCGCCTGGCGCGGAGCCTGAAGGCGGTGGAGGGCGCCGCCAGCCGCCTGCACCTGTGCCGCGATTTTGATCCCGGGGCGCCGCGCGGCGCGAGCGTGCCGGACCCTTACTATGGCGGGGACGCCGGCTTTGAAGAGGTGCTGGATCAGTGTCAGGCCGCGTGCGAGGGGCTCTTGGCGCATATTCGTCAGTCTAGGGGACTTTAAGGGAGCCGCGGGTGCCTTCAGCGCGTCAGGTACTCCCACAGCCACTCAGGGGCGCGCTCGAGGCGGCGCTCGGCGCGGAGCCCATGGCGGCGCGCCCGTTGTCGGGTGGGGACATCAGCCGGGCGTTTCATGTGTCGCTGCGCGGCGGCGCAGAGGCCTTCGTGAAGACGCACCCGAAGCCGCCCCAGGGCATGTACCAGGCGGAGGCGCGCGGCCTCCGGTGGCTCGCGGAGGCGGGGTCGCTGCCGCTCCCCGAGGTGCTGGCGGTGTCGGCGCCGGAGGCCGAGGCGCAGTTCATCGCGCTCAGTTACCTGGCGCCTGGGCGCCCCGCGGCGGACTTCGATGAGCGCCTCGGTGAGGGGCTCGCCGCGTTGCACCAGAGCCTGCCAGCGGACGCCCGCCCGGGGCTCGATCACGACAATCACATCGGCTCATTACCGCAAGGGAACGCTCCCGTGGCGGGTGGCTGGGCGGCGTTCTACGCTGAGCGGCGCCTCTCGCCTCAGCTTGAGCGGGCGGCGCACGCGGGGGCGCTGAGCCGGTCCACTCGCGCCGCGCTCGAGCGCCTGATCGAGGAGCTGCCCTCGCGCGTGGGGGAGCCGGAGCCGATGGCGCGCCTCCACGGCGATCTGTGGGGCGGCAACCTGCACGTCACCCCACAGGGCGCGCCGGCGCTGATCGATCCAGCGGCCTACGTGGGCCACCGCGAGGTCGATCTGGCGATGATGGCGCTGTTCGGCGGCTTCTCGCCGCGCGTGTTCGCGAGCTACCAGGCGGCGTACCCGCTCAGCCCAGGCCATGAGGCGCGCGCGGCGCTCTACCAGCTTTACCCGCTCTTAGTGCACGTGAACCTGTTTGGGGGCAGCTACGTCGGCGCGCTGGAGCGCGCCGTCCTCGCCGCCTTGGAGGCCTAGTGCCACGTCACTCCGAACCAGAGCAGGCGCACGCGGAGGCGGCGCGTGGCGGTGAGACCGAGCGCGCGCGTGAGGTGCTGCTGGCGGCTGACAGGGAGCTTGAGCGGCGCGGCGTCTTGCGGCGCTCGCTCTGCCCTGAGCTGCGGCTGGCGACGCCGCTCGCGGCGCTCGGCGTGAGTCTGTCAGCTGAGCTGCCGAGTGGCGCCGAGGTCGCCTTCGCGGAGGCGCTCTCGGCGATCGCCTTGGCTGAGCTAGGCAGCTTCCCGAACAATCTATTCTGGGACTTGGATTACCTCGCGGCGTGCCTGGCGCGCCAGGCCTCGGGCGCGGCGGAGCCGGCGCGCCACTTGGCGCAGGTGGCGGAGGAGGTGGTGGCGCTGCAGCGGGTGTTCGGGGGCGAGGAGATCCACTTTCGCTACGCTCACGATTTTATCTATGGGTATGATTGGGTGAAGTGGGTGAAGAAGGCGCCCGGCGAGCGGGCCCACGTGGGGCCGTTTGAGCTGCCGTTCCTGCGCGCCTTACGCCGCCGCGGGGATGAGCTCTTGCACCTGATTGAGGTGAACGACGTCGAGTACCCGAGGCTGACTGAGCGCGCGGCGGACGGCGCGCTCGCGCCGCGTAATCCTTTTGGCTTCGTGCGGGAGCCATGGGCGGAGGAGCAGCTGCACCGCCGCTTGGCGGAGGAGGGCGCCATCCCCGTGGAGAGCTGGCGCATCGACGCGCGCCCCGTGTGGGACCGCCCGTATCAGCAGCTCCGCGTTGAGCGCGCTCAGGCGCTGGGCCTGGCGCGCGCCTGAGCCTGCCCGCGGCTCAGTGCGCTCAGTGCGCTCAGTGCGCTGGGCACTGAAAGTAAGTGATACAGACGAACTAGGACAACCAGCCAAGCGCCGCCCAGCCCAGGAACAGCGCGCTGATGGCGGCGCCGTGGCGGAGCACCAGGTGGCGCCCCACCGGCTCCCCCCGCAGCGCGCTGAGCACGCTTTGCAGCACCAGCGCGCAAGCGACGAGCGCCAGCGCCGCGGCGTGAGCGACGGGGGCACCCGGGACCACCAGCGGCGTGGTGAGCGCCGCGAGGGCAATGCAGAGCGCGCTGTCTCGCGCAGCGCGCGCCGGGCCGCGCCGCACGGCGTAGCTCCGCTTGTTCGTCGCCGCGTCTGCCGCGTGGTCCGGGATGGAAGTTGTCAGGTTACCTGCATAACCCAGCAAGACGGCGCCGAGCAGGCTGAGCGGTGAGAGCGCCGCTAAGGGCGCTCCTTGCGCCGTGAAGCCGACGAGCGGCAGCACCGACCCAACCCCCAAACCCTGAAGCCACTCTCCATGGCCACGATAGGAGAGCCGAAGTGGCGGCAGGCTGTAGGCGGCTAAGAGACCGATCGCCGCCGCGGTGAGCCCCAACCAGGCGCGCTGTCCTGTGGCGCGCGCCGCCGCGAGCCCATACCCCGTGAGCAAGAGCGCCGAGAGGCCCGCTGCGAAGCCCACCGCTGCCCGCGACAGGCGCCCCTCCTGGATCACGCGTGAGCCCCCCGAGGCCCAGGTGGGGTGCTGGTTCTGCGCGTCGGCTTCGGCGTCGGCGGCGTCGTTGGTGAACACGATGAACAGCTGATCGAGCAGCCCAAACCCGAGCGCCAACGCGAGCCCACCCCAGCTGAAAGGCACGCCCCAGCTGCTCCCTTCATCACTGCCCCCGGCTGCCAGGCTCGCTCCGAACACCAGCGGCGGCACCAGGTTGCCTGCGGCGAGTGGCCGCGCCGCTTGGAGCCAACTCCGCGCGCTCACGAGGCTCACAGCCTGCCCCCTTGGCGCGCGCCGCAGAGTGCACTACCCCGGGGCACCGTGCTGACTCCGCTCTCGCCCACGAGCGATCCTTTCGCACATCGCCTCCAGCTCTTCACGGGCAAAGGTGGTGTGGGCAAATCGAGCCTGGTGGCGGCGCTCGCGCTGAGCGCGGCGCGGCGCGGGCATCGCCCGCTGATCGTGGAGCTGGGGCACCGCGCGAGCATGGAGGCGGTGTTTGGTCAGGGGCCCATCGGCTACACGCCGCACGACGTGGGGCGCGGGGTCATGGCGATGAACCTCGGCGTGGAGGGCGCCCTGGTGGACTACGTGGCGGACAACCTGCGCCTCGGTGGGCTCGCGAAGCTCGTGCTAGAGAACGGCGCGCTGTCGCGCTTCTTGTACGCGGCGCCCGGGGTGACGGAGGTTGTCACCTTGAGCAAGCTGCGGCAATTAGCCTTTGAGCGGCGCGCGGAGGGGGACGCGCGGTGGCACCCCATCTACGTCGATTTGGACGCCACGGGGCACGCGCTGATGCTGCTCGAGCTGCCGCGGGTACTCGACGGCTTGATCGGCGCGGGGCCGCTCCGGCGCCTGCTCGCGAGCGTGAGCGCGCTGATCGCCGATCCTGATCAGACCCTGCTGCACTTGGTGACGTTGCCGACGGAGCTGCCCATCCAAGAGACGCTAGAGCTCTACCGGCAGCTGGATCGGGGGCACAAAGTGCAGCTCGGGCGCCTGTATGTGAACCAAGTCCCTGACGAGCCGCTCAGCTACCGTGCGGTGAGCGCGATGGATGAGCTCTCTCGCGCGGCCATCGTCCAAGACGATCGTGAGCTGATGAGCGATCTGGCGCTCGCGCGGGTCGCGCTGCGGCGCTACGCCCAGGTCACGGATCAGCTGAGCCGCTTGGCCGCGGAGGTGCGGATCCCAGTGGTGCGGCTGCCGCGGATCGCGACGGGCGAGGTCACGCTGGAGGAGCTCGAGCGGCTCGGCGAGCTCGCCGCGCAGGGTCTCCATGAGGGCGGCCTCAAGGAGCCCGCGACGCCTGATCGCGGGAGCATGCCGCCGCGGGAGGTGGGCCGATGAGCGGCTCCTCCAGCAGCGCGCGCCCCTCAGCGCCGCCGCCGAGTCTCCGCGCGGAGGCGCGCCGCGTCGAGTACGGTCGGGCGGATCGGCTGATCGAGGAGAGCCGCTTGATCGTGTGCGTGGGGCCGGGTGGGGTGGGGAAGACGAGCGTCGCGGCGACCTTGGCGCTCGAGGCCGCGCGCCGCGGCAAGCGCGCCTTGGTGCTGACGATCGATCCCGCGCGCCGCCTGGCCACGGCGCTCGGGCTCGATGGTCTGGATGACAGCGTGCGCTTGGTGGACACAAGCAGCCTCACGCGCTGGGGCGCGCGCGTGGAGGGGCAGCTGTTCGCCGCGATGCTCGACACTCGGGCAAGCTACGACGCGCTCATCGGGCGCCTGAACGGCGACGCGCGCGCCACGCAGCGCATCTTGGACAACCGCGTGTACCAGGCCTTCTCGCGCACCTTGGCGCGCAGCCACGCCTACGTGGCGATGGAGCGGCTGTACGATGTCACCTCGCAGGGTGAGTACGACTTGGTCGTGCTGGACACCCCACCGACGCGCAGCGCGCTGGACATCTTGGACGCTCCGGGGAGGCTCGTCAGGTTCTTGGACGATGACGTGGTGCGCTGGTTCACGAAGCCGCGACTCGGTGGGCGGCTCTCGCGGCTCTTGCCCACGGGCAGCGCGGCCGCCACACGGCTGCTCGGGCTGCTCGCGAGCCAGCAGCTGGTGGAGGAGCTGATCAGCTTCTTCAGCGTGCTCTTACACTTGCGCGAGGGCTTCCGTGAGCGAGCGGCCGCGGCGCAGGAGCTGCTCCGCGCGGAGGAGACGGCATTTTGTCTGGTGTGCTCACCCTCTCGCACTAGCCTATGGGACGCCGCTTATTTGCGTGAGGGGCTCGTCTCGCGCGGGGTGCGGCTGCGCGCGACGGTGTTCAACCGCGCTTACGTCCCGAGCGGAGACGACAGCGCGACGCCGATCGGCTGGGCAGAGCCACTAGGGCCTGACGAGCGGTTGGCGGCGGTCGGCCTCACGGGGCGGCGCGCGAGTGAGGCGGCGCGGGTGCTGCTCAGTGAGCTGAGCGGGCTGCGTCAGGGCGCCGCCGCTTACAATCACGTGGCGCAGGCCGCGATGGATCGCTTCCAGGAGCGGCTCCCCCAAGACAGTCTGAGGGTCCGGCTCCCTGAGCTGAGCGACGACCCGCGCGATTTGATCGACCTCTGGCACCTCTCTCGCGCGCTGTTCACGGCGACGTGAGGGCCTGGGCGCTGGGGTGTTCCGGCTCTTTGAGGCCGGGCACCTCAGGCGCTGGGTGCGCGCGGCGTGGTGGGGCGTGAATGCGCTTGGCGCTGGCGGGCACATCGAGCAAGCTTGAGTCATGGGGGCGCTCGCCAGCTCAAGTCGCGTCGCCATCCTGGCGCGCGACCTCACGTGGGCCGACGAGTCAGGCGGGGTGCTGCCGTTCTCCTACGCGGCGCGCACGCTGCACGCCTCCTTGCTCTCGGCGCCCGATCTGAAGGACGTGGAGAGCGTCGTCATCGACTTGAAGAGCGATGACCCTGAGGCCTTCTTCGAGCGGCTCCGTGAGTTTCGCCCCACGCTGATCGCCGCCTCAACCTACATCTGGTCGCTGCACGTGTTCTGCCGCCTGGCGGAGCGCGTACGGAGCTGGGATCCCTCCGTGCGCTTCATCCTGGGCGGCCCGGCGGCGCGCCCCGCGGTGTTCGGGTTGGCCCCGTACCAGCTCTACGCGCGCTTCATCGATGGCCTGGTGGTCGGGGAGGGGGAGGAGATCATCCGCGAGGTGACGCGGCGTCACCTCGCCGCCGATTGGCCGCGCGGTGTGCCAGGTTTGTTGGCGCGTAGTTCGCTCGGTTGGCGCCCAGCGGCGGAAGTCAGTAAACCTGTCTTAGACGACTACCCGTCACCGTATCAGCTCGGGGTGGTGCCGCAGGACTCCATCGGGTTCTTGGAGACCTTCCGCGGTTGCCCCATCAGCTGCGCCTTCTGTCAGTGGGGCGATGAGGCCGGCACGCGGGTCCACACAGCGGAGTACCTCGCGTCTCACCTTCGCGGGATGAGGGACGCAGGCGTCAAGACGATTTACCTCTTGGACGCCGGGTTCAACCTGAGCTCACGCGCCTTCCGGAGCCTGCGCGAAGCGGAGCGCGAAGCGCAGGTGCTGAAGGACATCAAGGTGCTCGGCCACCTCTACCCCACGTACGTGAAGCAGGACCACCTCGAGTTCTTCAACGAGATCGGTCAGGTGGAGATCAACGTGGGCTTGCAGAGCCTGGACCCAGACGTGCTGAAGCGCCTCGGGCGTCCCTTCGACATCCCGCGCTTCGAGCGCCTGCTCGGGGAGATCCGCGGTCACTCGGAGGTGACGCTGGAGATCATCTTGGGCCTGCCCGGCGACAACGTGGAGTCGTTTCGTCGCACCCTAGATAGAGCCATGGAGCTGACCTCTCTGGTGCGGGTCTTCTATTGCCTGGCGCTCCCAGATGCCCTGCTCGACCGCGCTGGAGAGTTCGGCGTCGTGTTCGATCCAGACTCCTTCATGGTGGCGTCTTGTGATGGGTGGAGTGAGGGTGCGTTGACGCGCGAGTGGGAGCGGGTGCGTGAGCTGGCGCGCACCATGGGGCGACCTAACTTTGGCCCAAACTGGCTGGATTTTCGCACCGGCGTCTCAGCGGGTGGGCGCGAGCGGCGCTCTGAGCCGCCCGCAGCGCCTGAGGTACTGGGCACCGCCTCCGCCTGGCTACGGGCAGAGGCGCTGGCGGCTAACCCGCGCTGGGAGCTGGGGGAGATCCGCCGCCACCCGGGGCGGGTGATCCTTGAGTTCAGCCAAGGCTTGGTGCTGGAGGTGGCGGCGGTGGAGCCAGGCGCGGAGCGCCGATCGTTCATGCAAGTGGGGGGGCTCACCTTCTCCTATCAGGGCCAGTTGTCTGACGAGCGGGTGAGGGACGTGCGCGCCTTCCTGGAGCGCTTCGCGCCGGTCGTGGCGGGCCGGAGCATCCACGAGCTGTAGGCTCTAGTGCGGAGGCCTTGTCGCCGCCGTGCTAGACTGTTTGGGCGGCGCCGCGCGGCGACTTGCCAAACCCCCGAACCCTCTCTGATGATTCGCGAGCGCGATGGAAGAGCAAGCGTCTGTGGCAGGAGATCCACACGTTCAGGATTTGATCGATCGCGGCTACACCGTGTTCGAGCGCGCCTATTCGCCCGAGGAGGTGGCTTACCTGCGCGGGCTCTTGATCAGCGGCTGGGAGCGGATGGGCTCGCCGGCGCTGCGCGCCTCGCCCCCGGTGCGCCCGATCCCAGAGGCGGAGATTGGCCCCGCAGGGATCGTGTTTCACAAGCTCTTCATGCTGGACGCGGACATCGCGCCGCGGCTGTTCAAGCCGCGCATCATGTCGGTGCTGCGCGCCGTGCTGGGCGACGAGATGCGCCTTGAGCTCCCGGCTGGGGTGCTGAGCGACGACAGCCGCCCGTTCTTCGATTGGCACACTCACATCGACGGCGTGGATGACGCCTACCTGAACAATCAGCGAAGCTTCGAGCAGTACCACCAGTCGCAGCGCGTGACACACCTCCTCTACCTGGACGACATCGGCGCGGGCAGCGGGCAGCTCCTCGTGTATCCCCGCGCCGTGACCGATCCCACCACGCCGCCCTTCAACACCCGGCTTGAGAGCTGGGAGGGCGAGGTGGTGATTGAGTGCCCCGCGGGGAGCGTCGTGGTGATTGAGCAGTGCACCTGGCACGCCGCGCGGCGAAAGGTGTCCCCAGGGATCCGCGCGTTCATCGGCAGCTACTTCCGCTCCGGGAGCGCGCCTGAGACGCCCTTCGCCGACGCCACCTTGAAAGATTGGCGAGGCGACGACGCGCTGTTCGCTTCCCTGGTGAGGCCGTGAGCTTCACTGACTTCAAGCGGGTGGCTCCATGACCGCCGCGGCGCTCGCTGAGGTGGGCTACACGCTGCTGCCGTCCTTGCACCCCGCGCATGAGGTGGAGCGGCTCCACGCGGCGATCGCCGAGGTGTACGAGGGCTTAGGCGCGCCAGAGACCCACGCGGTGCCGCCACAGCACCCAGCGCCTGACGTGGAGATTTCGGTGGTGGGCCTGGTGATGCATCAGCTCGGCAAGCACTGCGGGGCGCTAGCGGACGTGCTGCTCAGGCCGGAGGCGGTGGCGGTGGCGGAGCAGGCGCTCGGGCCGGGCATGTTCCTCGAGTACAGCGCGGCCGTGGTCAACCGCGGTGAGCGGCCGTTCTTCCCCTGGCACATGCACGTGGGCGGGGTGGACAACGTGAAGTACCGCAAGGAGGGGCTGTTCCCGCGCTTCGAGCGCCTGGAGCGGCTCACCATGTTGACCTACCTCACTGATTTGGAGCCAGAGCAAGGGGAGCTGTTAGTATTCCCACGTAGAATTGAAGATCCTCAGGAGGCGCCCCACCCACCGAACGAGGCGAGCTGGCCTGGCTCCGCGCGGCTCGCGTGTCGGCGCGGCAGCGTGGCGCTGCTCGACCAGAGCACCTGGCACGCCGCGCTCCCTAAGGCGAGCCCAGGGCTCCGCGTGTTCATCGCCTGTTATTTCGCCGCTGCCCACGCGACGCCCACCTCTTGGGTCGATCGCTCGTGGGAGGGGCTCGCGGCCGAGGGCTCGCTGCTCGCGTCGACCTTGAAAGGTCAGCCGAGCACCTAGTCAGCCGAGCACCTAGTCAGCGGAGCTCACTATAACGCCGCGCCGCCTCAGGTTCGCTTCTGGTGCGCGCCGCGGGTGTGCTGTCGGCGTGCTGCTCGCCGCCTGACCCTGCTTCGCCCGCCACACCGCTCTGTTCTAGGGGTTTTGGGGGTTCACTCCCTCCTGATGCGCCATGAACGTCTCTGAGCGCGTTGTTCATGCGTCGTGGCGCACCAAGGTCACGGTACCAGGCCTTACTGGAGGATCTAAGCGGTCTTGGAGAGCACCTCAATCCTAAGCAAGAAGTTGGAGAGCCGGTTGGGCACCGCGCTGCGTGGCGGAGCAAAGGCTCGTCGGGAGGCCCTCTAAGGCGGTGTCCTGACAGTAAGTGTGACTTACTTTATAGCGCTGGGGAGCCGCCGCCAAGGCGCCGGGGGCGCCGACAGATCGGCGCTCCCGCTTCGCCCCGGCCGCGCCTCCCACTCGCTGACGCGCGCCGCGGCCCAAGCGCCCAGCTCCGCGAGGAGGGCGGGGCTCTCTTCGGTGCTGCGCGCTCGGAAGCTGAGGGCGTGCGCTCGGGTGCGCAAGTAGGCGCGCGGGGTGTGCTCGCTTGGCTCAATGAAGAGGCCCACCTCCACCGCGCCCGCGCGAAACACCGCGGCCGGCTCCAGCGCGTGGACGGGGTGCGCGGCGCCGGCCGGCTTTGCGTACAACGTGACGCCGCGGGGGCTCCAGCCGAGCTGACGCAGGGTGTCCACCGGGAAGGGGAAGTGCGCCGCTAGCGCGCTGAAGGGCTGCCCAGTCAGCGCGGCGCAGGCCGCTTCGAGCGCCCCGTGGCTCTGATGGCGCGTGGCGGCGAACACCGCGCGCAGCACCAGCCCCGCGGCCGTGAGGTCATGAGAGACGACCCAACCGCTCGCCTCCGTGAGCGCGGTGAGCGCACTCGGCAGGGTGACCGTGAGCTCCGGGCGCGCTCGCTGCTGATGGTAAAGCTTGATGACTTGTTCACCATCCTGGTGCAGGTTGAGGCCCACCACGTGCGGCGGTGAGAGAGCCCAGGCTGCCGCGGCAGCCGCCGCGGCGCGCGGCGTGGAGGTGCCGCTCGGCTCCGGGCTGACGAGGCAGCTGAGGCGCTGAGCGAGCTCGCTGCGCAGCGCCTCCCCGGCGTCGCTCGCGTTGGCGTACAGCTTGGCGAGCGGGGAACGGCTCGCCACGTCCCAGCCGACGATCAGCGGGAGCTTGAGCGCCTCCGCGGCGCCAATCACCCGCTCGCAGGGCGCTAGGCTCGGCACCCCGAGGGCACGCACGATCGCGCGCCCGAGCTCAGCCGGCGCGCGCTCGATCATCATGCGGCCCCCGCGCACCTCGCCGTCAGCGACGCGGATCGACGCCTCCAAGCTGTCTGGGCCCCTGATCACGCTGAGCGCGCTTTGCGCCAGCGCTCGCGCGGCGTCGCTCGTGACGGCGCCCTGAAGGGAGCTCACGAGCCCAGCGTGGAGCGCGGCTTCGCTAGGCACCGACATGCCGAAGGAGCATGCGGGAGGGCGCCCCCGCACGCAATCCGCCTCGCTTGCTCTGATTCGGCGCCCCTGCCAGACTGAGCGGGCCGTTCAGCATGTCGTCCACCTACCTCGATCCATCGCGCCTCGAGGCCTTGACCCTGCTGGAGGCCTCCGCGACCGATCGCTACTTTGACTACTGCCTGGAGCCCTATCGCCCGCGGCGCCCTTGGCAGGGCAAGCACCGCGCGGAGAACCTGCTCTGGCACTCGGTGCTGCACGCCGGGGTGAAGAAGGCGTTTCAGGCGCCGCTCGCCGCGATTCAAGGGCACGTGGGGCGCGATTTGACCGTCTGGGGCGTGAAGTGGGACGGCAAGGAGCTGTGGTGGGAGCTCTACTTCTACGACCCAGCGAAGGAGTCAGAGCACGCCACCCTGAGCTCCATCGCGAAGGCGCTCGCCCCCTTCGCGCAGGTGCTGCCTCAGGTGAGCGAGCGCGTGCCGTACATGATGGTGAGCTTCGATCTCCGCGCGGATACATTCGCGCGCGGCGAGGTCCCCTCCGTGAACCTGTACCTCACCGGGGAGACAGCCCACGCGGGTCGCTCTTACCGCGTGGAAAAAGGCAGCGCGGAGCTCGAGAACACCTACCGCTTCATGGAGCCGAAGCGTAGTGTGGATGACGTGCTGTCTCTGGTGAAGAGCAGCCTGTTCACCTCGTTTAGCGAGCCGCAGGTGCTGGCGCAGGTTTTGATCCCGGAGCTCTTCGCTTGCAAGAAGGTGTGCGTCAGCAAGAAGCGCCACACGGACGCCATCTACTTCTCGGGCATCGACGTGAGCCAGCTGCTCTGGTTCATGCGGCGCTTCGCCTACCCAGCGCCGCTGGTGCAGTTCTTGGAGCGCCACCAAGCAAGCTATGAGCACCTCTATTTCGATGTCGGGGTGGACTACCGAATCGGTCCGAGCGGCGCGGTGGAGTACCCCAAGACTAGCTACTATGGGGTCCTCTGATGCAGAGCTATAAGGGGCGCTTCGAGCCGACGCGCTTCGAAGACTTGACGGTGACGGTGGATTTTCACTGTCATAGCGCCTGTCGATTTTGCATCGTTCAAGAGGGGATGAACTACTACAAGGGCCTCCCCTTCGACACCTACCAGCGCGCGGTGGACGACAACCGCGAGAAGCGCCGCTACCGCCGGGTGACCTTCACCGGCGGCGAGGTGACGATGGAGAAGAAGCTGTTCGACTACGTCGACTACGCCAAGGCGTCGGGCAGCTTCGAGCACATTCGCCTCCAGACGAACGGGCGCCTGATGGCCAACCCGGAGTTCGCCAAGCGCCTGGTGGACGCCGGCATCGATGAGTTCTTCGTGTCCCTTCACGGGCACGACGCCGCGACCCAAGACTACATCTCTCAGCGCGAGGGCAGCTTCGACGAGGCCATGCGCGGGATGGAGAACCTGAAGCGCCTCGGCGTGTGCCTGATGACGAACACGGTGCTCACGAAGCTGAACGTGGCGCACCTAGCGGACATCGTGGAGACGGTGCTCGGCCTTGAGCCCGTGCGGATGGAGTGGTGGAACTACCTGCCGATGGAAGACTACCACGACACGCGCGATCTACTCGCGCCCATGAGTGAGCTTGGCCCCGCGTTAGTGCAAGCGCTCGCGCGCTGTGAGGCGTACGGCATCGAGGCGGTGGTGAAGTATGTGCCGCGCTGCCTGCTCGGGGGCTACGCGCACACGCAGGACAACACGCAATCTGACGTCGTGATCGTGGAGGAGTTTTACGACAAGTACCCGAAGTTCGCCTGCCTCTACGAGGCCAAGTGCGAGCACGCGGAGGCTTGCCTCGGGCTCCACTTCCCGTACATCACCAAATACGGTTGGGAGGAGGCGCGGCTCGTGCCGTACCCCCGCACCACGCCGTGGGAGGAGCCAGAGTACGGTCAGTGGGTGGGGACGGATACCCCCGGCACCGCGGAGGCCACGCCTGGGAGCTCCCACCCCGCGTGGGTGGCGCTGGTGGAGGGCGTCGCCGAGCAGCACGGCGCGAAGCTGACGGACGTCATCCTCCAGCGCCGCGCGTGCGTGTTCCACTTTGAGCTTGGCAGCTCCAGCGTGGACGTGGTGCTCACAGCGCGCGTGGACGAGGGGCCCGCGCTGATGCGGAGCCGCTCCTTCAACCTCCATTATCGCAACGTCTCCGGTGAGGCGAAGCTTGAGCTGTCCAGCTTGGTGAAGGCCGCGGTGGCATCGATCGTGGATCGCGATCCTGGAGGCCTCCACTTAGATCCAAGGAAGGGCCTGGTGGGCGCTGAGGTGTTTCGCCGCCGCCCCCGGCGCCTTGAGGCGAAGTAGCCGCGCAAGGCGGCTCGCGGCCGTTCCCCCCTTGCTCTGCTGGGGTTAGGCACCTAGGTGAGTGATTCGCCCGCCCAGGCCCGGATCGTCGATGCGCCGCCCTCGCTCCTCACTCACCGCGCTGTTTGCCCTGCTCATCAGCTCGGCCGTGGCCTCACCCGCCTCGGCTCAGGCGCCACCCGTGCCTCAGGCGCCGCCCGTGCCTCCAGCGCCGCCGTCGGGCTCCACTGTAAACAGTCAGGTTGACGAACGACATGCGGATCCAGCAGAGGAGCCGATCGAGACGGACGCGGTCGGCGCGCTGGTCGCCGTGGTGCCGGGCGCGCTGGTCCACGGCTTGGGCCACTACGCCGCGGGGCACAGCACCACCGGCGGCCGCCTGCTCCTGACGCAGGGGCTCGGCCTCGCCATGGTGCTCGGCGGCGGCGCGAGCTTGTTCCTCACGGGGGCGGCGCGCGACTTCGTGGGGCCGTCAGCGGCCCTGGTAGTCGGCGGCGCTGGGCTGTTCGGGATCTCCTACTTCGCTGACATCTACGGCGTCTCGGTGCCGGGCGAGCTGCGTGGCCGCGCGAGCGGCCGCGCCTACTCCACGAGCGAGCTTGGCATCGCCTACGTGAACGACGCAGAGTTCGAGCACCGCTGGTTCCTGACGGCGGGCTTTGAGCGCTGGCTGGGGCCGGTGCGGCTCAAGCCCACCGGCTGGTTCAGCCTCGGGCACCCGAACGAGCGCCTGCGCCTCGAGGTGACCCAGCGCCTGCACGGCGCCACGCCCGGCGCGCCCACCCAAGGTGGCAGCTTCTTCGATCTCAGCCTCGCCGGTACCCGCCATGACTTCTCGCCGGAGCGCTTCGCGACCACCACGATCGAGGGCACGGTGGGCGGCCGGCTGGATCTCGTGCACCTCGGCCCAACGCTGCGCGGCAGCTTCGCGGAGATGGCCGCGGGCTGGGCGTTCACACGCACGGCCTATGACGTGCGGGGGCTAGGCGGCGAGAAGGTCCCCGCGGACCACTCTGAGCTGTTGCTTTACCGTATGGGATTTGGCAGCTACCTGCCGGAGAGCCAGGGGGAGCTGTCCCTCTATTATGATCACCGCCACGACGGCTACGCCGCCGGCCTCTTGATGGGGGGCCTCGGCAGCGGGGTGGCGGGGCACTTCGGGTTCTCGGGGCGCTATTTCCCCAAGAGCCGGGCGCTTCAGGACAGCCTGGGGCTGGGGCTCAGCGCGGAGGTGGGCTCGGCGCGCGTGCTGCAGCTCTCGCTGCTGTTTCGGGAGGCGATGTGATGCTTGATGTAGGACGCGGCTCAGCGCCAGGAGGTGATATGAGCAGGTATACTGTTCAATGGGTGAGGGGCGCCTCACGTCAAGGTCTCCGCGGGGCGTGGGCGCTGTTGGCGATCGGTGCGCTCACGGCGCTCGGCTGTCAGAGCCGCCCAGCGGAGGAGCGGGCGCGGCGCGATCTGGAGGTGGGGCGCGCGTCGGGGCATGGCGTCTCGCTCAGCGTCTCCGGTGGGCTCGCGGCGGTGCGTGACATCCAGGTAGAGGGGGATGAGGCCCGGCTGTGGCTGTGGTCGAGCGCGCCCAGCTGGGAGCTCACGCTGAAGCGCCAAGACAGCGCACCTGAGCGCCTCCGGCTGAGGCTCTCGAACATCCCCAAGGACGCGGCGCTCGAGGTGGTGAGCGGCGCCGCCCAGCTGGAGCAGCTAGAGCTGACCGGCCCGAGCGCTGAGGCGAGCTTTCAGCTCAGCACACAGGACGCTGAGCTGCGCTTGAGGCTCGCGTCGCCTGCCTCCAAGGTGGAGGGCCCGTTCGCCTTCGCGGTGCTGAGCGACGTCCAAGAGGCGATCGACTCGGTGCAGGATATTTTCCGCCGGGTTAATCTTGAGCCGGTGGCGTTCCTGCTCGGCGCGGGCGATCTCACCCAGCAGGGCACCCACGAGCAGCTCACGCGCTTCCAGCGTGAGCTGCGGGGCCTCTCCGTCCCTTACTACACCACGCTCGGCAACCACGAGCTCGGCCAGAGCCCGTCCCTTTGGCACGACTACTTCGGCCGCGGGAGCTTTCACTTCGGTTACCGCGGGGTGGCCTTCAGCTTGCTCGACAGCGGGAGCGCCACCTTAGATCCCATCGTTTATGATTGGCTCGACGGCTGGCTGAAGGCCGCCTCTGGGCGCGTGCACGTGGTGGCGATGCACATCCCGCCGCTCGACCCGACGGGCGTGAGGAACGGCGCCTTCGCGAGCCGTAACGAGGCCGCGAAGCTGCTGGTTAAGCTCGCGGAGGGCCACGTGGACTTGACGCTCTATGGTCACATCCACTCACTTTACGACTTTGAGAACGCTGGGATCCCGGCGTACATCTCGGGCGGGGGCGGCGCCATCCCCGAGCGCTTCGATGAGATTGGGCGCCACTTCTTGGTGGTGGACGTCGACCCAAGCGAGGGTGTCACCAGTGTGCGCGCGGTGCGCGTCGACTAGAGCGGCGCGACTCGTCAGTGTGGCTCACGACGCAGCTCGGGTTTTGGGGGGTTGGGTTTGGGCGAGTCCTTGCGCCGCCGAAAGGGCGCTGAAGCTCAGAGCGGCGGCGGGTGGCTGTCGAGGTGCGCCTTCACGGCGTCCCCCATCACGTCGCCGCGCCAGCCGGGGAGGGCGCTCAGCGCCGAGCCACCCTGGAGCAGCTCCCCGCGCAGGTGCCGCAGCACGCGCATCGGGAGCGCCAGCTCAGGCGCCAGCTCCAGCTGGGCGCACACCTCGGCCCGTAATGTCGTCAGGTAGGCGTCCAATCGGATCTCACGGAAGGTGGCGTAGGGCTCAGGGTCGATCGGGCGGAAGCCCTCCGAACTGGCGCTCGCTGCGGCTTCACTCACCAGCGCCGCGAGCGCCGCGCCGTGCCGCTTGCCGAAGCTCATGGGCACCCCCTTGATGCGACACAGCTCGTCCGCTGTCTCCGGCAAGCGGCTCGCGATCGCGAGCATCGCCTTCGGCGCCGGCGCGGCGATGCGTCCACCGGCAGGCTGCGCGTTGTACCAGTCGATCAAGGCCTCAAGCGCCGCTTGGCTCGGCGCCCCGAGCTGCCACGCGTTGCGGAACGACTCCAGGCTGAGCAAAGGGGGCGGCTCTTGGTTCGGCGTCAGCGCCTCGTGGCAGGCCTCGAACAGCGCTGGCAGGCGCCCCTTGGCGCTGAGGCGCTCGCTGAGCGCGGCGCGCAGCGCCGGCAGCTGCTCGATGTCGCTCGCGGCGTAGGCCAGCTGGCTCGGAGGCAGCGGGCGCCGCTTCCAATCGTCTGCTTGGTGCGCCTTCCCAGCGCGCAGGCCGAGCACGCGGAACTGAAGGTAAGCTAGGCTAACGGAAGGTTCAGGGCCCAAGAGCCCCCACGCGATCTGCGTGTCGAAGATGGGCGGCGTCTCACGCAGGTTGAAGCGCTCACGGAGCAAGAGCACGTCTTGTTGCCCCGCGTGCATCACCCACTCCACCTCAGGGTTCGCGAACACCGGGACCAGCGAGTCTAGCTTCGGAACGCGCAGCGGATCGATCAGGTAGATGCGATCTCCGCTCGAGACCTGAAGCAGGCACAGCGTCCGGCCCTCGCGGGTGGACTCGAACTCAGTGTCGATGAACAGCACCGGCTGCCCGGTGAGCTCACGCGCGACCTGAGCCAGCGCAGGGGAGGAGTCGACGAGGCGCATGCGAGGCCGTCTATCAGATATTGAAGTGGCGCGGGGCGTCGGATCCATGACCTGAGCCTCACGGTATCGGGCAGCGCCGTGGTAGGGCCGCCCACGGTTTCCAGCGCTCCCCAACCCCCCGATCCAATCTCCCTGTGAAGCTCAGTACGCGGACGATTTCGCCGTCATCTGCGGGATTCAGTCGCCTAGGCGTCGCCTCTGCGCGCTGGGGCTCGCGGCGCTTCAATGCCCCGAGCGCACAGCGTAGCGGCTGCCGCTTGACAGAAGCGGCGGCTTGGGTGAGCGAAGGCGCGTGGCGGCGAGCTATTTCGACGTAGACGGCACCCTGGTGCGCACGAACCTCGTGCACCCGACGCTGTTCTACTTGCTGAACCAGGGCACCCCCATCCAGACCGCGCGGCGGCTCGGGCGGGCGCTGATCGGCGCCCCCAGGATGGCCTTGGCCGAGTTGGTGGATCGTCGCACCTTCAACGAGCTCTTGTTCAGCTCCTTCGGGGGGATGAGCGAAGATCGCTTGATGATCTTGGCTGACGAGGCCTTCGAGACGGTGCTGAAGCGCGCGCTGTACCCAGGCGCCCTCGACCTGGTGCGCCGCAGCCTGGACGTGGGGCGCGACGTGGTGCTGATCAGCGGCGCCTTGGATTTCCTCCTGGAAAAGCTCAGGGCGCACCTCGGCGCCACGGCCGTGATCGCCAACCGCCTGGAGTTCAAGGACGGCGTCGCCACCGGGAAGCTCCTGAAGCCGGTGGTGGCGGGTCCAGAGAAGGCCCGGCTGATCCGTGAGCACGCCCGCGCTGGGCAGCACGACTTAGACACCTGCTACGCGTACAGCGACAGCTACTCTGATTTGCCGATGCTGAGCGTCGTGGGGCACCCCGCGGCGGTCAACCCTGACGCGCGGCTCCGCATGCTGGCCAAGGCCTACAGCTGGCCTTGCTTCGAGCTCGGCGCCCCCAACCGCGAGACATGAAATGAACCATCCCTGTGTGGTGACCCTGGAGCGCGACAGCGCGCCCCGCGTGCTGTTCTCTGGCGACTCCTTGGTGGAGGTGGATCTGCCGGCGGGCACCCGCGTCATCTACCCCAAGCCGCCAATGGCGGGGCTGCGCGACGTAGACGCCGCCATCCGCTACGCGATCAGCCACCCGGAGAACAGCGAGCCGCTCTACGCCAAGCTGTTCCCCGGCATGAAGGTGACGATCGCGATCGACGACATCTCCCTGCCGCTGCCGCCGATGCGCCGCCCTGATGTGCGCGAGCGCATCCTCACGGTGGTGCTCGAGGTGCTCGCGGACCACGGGGTGGACGACATCGAGATGATCATCGCGACGGCGGTGCACCGGCGCATGAAGCCGCACGAGATCCGCCACCAGGTGGGGGATCGCATCTTCGACGCCTACTGGCCGGACCGGCTCTATAACCACGACGCGGAAGATCGCGACAACATGGTCGAGCTCGGCACGACCGAGCTCGGTGAGGTGGTGGAGCTGAACCGCCGCGCGGTGGAGAGCGACCTCATCATCTACGTGAACGTGAACTTCGTCCCGATGGACGGCGGTCACAAGTCGGTCGCGGTGGGGCTGTGCGGCTACCGCAGCCTGCGCGCGCACCACAACCCCGTTACCATGAGGAAATGCCACTCCTACATGGACCCAGACAGCTCCGAGCTGGCAAACAGCGTGGAGCGCATGGGGCGGCTCGCGAACTCGCAGCTCAACGTGTTCACCATCGAGACGGTGCTGAACAACCGCATGTTCGACAGGAACCTGGACTTCCTGGCGAAGAACGAGGACGAGCTGACGGGTAAGGAGCGCCTGCTGCAGCAGGGCCTGCTGGCCACCTTGAAGCGCCTGCCTCAGCCGGCGCGCCAGGCCATCTTCGACAAGTTCCCGGCGCCTTATGAGGTGATCTCGGTGGTGGCGGGGGAGACAGAGGCCGCCCACAAGAAGACGCTGGAGAAGAACTACGCGCAGTACCTGGTGCCGATTCAAGGTCAGGCAGACGTACTAGTGACGGGGGTCCCCTTCATCAGCCCCTACAACATCCACGCCTTCCTGAATCCGCTCCTCGTGCAGGTGATGGCCCAGGGCTACCTGTTCAACCTCTACAAGGGCTTGCCGCTGGTGAAGAAGGGCGGCACGCTCATCATCACCCACCCGTGCACGGACAAGTTCGATCACGAGCAGCACGCGCCGTACATCGATTTTGTGCACCGGCTGCTCCCAGAGACGCGGGACGCCATGGAGCTGCACCGCCGCTATGAGGCGGACTACGCGCGGAACCCGGCGTTCATCCAGATGTACCGCACGGGTCACGCGTATCACCCGGCGCACCCATTTTACATGTGGTATTGGGGTGAGGCGGGGCGGCAGCACCTGGGCCGCGTGATCGTGGTGGGGGCGGACAACGAGTACATCCCCAAGCTGCTCGGCTACGAGACGGCGCCGAACATGGACGAGGCGCTGTACCGCGCGCGCGGCGGCGAGCTGCGGAGCCTGGACATCACCTGCCTCCACGTGGCGCCGATGATGATGGCTGAGGTCTCGGCGGGGGCAGGCGGATGAGCACGGAGACCTTGGGAGCCGCTTCGTCAGGAGCGCTGTCGGTGGGCGCCGCGTCCAGCGTGGCCCTCGTGCCCGCCAGCTCCAGCGCCCCGAAGCAGAAGGGCCCGCTCCACCTGCGTGAGGTGCTGATGGGGCGCCGCCTGGTGGTGGTGGGCGGCACCGGCTTCCTCGGCAAGGTGTGGTGGGCCATGGTGCTCCACCACTTCCCTGAGCTTGAGCACATTTACCTCGTGGTGCGCGAGCGCCGCGGCCAGACGGCGGAGCAGTGCTTCTGGGCGGAGATCGCGACATCTAAAGTGATAACGCCGCTCCGCGAACGGTACGGCGACCGCTACGAGGCGTTCATGCGCCAGAAGCTGACGCCGATCCCCGGCGACGTGTCGCTGCCCTTCTGCGGTTTAGGGGAGGAGCTGCGCGCGGAGCTGCGCGGCAACATCGACGCGGTGGTGAACGCGGCGGGCGTGGTGGATTTCGATCCGCCGCTCGATCAGGCCTTGGACGTCAACGCGTTCGGCGTTCAAAACCTGATCTGCTTGGTGAAGGATCTGAGCACCAAGCTGATGCACACCTCCACCTGCTTCACCGCGGGGGACCGCACCGGGTTCATCGAGGAGCAAGATCCTAGGCTGTGGCCGTTCCCGCTGAAGGGCAAGCTGAAGGAGGCCCACTGGGACCCAGAGCGGGAGATCGCCGAGTGCTTGGACGTCATCAAGCAAGCGCGCCACCGCGCGGGCGATAACTTTCGTCAGAGCCACTTCCTAGATCAGGCGCGGCACAATTTGGAACAGCGCGGTGAGCCGGCGCGCGGCCCGGCGCTCACCGATGAAATCGAGAAGGTGCGCCGCCGCTTCATCGAGGCTGAGCTCGCCCGGCTTGGGACTGAGCGCGCCAAGTTCTGGGGCTGGTCCAACACCTACACCTACACCAAATCCATCGGCGAGCAGATCATCGTCAGCTCCGGCGTGCCGTGCACCATCGTGCGCCCCGCCATCATCGAGTCGAGCTGCGAGTTCCCTGTGAAGGGCTGGGCGGAGGGCATCAACACGTCAGCCCCGCTCATCTATTCGCTGCGTGAAGGTCAGACGCAGATCCCCGGGTCGGACAACTACCTCGACTTCATCCCCTGCGACATGGTCGCCGGCGGGATGATCCTGTCGCTCGCCGAGCTGATCGAGGGCACCCACGAGATCGTCTACCAGTACGGCTCAAGCGACACGAACCCCTGCACCATGCGCCGCTTCTTCGAGCTCTCTGGGCTCTACAAGCGAAAGTACTACCAGCGCACCGGGCGCGGCGGCCCGCTGCTCTCCTACGTGCAGGCGCACTTCGAGGGCGCGCTGCTCGACGAGCCCACCTTCCGCAAGCTGGGCCCGATGGCCATCGGTCGCGCCTCCAAGGGGCTGTCCAAGCTGCTGAAGGGGGTGGGCGTTGGCCCCGCCGCGCCCATCCTCTCGCCGCTGTCTAAGGCGGTGGCCTCCTTCGGCTCACAGCAAGAGAAGGTGGGCGGTGTGCTGGGGCAGTTCATCCCCTTCGTCTGCCAATATCACTATATTTTCCGCTGCGATAATACGCGCGCTGCCAACCTCCGGCTCTCGGAGGAGGAGCGGGCGCTGGTGATGTGGCGCCCGGAGACCATTGACTGGCGTCAGTGGTTCATGGAGGTGCACATCCCAGGCCTCGAGGCGCACGTGTTCCCGCTCATCGACGAGCGGGTCCGTAAAGAGCGCCCCGCGCCGCGCCACCACGAGACGCTCACCGAGCTCCTGT
The DNA here is from genome assembly GCA_964415255.1 of uncultured Polyangiaceae bacterium. Classification (GTDB taxonomy): domain Bacteria; phylum Myxococcota_A; class Polyangia; order Polyangiales; family Polyangiaceae; genus JAHBVY01. Next base: position 18,489 of record CAYQAC010000010.1, on the reverse strand, counting down.
TCGAGATGGCGAGCCGCTACGACTTGGCGGTCGCGCTCCAGCGCACCGAGCCTGACGGCTTGTCGCGGCTCAGCTTCCGCGAGTGGCGCGATCGCGGGCTGGCTGGCGCGCGGCGCTTGGCAGAGGCGGGCGTCCTGCCGGGGGATCGCGTGGTGCTCGCGGGTGCCAACCACCCGGCGTGGCCGATCGCGTTCTTCAGCATCTTGCTCGCTGGCGCCACGGTGGTGCCGGTGGAGGCCGGGGTGGAGGCGCAGGTGCTCGGCAACCTCCAGCGCGCCTCGGGCGCCCAGGTGCTGGTGACGGATCTTGCGGTGCGTGAGCGCTGTCAGGGTGAGGTCAGTGAGCAGGCCAGCTGGCTTGAGTACGAGGAGCTGACGCAGGCAGGCGCGCTGCCTCCGTGGGGCATCGCGTTGCCATCGCCGTCACCGGCGGACGATCCGCTGCCTGAGCTCGCGCCCGAGGTGGTCAGTGAGGCTGAGCGTCGCCGCGCCACGCCGGACGGCCTCGCGTGCCTCATCTACACCAGCGGCACCACGGGCAACCCCAAGGGGGTGATGCTCACCCACAAGAACCTCACGGCCCTGGTCGCGAGCCTGGCGCCGCTCTTCCCGCTGAAGAAGCGCGATCGGGTGCTGAGCGTGCTGCCGCTGCACCACACCTTCGAGCTCACCTGCGGCATGCTGCTGCCGCTGTCGCGCGGCTGCCGCATCGTGTACCTGGATGAGCTCTCCGCGGAGCGCCTGGAGGTGGGTCTGAACGAGGGGCGCATCACCGCCATGGTGGGGGTGCCCGCGCTGTGGGAGATGCTGGAGCGGCGCATGGTGACTAAGGTCGCCGAGCGCGGTGAGCTGGCGTCCAAGCTGTTCGACATGGCGGTCGAGCTGAACCGTGGCTTAGGCAAGAACCTCGGGGTGGACGCGGGCCGCCTGCTGTTTGGTCAGGTGCACGAAGCGCTCGGGGGCCACCTCAGGTACCTGGTGAGCGGCGGCGCGGCGCTGCCAGAGAGCACGCACCAGCGCTTCAGCGGCCTCGGGCTGCACCTGGCGGAGGGCTATGGCCTGACGGAGGCCTCGCCGGTGCTCACGGTGGCGCAGGGTGGGCCGCGGTCGCGCCCAGGGCACGTGGGCAAGCCCATCCCTGGTGTGGAGATCCGCATCCATGAGCCCAACGCCGAGGGCGTGGGCGAGGTGTTCGCGCGTGGCCCGAACGTGATGCAGGGCTACGCAGGGGATGAGCAGGCGACGCGCGGCGTGCTGTCGGAGGACGGCTGGCTCCACACGGGGGATCTCGGCCGGGTGGATCGCAAAGGTCAGCTGACCATCGTCGGCCGCGCCAAGGACACCATCGTCACCTCCAGCGGCGAGAACGTGTACCCCGACGACGTCGAGGCGCGCCTCGGTAAGGTGGAGCACATTGAGGAGCTCGCCGTGTTCGGGGTGGAGGATGGCCGCGGTGGCGAGCGCATCGCTTGTGTCGCCGTGCCGGAGGAGGACAGCGCCTTCGATCGCGCGGCGCGCCACGCGCGCGCCCGGCGCTCACTGGACAAGGCGCTGAACGCGCTGCCGCTCGCCATGCGCCCGCAGGTCGTCACCCTGCTCGACGTGGCGCTGCCGCGCACCACCACCCGCAAGGTGAAGCGCCGCGAACTGGAGCGGCTGCTCACCCGCGTGGCGCCGCTCAGCGAGCGGCCGCCGCCGCGCGGCCCTTCAGAAACTGGCCTAGACGCCGCGAGCCAGATGGTGCGCGCGGCGATCAGCGCCATCACGCGCCGTCCAGTCACGGAGCTCCGCCCAGAGCTCACGCTGCGCGGCGATCTCGGCTTCGATTCGCTGATGCTGCTTGAGCTCTTGGTGGCGCTGGAGGGTCAGTCGGGGCGCGCGGTGGACTCAGAGCGCTTGGCTGACTGCCTCACCCTGGGGGACGCCGAGCAGCTGATCCGGGAGACGCGCGTCGCGGGTCGCGTGCCGGCGCTCGACGTGCGCATCGAGACCGAGGCGGAGGCGCCCATGAACCTGCCGGAGCCCGTGCGACGCGCGGCGATGGAGCTGCTCGGGCGCGGCCAGATGGGCTTCTACGATCGGGTGCTGAAGACGGAGGTCACGGGCCAAGCCTACATCCCGCACAACCGCAACTGCCTGGTGGCGGCCAACCACGCGAGCCACCTGGACATGGGCCTCGTGAAGTATGGCCTGGGCAGCTACGGCAGCGGCCTCGTCTCCTTGGCGGCGCAGGACTACTTCTTCGAGGGCGGGCGCCTGCGTAAGGCTTACTTCGAGAACCTGACTAATTTAGTGCCCATGAGTCGCGCGGGCTCGCTGCGGCAGAGCCTGCGTCAGGCGGGCGATTTGCTGGAGGAGGGCAAGGTGCTGCTCGTGTTCCCAGAGGGCACCCGCAGCGTGGACGGCGCCATCCACGAGTTCAAGCCGGCGGTCGGGCACTTAGCGCTGCAGCGCGGGGTAGACATCTTGCCTGTGTACTTGGGCGGCACCTACCAGGCGCTGCCGAAGGGCGCGGTCGCTTTACGCAGCTTCAAGGTCTCAGTGCGGGTGGGCCCGCCGCTTGAGATAGCCGAGCTCCGGCGCCTGACGGAGGGGCTCTCGCTCACGGAGGCCTCACGCCGCGTGGCGCGCCTCACGCAGCGCGCGGTGGAGGCCCTGCGGGATGGTCAGGTGCTGGTCACGCGGCGCCTCACCCCGGAAGATTTGGCGACCAAGAAGGTCGAGACGGTGGAGGACTTGTTCCGCTACCTGGAGGCGCGCTTCGTGCCGGGCGCGCTCGACGCGCCGACCAGCTACTACTTCACCTTGGGCGGCGGTGAGCGCTGGAGCATGCAGCTCGACGCGGAGCGCTGCCGCATCACTCAGGGTAAGCCCGAGGGCGACGCGGATTGCGTGCTCAAGACCTCGCAGGCCATGTTCACGCGCATCGTGCGTGAGGCCTACACCCCCACCCCTCAGGAGTTCATCGCTGGCACCGTGAAGTCGAACAACATCGCCCTGCTCCTGAACTTCCAGAAGGCCTTCGGGCTCACCTCGGAGGCGAGCTGACCATGGCGCGGTACTGGGTAGCGGGCGCAACAGGCTTCCTCGGGAGCCACCTGGCGTCGCAGTTGATTGAAGCCGGGCACGAGGTGACGCTGGTGAGCCGCTCGGGCGGCGACGTCGGCGGCGCTCCCGTCAGCCCACTAGACATCCTCGATGAGGCGGCCGTCGCTGACAGCGCGCGCGGGCACGATGGCGCGTTCTTGTGCGCTGGCAAGGTCAGCCGGGATCCAGCGGACGCGGAGGAGCTGCACCGCGCCCACGTCACCGGGACGCGCGCTGCCTTGGCCGGGCTCGCCGCGGCGGGTGTGCCGCGGGTGGTGTACGCCAGCACCAGCGGCACCATCGCGTTAGGTCGTGATCCTGACGAAATCTTCGATGAGACCCATGACGCGCCGCTCGAGCTGATCGCGCGCTGGCCGTACTACCGCACCAAGCTGTACGCCGAGCGCGAGGCGCTGGAGGCCGCCGCGCGGGGGCAACACGTGGTGGTGATGAACCCCACCTTGTTGCTCGGCCCCGGGGATGTCCGTGAGTCGTCGACCGGGGACGTACGAAACTTCCTTGAGCGCAAGGTGATGGCCACGCCCCCTGGCGGGCTGAGTTTTGTGGACGTACGCGACGCGGCGTCGGCGCTCATCGCTGCGATGGAGCGCGGGCGGAGCGGTGAGCGTTACCTGCTCTCGGCGCGCAACATGACCCTCGCGGCCTTCTTCCAACGCCTGGAGCGCGTCTCTGGGGTGAAGGCGCCGCTCGTGCGCCTGCCGAAGACACGCCCGCTGTCGCTCGGCGCGAGTCGCCTGTTCTCACGCGCGGTGCGCGCGCTGGGCGCGGAGCCGCCGGTGGACGACGTGAGCGTGGAGATGGCCCACTACTATTGGTACTGCGACGCCCGCAAGGCGGAGCAAGAGCTCGGGTTTCAGCCACGGGACGCGGGGGAAACGCTGCGCGACACCGTGCGCGATCTGATCGACCGCGGGGTGGTGTTCCCTGAGGGCGTGCGCGAGCTCGAGGCGCGTTAGCGGGCGGCCAGGCTGCGTCCGCTTTGACCAGGGGTAGCGCCGCCCAAGTCGACGACTGATCCGCGTGGGTTTTGGGGGGTTGGGTTGTGAGGCGAGCGGCACCGTGAACCGACGAGACGAGGCGCCTGACGGAGCCGTAAGGGAGGCTGACGTGTCAAGCCAGTCTCCCGGAGCCGAGCTGATGGCGCGCATCACGCGCGGCGCGGCGCACGTCGGCGTGATCGGTATGGGCTACGCCGGGCTCCCGCTGGCGCTCACCTTCGTCGAGCGCGCCCAGGCGAAGGTGACCGGTTTCGACATCGATCCTGACAAGGTGGCGCGGCTCAGCCGCGGCGAGACCTACATCCAGCACCTGGGCGCCGAGCGGGTGCGGCGGGCGCAGGCGTCGGGGCTCTTCGACGCCACGAGCGATCTTTCCCGCCTGAGCGAGCCGGACGCCCTGTTGATCGCGGTGCCCACGCCGCTCACGCCCCAACGTGAGCCCGATCTCCAGTACGTGTTCAAGACGGGCGAAGCCGTGCGCGCGGCGCTGCGCCCGGGGCAGCTGGTGGTGCTCGAGTCCACCACCTATCCCGGCACGACGGACGGCCCGCTCCGCGCGCTGCTTGAGGGCTCTGGCCTCACCCTGGGGCGCGACTTCTTCCTCGCGTTCTCACCGGAGCGGGAAGACCCTGGTAACAAGCTCTACTCCACCGCCAGCATCCCCAAGGTGGTGGGCGGCGTGGATGAAGCCTCTGGGCGGCTCGCCGCCGCGCTCTATCAAACCGCGATGGAGTCCGTCGTCCCAGTGCGCTCGGCGCGCGTCGCCGAGGCCACCAAGCTGACCGAGAACATCTTCCGCAGCGTGAACATCGCGCTCGTGAACGAGCTGAAGGTGGTTTACGACCGCATGGGCATCGACGTGTGGGACGTGCTCGACGCCGCCGCCACCAAGCCGTTCGGCTTCATGCGCTTCAGCCCTGGCCCCGGCCTCGGCGGCCACTGCGTCCCGCTGGATCCGTTCTACCTCACCTGGAAGGCGCGCGAGTTCGGCCTCAGCACGCGCTTCATCGAGCTAGCCGGAGAGGTGAACGTCGCCATGCCGCGCTACGTGATAGACAAGCTGCAAGCCGCGCTGAACCAGCGCGGCCAGGCGGTGCGCGGCAGCCGCGTGCTGGTGCTGGGCCTCGCCTACAAGCGTGACATCGACGACCCGCGCGAGAGCTCCGCCTTCGAGCTGATGGATCTATTGATTCAGCGCGGCGCCGAGGTGAGCTACCACGACCCTCACATCGAGGTAGCCCCCAAGATGCGCAGCTGGCCTGACCTCCCGCCCATGCGCTCCACTAGGCTCAGCCCAGAGCTCTTGCGCCAGCAAGACGCCGTGCTGATCGCCACGGATCACGCCGCGGTGGACTACCGTGAGGTAGTGACACACGCTCGCTTGGTGATTGATAGTCGAGGCGTGTATCGCGAGCCGCTCGCTAACGTGGTGAAGGCGTGAAGGGGAGTGGGGCGCTAGGGCGGCGAAACGGCCTACCGTTCGTCGTCCTCCGATCCGACGTGGCACGAAGCGAAGCGGCACCAGGACCAGGGAACCGAGCCCTCGCCACCGCCGCCACGAGGCTCGAGCGCGGCCCCCGCCCGATCCCCCACCCCGCGGGCTCGTCGCTGCCCCACCGCCTTTCGGTGCGGCGTGAGAGGATAAAGCGCGGTATCCTCTCGCCATGTCCGTGTTGAAGGCCCGAGTCGAAGACGGCCGCATCAAGCTTGACGAGCCGACGGACTTGCCTGACGGCACGGTGGTGCCGCTCGAGATCGCTGATGGCTGGGACGACCTCGACGATGAGGAACGCGCAGCGCTACATGAGTCGATCCGCGAGGGCATCGAGGACATGGAAGCGGGTCGGACGATTGATGCAAGAACCGCCCTCGCTGAGCTACGCGCGCGGCTGTGAAGGTCGAGCTTTCTCGGCAAAGGAGTAAGGATCGACCCATGACGGAGCTCGCAGGCGCGCGCGTGGTGGTGACCGGTGGGGCTGGGTTCATCGGCTCGCATTTGGTGGAGGGGCTGCTTCAGGCGGGCGCACAGGTGACCGTGCTGGATGACTTCTCCACGGGGCATCGCGCGAACCTTGAGCCGATGCTGAAGGACATTGAGCTGGTGGAGGGGGACATCCGCGATCTCGCGCTGTGCCAGCGGGTGATCTTGGGCGCGCGCTACGTGCTGCATCAAGCGGCGCTCGGCTCGGTGCCGCAGTCCATCGCGGAGCCTGCTACCGCCATCGCCGTCAACGTGGGGGGCACCGCCAACGTGTTCACCGCGGCGCGCGACGCGGGGGTGCGCCGGGTGGTGTACGCCTCCTCCTCCAGCGTGTACGGCGAGAGTGAGGCGCTGCCGAAGCGAGAGGGGGAGGAGGGCGCGCTGCTCTCGCCCTACGCCGTCTCCAAGTGGATGGATGAAGAGCTCGCGGCGCTGTTCGCGAAGAGCTACCCGCTTGAGCTGGTGGGGCTGCGCTATTTCAATGTGTACGGCCCGCGGCAAGACCCGAACGGGGCCTACGCCGCGGTGGTGCCGCGCTTCTTCGCGAGCTGCTACGGAGGCGCGGCGCCCGTCATCTTCGGGGACGGCCAGCAGACGCGCGATTTCACCTACGTAAAAGACGTGGTGCGGGCGAACTTGATGGCGCTCGTCAGCCAAGAGGGCAGCGGCGCTGCCTACAACGTGGGCACCGGCACCAAGACCTCGGTGGTGGAGCTGGCGGAGACCATCATCCGCGTGACCGGCTTCACCGGCTCACTTGAGTACCAGCCGGCGCGCGCGGGGGACATCCGTCACTCAGTGGCCGACACGAGCCGCGCTGAAGCGGCGCTCGGCTGGCGCGCGACGACGAGCCTCGCGGAGGGCCTGGCCGAAGCCGCTGCGAGCTACCATCCTGGCAGTTAAGCTGACGATACGGCGCTTGAGCCGCGCGTCGCGGAGCAGGGACTGCCTGTCTAACCCCCGATCCTGAGCCCGGCCCTACGACTTCAGTAGCTTAGGCTGCTTACCTGACGGCCCTTGGGTCACCCCTTGGTGCAGCACGATGCGCTGCCCGGCGCGGTGCCCCGCTCGACTCGCCGCGCGGTGCTGCGTGGTCGCGTGACGCGTGGTGCGCACCCGCGGGTGGCGCCGCTTGGCGAAGTCAGTGAGCGCTGGGTCCCCCACCCAAACCAGCCCCTCCGTTGCCGCGCGGCGCTGCTCCCACTTTAGCTTATCTTGGAAGCCGTACATCACCCCCGCGATGAACGCTCGCCGATCGCGGTTCCCTTGGATCTGGTGCGCGCGCTGGTGCGCCTTCCACAGCTGCTCGGCGGTGTGGAGCAGGAAGTCGTAGACGTAGGCGGCTATCTCCAAGTTGGCGGCGGTGCCCATCACCTCAAGCACCGTGCCCGGCTTGCCCTCCTTAGGGCGCCACACAGAGACCCAGATCACGTCCACGAAGAAGTGCGTGGAGAGCAACGACGAGAGCACCCGCTCCGCCTCGTTCACGCGCCCGGTGGCCTTGCCCAGGTACCGCGCGTGGTGCGTCGCGCGCGCCTCCTGAGCTATTTCCGTAAGGTTATATTTGAGCATCAGGCGCCGCGCCTGGTTCATGGCGGCCTGCGCCTCGTGCTGGTTCGGGCTCTCCGCCAGCGCCAGCAGCTTCGCGATGCGCGAGAGCGTGCGCTCGGCCTCCGGTGTTTGCTCGGTGGCGGTCGGGAAGCCCGCGGCGCGCGCGTCGAAGCCATGCAGGCGGCACACCTCGCGGAAAGCGGGGCCATGGGGCGTGCCGTCTGGGTCGCCCAGGTGCTCGTGCACGTACTGATGCGCCATCTCGTGCTTCAGCACCTCCAGGGTGACGCCCCAGGGGTGCTCGAACACGAGGCGCCGCGACAGCTCGATGCCGTGCGGCTCCACCACGTAGCGCGCAAGCTCCGCGCCCAAGTCCACCAGCGAGAGCGGCGGCTGACGCAGCGCTCCACGAAAGTAAGTATGATTGACTGAATAGTAAGCGCGCTGCAGCGCCTTGAGCGTCGCGCGCTCCAGGGCCGCTTGCACCTCGCCTTCAGCCTGCGTCACGTTGCCCGGGTTTTGGGGGTTGGCTAGCGGTTGGCGTCGCAGCGAACGCTCGCGCCAGGCTCTGAAGCCGGTGAGCCGCGGAACAAGAGCTCGGAGGCGCTGGCTCCCGCCGCTAAGCTGAGGTGCACGCCGCTCGGGTTCGACTGCGTCGTGACGTGGCAGCGCCGCGCCTCGGCGCAGCGGCTGGTCAGGTGGACCCAGTGGTCGTAGCCGTAGTTCTGGTAGCGCGACTCGGCGCGGTAGCTGATGCAGGCGGCGCCGCTCGCCTCGGCGGCCGGCGCCGCGGGAGGCGCGGGTGGACGCGCGGCGACTGACTCGGCTGCCTGGACGGCGTGTGGCGCGAAGCTCGGTGCCACCGCAGCGGCCGGCGCGGTGGCCACCATGGACCCTGCCACCAGGGCGAGCCCGAACGCGGGCCGCCGGAGCGCGGTCAGGCGTGGCTTGGGCTGGGTCGCCATCGGTTCACCATGGGGCACCGCCCCAGGGAAGGCAAATAGAGCGCAGTTTCCGGGGCCGTGAGCGGCCCCGCTGCCCCTGAAATCGCGCAGCCTCGCCGCCCCAGCCGCCCGCTTCGAGGACGACAAACGGTCAAGCGTTTGTCGTCCTGGCGTTGTGCAGCGCGCGGCCATCGTCCAGAGTTCGCACCGCATGAGCACCATGGACGATTTTGCATCACTGATGGAAGCCGCGGGTGACGCGGCGACGGCGCGCTCTGCACGCCAGCTGCGCGTGGGAGAGCAGGTGGAGGGCGTCGTGCTGCAGATCGGCGCGGACCGCGTGTTCCTCGATGTCGGCGCGGCTCGCGACGCCAGCATCGATCGCGGGGAGCTGGTGGATAAGTCAGGGATGTTGACTGTCTCCGTGGGCGGCTCGCTGCGCGCCACGGTGGTGAGCACGGGCGGCGAGGAGGGGCTCAAGCTCAGCGTGGCGATGGGGCGCCAGGGCTCGCTCGACGTGCAGACGCTGACGCTGGCGCTCGAGAGCGGCGCGCCGGTGTCGGGTGAGGTGGCCGCCGCGGTGAAGGCGGGGCTCGAGGTGGACCTCGGCGGCGTGCGCGCCTTCTGCCCGGCCTCCCAGGTGGAGGCCGCCTTCACGGCGGATCTCAACCCTTATGTGGGGCAGACGCTCGAGTTCAAGGTGATCGAGGTGAAGGAGGGCGGGCGCCGGGTGGTGGTGTCGCGGCGCGCGCTGCTCATGGAGCAACGCGAGCAGCGCGCGCTGGAGCTCGAGGCGGAGCTCACACCGGGCAAGGACCTCGAAGGTCAGGTCACCTCACTGCAAAAGTACGGCGCCCTGGTGGATCTCGGCGGGGTGGAGGGGATGATCCACGTCTCGGAGCTGGCGCACGGTCGCGTGGAGCGGGTGGAGGACGTGGTGCAGGTGGGGGAGCGCGTGACGGTGCGGGTGCTTGGGGTGGAGCGGGACCGCCGCGGGGAGCTGCGGGTGCGGCTCTCGCTGCGCGCGCTGGTGGAGCGCCCGGCGTCGTCCACCCCCGAGCGGGATGAGGTGCTAGACGGCACGGTGACGCGCACCTCAAACTTCGGTGTGTTCGTGGCGACCTCCAAGGGGGAGGGGCTGGTGCCGCTGCGCGACTTGGCGCTCGCGCCGGGCGCGGATCATCGCAAGGCCTTCCCAGTGGATAAGGCGCTGCAGGTGGTGGTGGCCGGCGTGGACCCCAAGTCAGGGCGGCTGCGCTTGAGCGTCTCTGGGGTAGATCGCGTGATTGAGCGCAGCAACTTCAAGAGCTACCGCGAGGGCGCCACGAGCGGCGGCGGGGGCCTCGGGAGCCTGGGGGATGTGCTGCGGGCTAAGCTAGGTCTCTCCGCGGAGGCACCTAGCGCACCGGCACCCAGCGCGCCGCCAGCTGTTTCGCCGCGCGCTGAAGCGGCGCCCGCTGCCTCGGCGCCACCGCGCGCTCAAGCGGCGTCACCCGCGCCCGTCAAGGCACCTGCGCCCGCTGCAGCGCCCGCGGCGCCAGCTCCGCCGAAGGACAGGCCACCGATCGGTCATGAGGGCGTGGTCCGCCGTCGCCGCCCGTAGCGGGCCTGGCTCGTGGGCGCCCAGCGCGGTGCCCAACCCCCCCAAAAAAAAGCACGCGGACCTGACGAGCGCTTCAGGGAGGCCTGTGGTGCTCGGGCCCATTCAGAGAGCTGCCCGAGCTACATTTTCCAAACGGAAACGCTCAGTAGCGCGGCACGCTGGGATCCACGTCTTGCGACCAGCGGTCGATGCCGCCCACCACGTTGAACACGCGGCCGAAGCCCTGCGCTAGGAAGTGCTCGCAGGCGGCGTGGCTGCGTCCGCCCAGGTGGCACATGAAGTAGAGCAACGTGCCCTTCGGCAGGCTCATGATGTGATCTTGCGCCGCCTCGTCCAGCAGGCGCGCGCCGATGCTCGCCTGCGCCTGCTCCTCCGGGGTGCGCACGTCGAACAGCTCGGGCGCCTCCCCCGCGTCGAGCAGGCTCTTGAGCTCCTGCACGCTCACCCCGCGCACCTTCGGTGGCTCGTGCGGGTTGTCGATGCGGAACGCGTCACCGTCAGGTGTCTTGACGAAATGGATCTCCACGCCATCAGCGCGGCGCGCGCTGGCGCCGTCCAGCACCAGCTTGATCTTCCCCACCTCGAGCTCAATGTCCTTGGGCTCGCGCGGACCAATCGAGAGGCTGTGCTGGTAGCTCCCGTCGATCTCCAGGCGCACGCGATCCTCATCGCCCTCCAGCGCGCCGAGCAGCGCGGCCTCGGCGCCGGGGGTGATGTGCACCGTCGGCTGAGGCGGCGCGGCCAGCGCGCCCAGCTGCCGCTCGAGCTCACCGGTTTGGTGCAGCTCGCGCAGGATAACGCAGCCCCCAATGAACTCCCCGCGCAGGTACACCTGGGGGATGGTGGGCCAGCTGGAGTAATCCTTGATGCCCTGACGCAGCGCCGGATCTTCCAGCACGTTGATGGTCTGGTAGTCGTCCAACATCGAATCGAGGATGCTCACCACCTGCGCGCTGAAGCCGCACTGCGGCATGCGCCGGGTGCCCTTCATGAACACCACCACCTCGGAACCTTCGACCAGCTGCTGGATCTGCGCGCTCACGTCCGTCATCTGGCGCGTCTACCTTACGTTACGTCACTCGTCCACCACTCCGGCGCCGCCCAGTGAGCAGGCGCTGAACCTGGACGGCAGCGGAGCGCGGCTGCGACATTTCAGCGCGGCCCCCTTGAGAGTCAGTCACCCTGACTTGGTACCTGTACCCCTTGGCCCGCTAGTGGCGTGCCTGGCTCCAGGCACATGAGCCGCACCCGCCCTGCCGCCACGCGCCGCCCCTGCTCATCCGTCACCGTCGCCTCCCACACCTGGGAGCGCCGCCCGCGGTGGAGCGGCGTCGCGCGCACCGTGAGCACCCCCTCGCGCACCGCCCGCAAGAAGGACGTCTGGTTCTCGAGGCCCACCACGCTCGCCCCGCTTGGCATCGCGTGCACCGCCGCCCCGGTGGAGCACACCGTCTCAATCACCCCACAATGCACGCCTCCATGCACGATTCCATAAGGCTGCAGGTGCTCCGGCCCCACCGTCCAGGTGGCCACCACCTCATCCGCCGAGGCCGCCGTGAAGCGCAGCCCCATCGCGTGGTTCCAGCCTGACGTGTGCGCGTTCAGGTGCTCCAGGATCAACTCAGGGGGGATCATGAGCGGATCCTTGAGCCCACGGGGCGCGTCGGCAACTGACAACTCGCCGCGTCGGGGGCCTTGCGTCAGCGGCCTTGCGTCAGCGGCCAGGCGCGGTCAGTATCCTTCCATCTTGATGGCCGGATGGTTCACGGGTGAGCTGGCTGCTGAAGCAGTTTTTGGGGGTTGGGCGTGACCACGCTGGAAGGCGCGGTGAGCTTGCTCAGCCTCCTCAGCGACCCCACACGCATCCGCTTGATGGCGCTGCTCCGCCGTGAGGAGCTGAGCGTGGTGGAGCTCACCCGGGTGCTTGAGCTGTCCCAGTCGCGGGTCTCCACCCACCTGGGGCGCCTGCGTGAGGCGGGGCTGCTGCGCGATCGGCGGCTCGGCAGCTCCACCCTGTACGCCGCCATCGAGGGCGACGCCGCGGCGCTCCCATCGCGCCTCTGGAGCACCCTGCTCGGCGCGCTGGACGATGGCGTGATCGAGGCGGACTGGCAGCGCTGTGAGGCGCTGGTCGCCGCGCGCGCCTCCGCGGAGGATTGGCCCGACTCCATCGCTGGGCAGCTGGAGCGCTACTACTCACCGGGCCGCACCTGGGAGGCCACGGCGCGCGGCCTGGTGGGGCTGCTCCGCCTGGGGGACGTGCTCGACGTGGGCGCGGGCGACGGCGTGGTGAGCGAGCTGCTCAGCTGCTCGGCCACCAGCATCACCTTGCTCGATCGCAGCGAGCGCATGATCGAGGCCGCGCAGAAGCGCCTGGGGTCGCTCCCCAGCGCGCGTTTCCACGTGGGAGACATGCACCAGCTGCCAATGGCCGAGGAGAGCTTCGATCAGGTGCTCTTGTTCAACTGCCTGACTTATTCGCGGGCGCCAGCGCGCGCCATCGCTGAGGCCAGCCGGGTGCTGCGTCCAGGCGGCAGGCTGGTGGTGGTCACCTTGAACCAGCACACCCATGGCCACATCACGCAGGGTTACTCCCACGTGAACAGCGGCTTCAGCCCGGAGGCGCTCACGGCGCTGTTAGAGGGCGCCGGGCTCTCGGTGCGGCGCGCGAGCGTCAGCTCACGGGAGAAGAAGGTGCCTTATTTTGAGGTGGTGTCCGCGTTCGCGGACAAGCCAGAGCGCGCCGCGGCGGGGGTAAGCAGCGGGCGCGGTGACAGGGCGGCGCGCGGCGCCGCGCCGGCTGGCAAGACTCAGGACTTGGGGGCGAGAGAGAACAAACAGTATGTCTGACTTTGAGCAGCAGCTCCGGGCGTTGGCTAAAAAGCGCGTGCTGATCTTGGACGGCGCCATGGGCACCGCGCTCCAAGCGTACTCCTTCGACGAGGCGGCGTTCCGCGGTGAGCGCTTCACGCGCCACCCCTCCGACCTGAAGGGCAACAACGACCTGTTGTCGCTCACTCAGCCGAGCACCGTGACGGCGGTGCACCGCGCCTACCTCGAGGCCGGTGCCGACATGATCGAGACGAACACCTTCAGCGGCACCCGCATCGCGCAGGCCGACTACGGCCTCGAGTCCTTGGTGTACGACCTGAACGTGGAGTCGGCGCGCCTCGCGCGCAGGGTGGCGGACGAATTCACCGATCGCGATCCGAGTCGCCCGCGCTTCGTGGCGGGCGCTGTGGGGCCCACCAACCGCACCCTCAGCATCTCGCCTGACGTGAACGATCCGGCGTTTCGCGCGGTGAGCTTCGATCAAGTCAGGGAGTCTTACGCTGAGCAGATCCGCGCGCTGGTCGAGGGCGGCGTGGACGTGCTCTTGGTGGAGACCATCTTCGACACCCTGAACGCCAAGGCGGCCATCGTGGCGCTCCGGGAGGTGGAGCGTGAGCTGGGGCGCTCGCTGCCGCTGATGCTGAGCGTCACCATCACGGATCGCAGCGGCCGCACCCTCTCCGGGCAAACGCTGGCGAGCTTCTGGACCAGCGTGCGTCACGCGCGGCCGCTCGCTGTCGGCATCAACTGCGCGCTCGGCGCCACCGACATGCGCCCCTACATCGCCGAGCTGAGTCGGCTGGCTGACACGCTGGTCAGCTGTTACCCGAACGCGGGGCTCCCCAACGCGTTCGGCGAGTACGATGAGTCACCCGGCGAGACGAGCGAGCTGCTCGGTGAGTTCGCCTCACAGCGCTTCGCGAACATCTACGGTGGCTGCTGCGGCACCACGCCCGAGCACATCCGCGCCATCGCCAAGCGCCTGGAGGGCGCTGAACCGCGGGAGCCGGCGCCGCCGCCTGAGTTCGCGGAGTTCAGCGGGCTCGAGCCGCTCACCATCCGGCCCGACAGCAACTTCCAGATGATCGGTGAGCGCACCAACGTCACTGGCTCCAAGCGCTTCGCCCGGCTGATCAAGGAGGAGAACTACACGGAGGCGGTGTCCGTCGCGCTCCAGCAGGTGGAGGGCGGCGCCAACATCATCGACATCAACATGGACGAGGGGATGCTCGACTCCCCGGTGTGCATGACGCGCTTCTTGAACCTGCTCGCCACCGAGCCGGAGATAGCGCGGGTGCCGATCATGATCGATAGCTCGCGCTGGTCAGTGATCGAGGCGGGGCTGAAGTGCGTGCAGGGGCGCGCCATCGTCAACTCCATCAGCCTGAAGGAGGGGGAGGCGGACTTCATCCAGAAGGCGAGGCACGTCCTCGACTACGGCGCGGGCGTCGTGGTGATGGCCTTCGATGAGCAGGGTCAGGCGGAGACGGCCGCGCGTAAAATCGAGATCTGCGAGCGGAGCTTTCGCATCTTGGTGGACCAAGTCGGCTTTGACCCGAAGGCCATCATCTTCGATCCCAACGTGCTCGCCGTGGCCACCGGGATTGAGGAGCACAATGAGTTCGCGATCGGCTTCATTGAGGCCACGCGGCTCATCAAGGAGCGCCTGCCGGGCGCCATGGTGAGCGGCGGCGTTAGCAACCTGAGCTTCAGCTTCCGCGGCAATGAGGTGGTGCGCGAGGCGATGAACTCCGCCTTCCTGTTCCACGCGATCCGCGCGGGCCTCGACATGGGCATCGTGAACGCCGGTCAGCTGGTCGTCTACGAGGAGATCCCGAAGGAGCTGCTCACCCACGTGGAGGACGTGCTCTTCAATCGCCGCCCGGACGCCACGGAGCGCCTGGTGGAGCTGGCGGAGACGGTGCGCTCCTCGGGCACCAAGCGCGAGCAAGATCTGAGCTGGCGCGACGCGAGCTGTGCGCAGCGGATCCAGCACGCCTTGGTCAAGGGCATCGTTGAGTTCATCGAGCAAGACGTGGAGGAGGCGCGGCTCCAAGCGGAGCGGCCGCTGCACGTGATTGAAGGCCCGATGATGGACGGCATGAAGATCGTTGGGGATCTCTTCGGTGAGGGGAAGATGTTCCTGCCTCAGGTGGTGAAGAGCGCGCGCGTGATGAAGCGCGGCGTCGCGCACCTGCTCCCGTTCATGGAGGCTGAGAAGCTGGCGGTGGGCGCGGAGGGGGAGGCGCGCGCCAAGGTGCTGCTCGCTACTGTGAAGGGTGACGTGCACGACATCGGCAAGAACATCGTGGGCGTGGTGCTCGGCTGTAACAACTACGAGGTGGTGGATCTCGGCGTGATGGTGCCTACCGATCGGCTGCTCGACACCGCGATCGAGATCGGCGCTGATGTGGTGGGCGTGAGCGGCCTCATCACGCCGAGCCTCGACGAGATGGTGGGCGTGGCGCGTGAGATGCAGCGGCGCGGGATGAAGCTGCCGCTGTTGATCGGCGGCGCCACCACCAGTCGTCAGCACACCGCCGTAAAAATTGCGCCGGAGTACGGCCAGGCCACGGTGCACGTGCTGGACGCCTCGCGCGCGGTGAATGTCGTCGCGAGCCTGTTAGATCCTGTGAAGCATGATGACTTCGTGGCGCAGACCCAAGCCGATCAGCTGAAGCTGCGCGCGCTCCACGGCGGCGCGCGGGGGCGCCCACGGGTGGAGCTGGCGGCGGCGCGCGCGGCGGCTCCCAAGCTCAGCTGGGATGAATCGGTCATCGCCAAGCCGAGCTTCACCGGCGTGGTCACCTTGGACAGCTTCCCGCTCGAGCAGATCCGCGAGTACATCGACTGGACCTTCTTCTTCACCGCCTGGGAGCTGAAAGGGCGCTACCCTGACATCTTGAGCAGCCCGCGCTACGGGGAGGCAGCGCGTGAGCTGTTTGAGAACGGCACGCAGATTTTGGACCAGCTGGTGCGCGAGCAGCGGCTCACCGCGCGCGCCGTCTATGGCCTGTTCCCCGCCGCGAGCGATGGGGACGATGTCGTCATTTACACTGACGAAAGCCGCAGCGCGGAGCGGCTGCGCTTCAACATGCTGCGCCAGCAGACGCTCACGGCGGACGGTGGTGAGGGGAAGCAGGTGTTCCGGAGCCTGGCGGATTTCGTCGCGCCGATGGGGAGCGGGCTGCGAGATCACGTGGGCGCCTTCGTGGTCACATCGGGCCTCGGGTCGGACCAGGTGGTGAAGGAGTACGAGGCCAAGCTCGACGACTACTCCGCCATCTTGGTGAAGGCGCTGGCGGATAGGCTCGCGGAGGCGTTCGCTGAGCTGCTCCACCAGCGCGTGCGCTCGGAGTGGGGCCACCCGGACGCTGAGGGAACAACGCAAGAGACGCTGCGCGCGGAGCGCTACCGCGGGATCCGCCCGGCGCTCGGTTACCCGGCGTGCCCTGACCACACCGAGAAGCGCAAATTGTTCGAGCTGCTCGGCGCCGAGACCATCGGCGTGCAGCTGACGGACTCCTGCGCGATGACGCCGCCCGCCAGCGTGAGCGGGCTCTACTTCGCGCACCCGGATTCGCGTTACTTCATGGTGGGCAAGCTGAGCCAAGATCAGCTGGTGGACTACGCCGCTCGTAAGGGAGTCTCACTAGATGAGGCGGAGCGCTGGCTCGCCCCGAACCTCGGCTACTCACCCCAGGCTGAGGGTTCACCAGTGGGGCGCGCCGCCGTGAGCGCGGCGGAGTAGCTCGCCCGTCGCGTGGTGGCGGCCGTGGCCAAAGTGGCCTGGTCAGTCGCGACGTCTGGCGAGCCTGGGGCGTCGCGGCTGCAGGATTTGGGGGTTTGGCACCGCGCTGTGAGCCGCTCAATCAGGCCCCGCGCCTTGTCCAAAGCCGGGGAGCGTGGGAGAGTCTCTCGGCGCTTAGGGTTGGGAGACGTCGCTTGAGCCGCCTGCGAGACACCGAACGCATGAGCCCAGAGGAGCTCCCCATGGAGGATCCTAGCGCGCACGCGTCCACCCACGTGGGGCCCCACGCGGTGCCCAGGGTCTCGCCGCACCGCACGCTTGAGATCGACACCGTGCAGGTGCCGGCGGAGAAGCAGGCGCGCATGGCGCCCACGGTGCGAGCGCTGAAGCCTCCGGTGCTCGCTGGGCCCCTGGCGCAGCCCACGCCAGCGCGCGGGACGTTCGCCGCGCTGGGGGGCGCGCGCTGGCTCCTCCTGGCGGGCTTCGCGCTGGCGGTGGTGGTGGCCTTCGTCGGGGTGTTCTTGTTGGTGAAGCTGCAGCGCCCCACTGAGGTGGAGCCCGAGCTGAGCGGAGCGCTGCCTGCCGCAGCGGAGCCTGCGCCACCGGAGGCGAGCGCGGAAGCGGCGCCGCCGGCTGAAGCGGCAGCGAGCGCGGCGGCGAGCGATGAGCCCCCGCCCAGCCCCAGCGCCGAGGCCGTGGCGAGCGCGCCGCCGGTCGCGGTGAGCGCAGCGGCCGCCGCGCCGGCGGCGAGCGTCGCGGCGAGCGCCCAAGGTACAGCCAAGCCAACCCCCGAGAAGAAGCCGGCCTCGGCGCCCGCGGCCAGCCCACCCGCACCGAAGCCATCACCGGGGAAGGCTGGCAAGCCCGCACCGAAGCCAGGCAAGGGCAAGCCGCAGTGGGAAGAGTGGCTATGAGGACAGCAGCCGTGACAGCAGCAGCTGTGAGAGGAAGCGTGAGATGAGGAAGCGGACGCAAGCGATCATGCCCGGCGCGGAGCCGTGGTCTAGCCCAGGGCACGGGGAGCTTGGGCGCATCGGCATCGTGCTCTCGCACGGCATCACCGGCAGCCCCATCAGCCTGCGCTGGGTGGCTGAGCAGCTGGCGCAGCGTGGCTTCGCGGTGGAGCTGCCGCGGCTCCCGGGGCACGGCACCAGCTGGACGGACATGCTGCGCACCACCTACGACGACTGGCGTCAGGAGGTGTTGGAGACGGTGGATGAGCTGACCCAGCGAACAGACGCTGTGATCCTCGGCGGGCTGTCCATGGGCGGCACCTTGGCGCTCGACGTCGGGTGGCAGCGCGAGCGGGCGCTCGCGGGGCTCGTGGCCATCAACGCCACGGTGCTGCCCCGCGCGGGGGTGCTCGCGAAGATCGCCCCGGTGCTGAAGTACGTGGTGCCCGTGGCGCCCTCGAAGGCGGCTGGGCTGGTGGCGAATGACGCTGCGCGGGCGGGGGTAGATGAGCGCGCTTACTCGATGTTGCCGGCGGGTGCGGCGGGCTCCTTCCTCGAGGCGCTGCCTCGCGTGCGTCGGCAGCTCCGACAGCTGCGGCTGCCTGTGCTGGTCGCTTACGCGCCGCAAGATCACAGCGTGCCCGCGGCGAACTCCCGGGCCATTTTAGACGCGCTCGGCAGCTTCGGTGAGGAGCTGGTGCTTGAGCGCTCCTATCACCTGGCCACCATGGATCTCGATCGCGAGCCGCTCCACGAGCAGCTCCCGATC
>CAYQAC010000009.1:0-66448 GCA_964415255.1 uncultured Polyangiaceae bacterium | reverse complement strand
GCCCCCATCACCACGCGGGACACCCCGGAGGGGAGCCGCGCGTCAGCGAGCCGCCCCATGAGCGCGCTGATGCGGGTGCGAGGGAGCGCGCGGATGACTTGGGCGGCGGCGTAGCTAGTGAGGCTCACGATGGGGGATTCCGAGTCTGGACAGGGTGCGCGAGCGCTGAATCCCTAACCGGTTCGTCCACCAACAGGCGGCGCCTACCTGAAGCAAGCGCTCTGGCCCCGCAGCGGAGACCAAAGTTGGGTCAAGGGCCTCGCATCGTAGGCAACGGAGCCGCGCCCCGTCAATCTCGGCCGAAGCGGCGCGCAGCCTCACACAGCTCACGGTAGGCGACGTCATGGGCGCTGCCCGCAGCGCCGGTAGCCGAAGGGGCAGCTTGAGGAGTCGCGGAGGCGACCCCAGAGGGCGCGCCCGGTGCCGCTCCGGGACGCACTTGGGGATCCTTCGAGGGGCTGGTTTGGGGGTTTGCCTGCACCGAGACGTGGCCGGCGCAGGCCACGAGCTCTGAGAGCGGGTCCACCGCGATCCCCTGGAGGTAGGCGGCGCGCGCCGCTGCCAGGCTAGCAGGCTCCTCGGTCCCCGTGCCGAGCGCGAAGCGCGCGCGGAGCGCCCACCAGTGCGCGTGGTCGCGCCTCACTTGCGACAGCTCGGCCACGTACGCTCGCGCTCGATCGGGCTCGCCCTGCGCGAGCGCCGTACGACCCAAGCGGCTGCGCACGCCGGCGTCGCGCGGCTCAATCGTCAACAGCTTGAGGTAGTTCACCTCCGCGGCCGCTGCGTGACCGCGCCGGAGCAGCACCTCACCGAGCCGCCCCAGCCGCGCGGCCTCCCCCCGCTGCCGCTCGAGCCGCTTCACCTCAAGCGGCGGGAGCTTCGGGGGAGGCTTGGGCGCCTCAATGTTCGCCTCCAGCCACCGCTGCCAGCGCTCGTTCCACTCCACCAGGGTCACCCCGCTCAAGCTGAGCAGCGCGGCGTTCGGCCCGGCGTCCCCCACCCCACGCAGGTCACGGAGCAAGAGCTGCAGCGCCGCGACGCCGCTGTGCGCCACCCAATAGTCCATGAAGCTCGCCACCTCAGAGAAGGCGATGGACGCGGCCTCCGGGGTGGGCAGCATGGCGATGGAGGAGCCGAGCCCCTGTATCCCCACGGATTTACCCTCCACCTGCGCCGCCCGCGACTCTTGGTGGTGATCGTGCACATCGAAGGGCTGAGGCGCGCGCCAGCGCGTCTCCAGGCGCTTGGCGATCCCCTCTTGCAGCCACAGCGGCGCAAAATCGCGCGTCGCGCGGCTGAGCGCCAAGTGGGTGATCTCGTGGGCGAGCGTGTCCTCCCAGGGGTAGCCGGAGCTCGCGGCGCGGGGGCTCAGCATCGTCACCCTGCCCCAGCGCGCCACGGCGACGGTGCCCGTGGTCTCCGCGGCGGTG
Source organism: uncultured Polyangiaceae bacterium (assembly GCA_964415255.1). Taxonomy (GTDB): domain Bacteria; phylum Myxococcota_A; class Polyangia; order Polyangiales; family Polyangiaceae; genus JAHBVY01. The sequence continues at coordinate 65,018 of CAYQAC010000009.1, read as the reverse complement.
AGGGGCAGGCCGGTGACGGCCGCGAGCGAGAATAGATCGCGCACCAGATCGATGCGCAGCGGGCGTGGCAGGGTGACGCCCAGCTCGCGCTCGATGTGCGCGCGCGACGCGTTCGCCACCTCGAACAGCCGCGGGGCGAGAGCGCGATCTTCACCATCTTGGAGCCGGAGCCAGATCCCGCGCGCCTCATCCTCCAGCACCAGCCCCGCGGCGGTGGCGCCGTGGCAGCCCTCCGCGACCGCACGGAAGTGGGCGGCGTCCTCGCTCCCGGCGAACTGCGGCGCGCTCATGATCGCCTGCGCCGCCTCGCAGTCCCCCAGGTACAGCGCGAGGCGCGCGCGCTCGAAGGCCAGATCTTGACGGGGCCCAGCCTGCTCTAGCAGCGCGCGCCCGCGCTCCACGTCGAGCTCGATGATGGCGTCCGCCGCCTGGCGCGCGACCTGCGCCGAGGCAGACGTGGGGACCAACGCGGCGACACACAGCCCCATGAAGAGCGCCGCGCGACTCCAGCGAGAGCGCCGTACAGTTCGTGGTACTGACGAGGCATCAGGGCATCGCGGATTAGTTCGTGGTGCTGACGCATCACCCAGGTGCGGCTGATTAGTTCGTGACGCTGACGAACCAATCAGCGCCTGGCGCTTGGCCTCTTGGCGCCTCATCGGAGCAGCGACTCCGCGTAGCGCTTCACGGCGGGGCTCAGCGCGCCGCCCTTCGACTTCCCGAGGCCCTCCGTCACACGGCGCCGGAACGCCTCTGCCCGCGCCGCCTTGGATTGTTCGGGTAGCTCACCATCGGTGCGCATGCCCTTGCCGTCGCCGCCCTGCTGCCCTTGAGCGTCGCCCTCAGCGCCGTCGCCGCGCTCCTCGCCCCCGCCGCGCTGCCCCCGGGTCACGTCCTCCAGGTGCCGCTGCGCCTCGCGCTGGTGCTTCACCGCAGCCTCCCCCTCCCCCTGGATGAGCGAGCGCGACGCTGAGCGCATCGCCTCCTCAGCGCGCTCCAGCGCGCCGGTGGCGTCCTCTGGCAGGGCGATCTCCCCTGTCTTGCCGCGCCCTGCCAGGTTCTCGGTGCGGCGCGCCAGCTCCTGCTCCTTCACGCCAGCGCGGCGCAGCGCCTCCCCCGCGCGGCGCTCGGCGCCCTCCTTCACGGTCGCGAGCTCCCGCTCAGCCCAGGCGAGCTCACGCGCCAGCGCGGCCTCCGCGCGCTGCAAGTCAGCGCGATCTTCCTGGGAGGCGTCCTGCTTGCGCAGCGCCTCCTTGATCGCCGCCTGAGCGCGCTTGCCCGACTCCACGGCGTCCGACAACGCGAGCTTCGAGAGCGACTGCGCCATGGACTCGGCGTGCTCCCGCGCGAGCGCCGCCGTCGCGCGGGCGCTGCCCGGGTTGCCGGCGAGCGGCAGATCGCTCACGCCGCGGCGCAAGGCCTCAGCGCGCTGCTTCGCCTCCGCTTCCAGCTTGCTGAGGTCGAGCCCCTGCTCCGCGTCCGAGAGCATGCGCTGCACCTCTCCTAGCGCCTCCGCGTGATCGCGCGCGAGGGAGTCCAGCTCCTGTAAGAGTTGGTTGAACTGCGCGTCCGCCTGAGAGGGCTCCCCCCCCGCTGCGCCGTCGCCGGTCGTTGAGCTTGCCTGCGAGGCGGCGCCGAACGACGGGTTCGGCCTCCGCAATCGCGCGGCGAGGTGCCGCGCCGCGACCTCCACCCGTGAATAGCTCTGCTCCTCATGAGCCCGTCGGATACGACCCAAGTCAGCCTCCGCCACGCTGCCGAGATCCGCGCCGAGCGACCCGAGCTTCCTCAGCTCGAGCGCGCCAGCGGTGAGCGCGTCGAGCGCCGCCTTGAGCCGCACCTCCGGTGCGCCCTCCCCTTCACGGCCCGCCTTCGCGGCCTCAGCCAGCTCCTCAGCGACCGCCCCCAACCGCGGCGCTACGCCACGCGCCTCGGTGGTGGCGAAGCGCCGCAGCGCGACGTCCAACGCGAGCAGTACGTCCTCCGTACGATACAGCTCTGAGGCCCCGGTCGCCTTACGCCGCTCGAGCACCCGGAGCTGCCCCAACATGAAGGACTTGAGCACCTCAGGGATCGTCAGCCCACCGTAGCTCGCCTCCAAGACCTCGGTGCTTCGTTCGCGCACCTGACGAATAAGCTCCTGGTCCTGCTTCGCGCGCGCGGCGCGCTCCGCCAACGGGAGCCGCTCGGTCTCGGTGCGCCACGCCACCAGATCAGCGATTTTGTCGCGCACCGAGCTGAGCGCCTCGTAGCGGCGCGCCTCCGGGCGCCCCACCACCGGTGGGATCAAGGTGATGGCCGCGCTCCGTCCCCACTTCGGCCCGCTGACAGGATCTCCATCGCGCGCCTCCACCGTCAGCTCCACTGGGAGGAACATGCGCCGAAGCAGGGCGTCGCTCGACGGCAGCGCGTGGCCGCCGCGCTCGGTCCGCGTCTCGCCGTCGAAGCGACCGAGCACCCGGCGCTCGCTGCGCCCGCTGCCCGAGATGACCAGATCGATCTGACGCAGGCCGTTGTCGTCGCGCGCCTCGTAGGTGAGCTCAAGCCGGCTTAAATCCTCCAGCTTCAGGGTCGCCGGCGCCGGGCTGAGCTCGCCATTTTCCCCACGGAAATTAAGCGCCACGCTCGGCGCCTCATCAGGCCGCGCGCTCAAGGTGAGCGGCTCCGGCGCGACGATCAACACCTCACCGAAGCGCGCCGCCACCTGCAAGGTGGCTGACTGCTCCAAGGTGAAGCGCGCCACCACGCCGCCCGCGCCGTCGTCCACGAAGGGCACCTCACGGACGCCGTCCGTGAGCACCAGCTGCCGGCCCGCGACGCGCGGCGCCCCGGTGACCGTCATCAGCGTGCCCACCGGCTGCTCTGAGGTGGCGCCCTCGAACAGCCAGCGCTCCGTCAGGCCGAGGTAGCTCGGGGGCTGCGCGCGCACCTCCACCCGCTCAAGCCACGGGATGGGCAGCGGCGCGCGGCCTCCCCGCGCCAAGAGCACGTTCCAACCCTCCACCAGCTTCATCGGCCCGAGCGTGAGCACCGCCAAGGCGCCCAAGCCGACGAGGGCCGCGCCGACTGACAAGGAGCGCGCGCGGCGCGTCGCGGCCACCTCCACCCGCGCTGGCGAAGCGCGCTGAGTCAGCCGCTCAAGGTGCAGCCGCGCCAGCGTGGGCGAACCCGCAAAACTCGTCCTCTCGCTCTGCTCCACGAGCCCCAAGGCGCGCTCAGAGCGCCGCGCGAGCTCCACGTCGTGAGCCGCCACCACGCGACGGATGAGGAGCCGTGGGCTGAGGCGCGTGCGCCACTCATAGCGCAGCCAGAGCACCCAAGCGGCCAGCGCGAGCACCAGCAAGCCCGCCGCCGCCAAGCGATAGCTGACCGTGCCCACCCGCGCCAAATGCGCCGCGCCAAAGCCCACGCTGGCGAGGATGGCGGCGGCCAACCAGCGCGTGGGGCGGCGCGTCCGGCGCTGCCAGACGTCACCAAGGCGTGTCAGGGACGCGAGCGGCATCGGGCGGCAAGCCTACACGCAATCCTTCACCCCGGCGAACCACTCGGGCGCAAGTTTTGGGGGTTTGGCGAGGCGCCGCGCGGAGCACCCATGCACGCAGCGCCGAAGCAGCGCGGTGCCGTCTAACCCCCTGATCCCCCATGCTCCGATCGCGATGTAGCTCATTCACGCATGCGGCGCTGCCCCACGCTCACAACAGCCGCCGCCCCTTGATCTCCAAATAGCGATTGATGAGCGCCGGCGTGAGCTCGCGCGGGAATACATCCAGCACCTGCGCTCCAGCGCGCCGCAGCTCCCGCACGAGCCCCGCCTGCCAGCGTAAAATCTCCGCGGCCGCTCCGCGCGTGTAGAGGCCCCCGGGCCCCACGAGTGGCGCCGCCGCCAGGCGCTCCACCTCCGCGTCGCGGAACAACACCACCAGCGGGAGGTGACGACGCGACAGCGCCGCCGCGCGCTTCACCAAGGTGGCGCCCACCTGCTCGTCCATCACGTGGGAGAACAGGATGACCAGCGCGCGCTGGCGCACGCGCAGCGACAGGTAGTCGAAGGCCTCGTCGTAGTCCGGCTCCACCAGGTCGGGGTGCAAGTCGTAGCTCGCTTGAATCAGCTGCCGCGCGGCGCGCGCGCCGCTCGCTGGCGCCACGAAGGCGCGCACCGACTCATCGAACCCCATGAGCCCCACGCGGTCACCGCCGCGCACCGCGACGTGGCTCAGCATCAAGGTGGCGTTCAGCGCGTGATCGAAGCGCGCGATGCCGTCGCTCTCGGAGGTCATGGAGCGCCCCGCGTCGAGCATGAACACCAGGCTCTGGTTGCTCTCCAGCTGATACTCCCGGCAGATGAGGCTCTGACGGCGCGCGGTCGCCTTCCAGTCCACCGAGCGGTAGTCGTCGTCCCGGGTGTACTCCCGCAGCCGCTCGAACTCGCTCTCGTTGCCGCGCAAGCGCGTGGCGCGCACCAGCTCCAGCTCGCGCGCCTGACGCGCCATCAGATCGTACATCCGCATCGCCTCAAGATCCGGGTACACGCGCACCGGGCTCTCAGCCGGGAGGTTGAGCTGGCGCTGCCACAGGCCGAGCGGTGAGGGGTAGCGCACGTGGTGCATGCCGAGCACGTGCGCCCCACGGCGCCGCGGCCTCACATGGTAGCCCACCTGCACCCGACCACCGGCAGGCACACTGACCGTCAGCGGCAGGTCCTCTGACGTGGCCTGCTCGAATAAGTCGTCAGTCACTGTGACTGATAAGCGGCGCTTGGCGCGGCTCCGCAGCGTGAGCGTCACCGGGTTCGCGCGCCCGAGGGAGAACACCGATTGCGCCGACCGCGTCACGCTGATGAGCGGACGCCAGGCGAACGCGAGATCGACCAGCGCCACCAGCACAATCGTCAGATCGATCGCCAGCATTAGCCGCCAGTAGCTCGGGTCGAACAGCGTGAAGACCGCGAGGCACAGGGGCCCGAGCATCAACAGGACGAAGGCGCGGCTCGGCAACATGACGGTTCTCTGGGCGCGGTGAGCTGGGTTCTCGAAGCAGACAACTGGAGCGCAGCGAAAGGGAGCGGCGCGCAGCAGGGACTCTAAGCGGCGGTGTGGGGCACGGACTCTAAGCGGCGGTGTGGGGCACGGACTCTAAGCGGCGGTGTGGGGCACGGGGGCGGCGCGCAGGATGGCGTCCACGCAGTCGTCTGCGGTGGTGCCCTCCAGCTCGGCATCCGGGTGGAGGATGAGGCGGTGACGGAGCACCCCCGGCGCGAACACCTTCACGTCATCCGGGATGACGAAATCGCGCCCCTGAGTCGCCGCGCGCGCGCGCGCCGTGGTGAGCAAGCCGATGGACGCGCGCGGCGACGCGCCGAGGTAAACCGAGCGGTGCGCCCGGGTGCGCCCCACGATGTCCGCGATGTACGCCACCAGCTCCGCGTCGACGCGCACGCTGTGGATGAGCTGCTGCATCTCGAGCAGCCGCGCGGCGTCGATGCGCTGCTCGAGCCCGATGCGGCTGAGGTCCGTTGGGTCGAAGCCGTGGAGGTAGTTCGTCAAGATCTGCTGCTCAGCGGCGCGCGAGGGGTGAGTCACCTGCACCTTCAGCAGGAAGCGATCGAGCTGCGCCTCAGGCAGCGGGTAGGTGCCCTGCGACTCCACCGGGTTCTGCGTGGCGATCACGAGGAACGGCGAGGGCAGCAGGCGCGTCACGCCGTCGGTCGTGACGCTGCGATCTTGCATCGCCTCGAGCAGGGCGCTCTGCGTCTTGGCGGGGGCGCGGTTGATCTCGTCGGCGAGCAGCAGCTGGGTGAACACCGGGCCCGGCATGAACACGAAGCGCCCCTGACCTTGGTCGTACACGTTGCCACCCGTGACGTCACTCGGCATCAGGTCGGGCGTGAACTGGATGCGGCGAAAGTCCGCCCCGACCACCTGGCTCAAGGCGCGCACGAGCAGCGTCTTGCCGAGCCCCGGCACCCCTTCAATGAGCACGTGACCGCGCGCCAACGCGGCGATGAGCACGTGCTCCACCACGTCGTCTTGACCCACCACCACACGCGACATCTCGGTCACGATGGAATGAAACGTCTGACTGAACTCGCTAACGTCCAACGCTGCCTCCTGCCTCGCTGAGGAGCCCGTCGAGCTCCCGCATGATCCGCTGATCTTCCACTCTGTCCCCCGGCGCCGTGAGGGCCTTGTGCGCGGAGTCCCCCTCCACCAGCACCCGCAGCACCTCACCCTCTGGGCGCTCGCTGCGCGCCGCCACCGCCTGCGCGAGCGCGCTCAGCGAGCCGCCCCTGCCGGGCAGCACGCGCTCACGCAGGCGCTCAATGGCCCAACCGGCGTACATGCCGAGCGCCAGCCGCGACGCACCCGCCTTGTGGTACTGCGTGCCCAGCGCCTCCACGTGCTCACTGAACGCGCGGCGCCGCGTCAGCTCGGGCGCCCGCGGGCGCCCAAAGTGCTTGCCGCGGAGCCAATAAAAGAGCGCCATCAGCCCGAACAGCTGGAGCAAAATCGGCCCGAGGCGCCCTTGAGCAACAGCCATCACCGGGCTGTCCTCCCCCACCTGTTCCTCCGCGTTCACGAACAGCACGCTGGCCGGCTGACCAAACAGCAGCTCCATCACCACGAACGCGTGATCACCGCTCACCATTGAGGCGTTCGTGAGCATCGCTGAGCCTGGCAAGATCACCACGCTGCCGCTGCCCACGCTCCCGGCGATCACCTGGGGCCAGCTGCTGCCGTCCTTCGCCACGCACTGGAGCACCGGCCAGTAGTGCTCTGGGCCTTGCAGCCAGCCGTCGCCCGGCGCGGCGAGGGCGAGCCCATGGTAGTCCACGTAGGCTGGCGCGACCTGGAGCGTGTCGCAGCGCATCGGGGCGCCCTGGCTGACCTCGGGCGCGAAGCCCTGGGTCCGAGCGTTCAAGGCGATGATGAGGATGCCGCCGTCGTCCGCCCAGGCGCGCAGCCGCTCCCACTCCGCCTCTGGTAAGTCCACCTGACCGTGCACCAACACGACGTCGAGCCCCTCACTCAGGTTGAGGCTCTGCTCGCCCTCGTGGTGCTCCACCACGGCGCCGCGCTGCGCGAGCAGCCTGGCGAGCAAGCTGAACCCCCCAGCCTCATCGCCGGGGCCCGGCGCGCCCCCCTGACTGAGCTGATCGCAGGCCGCCGTGGAGAGCGCGAGGCACAGCGCGAGCGCCAGGGCAGCGCCGCGCCCCACCACCCTCGTCACCCGCTCCACGACCGCACGGAAGCGCTCTGCTGAGGGCGCGCGGGCGCCGAACTGCACGGCCTCCAGCTCACGCGCGCTCTGCTCAACCGCGGCGCGCAGCTCCGGGTGCTCGCGCAGCCCGCGAACGTACTCGCCGTTCGTGAGGCTCGGGTGCATGTCGATGTACCCGTGGCCCTCCACGTAGCGCAGCAGCGCCGCGTAGGCGTCGGCCAGCGCCTGCTCGAAGCGACCCGCCGCCGCCTCCGCGTGCGCCCGGCGGAGCAGGCGCTCGACGTCGGTCTCCACCCGCCGACGTCGAGCGGCGCCTGCGGCGGTCTCCACATCGTCCGCCTGTGGCTCATCCAGATCGCCCGCGGCTGGCTCTTCGCGCGCGCGCGCGCCCCGGATGATGGCCCACACCAGCAAGAGCAGCAGCATGAGCAGCATGCCCCAGAACAGCGCCTTCGCGACCGCTCCGAAGCCAGCGCTCAAAGGCGGCAGCTTGAGCTTGGACTCCTCCGCGCGCTCCGCCCGGCGCCGCCGCTGGCTGTGCGACTCCACGAACGGCTGCTCACAGGCCGCCGCGAAGCCAGGGCAGCGCGCCTTCGCGATCGCCTTCAGATCACACAGGGCGGCGTCACCCTCAAGGACCCGGCTCTCCAAGTCGTGACAGAAGCGGTAACGCGAATCGAGCACCGTCGCTAGGTCGCCCTCAAGCTCAGCCTTCTGCGCTTGGATCTCACGCTGACGAGCGCGGTCCACCTCGTAGAGGGTGTCGTCGTCCGGCCAGGGGCTGGCTTGCGCTAACGCCGGCGATGCTGCCAGGCCGAGCATGGAGCACAGCGCGAGCCCCAGGAGCCACCTGAGCGGCCGCGCCGTCACCGCGCCTCCTTCGCCTGCGCTCGCAGCGCCATGAAGCGCACCTGCACGTCCCAACCGTCCCAGCGGGTGCGCACGTTGATGTAAGCCAAGAAGCGCAGCGTCCCGCTGAGCACCCAGCTCAGGGTGTAGCCGGCGAGGAGGAAGAAGGAGCCGCCGTCACGGTAGCTGCCGAGCGGCTCGCCGAGCTGCAGCACGTCGCGCACCAGCGCCTGACCGAGCACCTCACTCGCCACCATCACCCAAGCGGTGAGCAGCAAGAGCCACAAGCCGAGCCCCAGGGTGAAGCCCAGATCGTGCTGCACGATGCGCCCCGCGCGAGCCAGTGACTTGGCGCTGGAGGCGCCCTCGAGCAGCACCGCCTCCCGCAGGAAGGCGAAGCGCACCCACACGAAGGGCGTGATGATCAAGACCAGGCTCGACAAGGCGAGCAGCACGCGGCTCAGGGTCAAGGCGCCGAGCAGCGGCCCCAGGCGTGAGAACAGCTGGCCCATCACCTCACGGACGGTGGCCGTGCGCTGGAACATCAAGCGCCCCGCCGCCACCGTGAACACCGCCTGCACCACCTGCCCCACGCACACGGCGATGAGCCACAGCCACAGCCATGAGACTTCTAGCAGGCGCGCGCAGGCGTACAGCCCAACCACCCAGGGCAGGCAGAACAGGAGCCACAGCTTGAGGTAGAGGCGGCCGCCGAGGCTCATCACGTAGCGAAACGCGAGGTCGATCACCTCAAGTAAGCCTCGCTGACGGATCTCCACCTGCGCCTGCTCGATGTTCACGCAGGCCTCCGACTTGCCGGCGCGACGTCATCATCAGTGAACCTGCGGCTGAGCGGCGCTCCGTCGCTCGGCTCGTGCGCCCGGCGGCTGAGCGGCGCTCCGTCGCTCCCGAGCGCGCCGCCACGCCGGCTCACCTCAGCTGCCCGCTCACCAGGCGCCCCGCGCCGCGGGCGGCCCGCTAACAGCAGGTACGCCAAGATGCAGACGGTGAGCACGGCTGAGAATCCCCATTTGATGGGCGCGGGCACCGAGGAGGGCGACCAGAACCCCTCAATCGCGGCGGCGCCCAGCAGCATCAACGCGGCGCCTGCGATCTGCGCCACCAGATCCGGCGCCGCCGCGCCGAGCGACGCGAGCCGCGTGCGCCCCCCCGTGCTGACCAGCGCGTACCCCATCTGCAGCCCCGCCGCGCCGCTCACGACGATCGCGTTCAGCTCAAGCGGCCCGTGGCCGCAGATGAAGGTGAGGATGTTCGCGCCGTGCCCCTCCGCCATCACGTGGCCGAGCACCGCCCCCGTCACCAGGCCGTTGTAGACGAGGAAGAACATACTGCCGAACCCGAACAATATCCCGGTGGCAAAACAGCGGAAGGCGATGCCCACGTTGTTGTGGACGTAGTAGCCCGCCATCATCGCGTCGGCGCCCTCCTGGCGACCTGAGCTGAAGCCCTCCGCGTAAGCGTCCGCGAGGCCCCGCAGCACCGCGCGCGGCAACACCGACTCCGCGAACTCGAGCGACGAGAGCGCCCCCACCCAACCGATGGCGAAGGGGAGATAAAACAGGGCCGCCGCCAGCAAGTTGAAGCGCCAGTTGCGACGGAACGCCGCCGGGAAGCCCGACTGCACCAGCTCCCAAATCGCCCGCAGCCGATACGGCCGCGGCGCGTAGAGCAAGCTGTGCGCGCGGCTCGCCAGCACATCCAGGTGGAGCGTGACGTCCGAGCCGACGCCCAGCGACCGAGCGCGCATCAAGTCCGCGCACACCACCCGATACAGCGCCGCGACGCGGCTGATGTTGGCTGGCGGCATGCGGTGCAGCGCGCCCCGCCCCAACAGCTGCTCCAGCTCCGCCCAGCGCGCCGACCGCTCACTGATGAACTGATCGCGGCCGATCATGCTCCATACCGGTGCCACTCGGGCGGCATGGAGGTGAGCTTAGCTGACTTGATCGGCAGGGGCGCGGGGGCGCTGTCGCCGTGCGTGGTGCGGAAGTACAGGAGGCCGAGGAAGCGCGCAGCGCTGCGGTAGCTGAGGCCGAGCCGCGCGGCGAGGCCAGGCGCGATGATCTCCGCCAGCTCCTCCTGGCGCGCCTGACCCAAGGTGCCGTAGCGGCTGATGAACAGCTCCAGCGCCTCCACCTCCTGAGCGCTGAGGCCAGGGCGCGCGGGGATGCGCGCGAGCTCCTGCGCGGTGGGCGGCGGATCGATCATCAGCCGCCCGCTCACCTTGGCGCCCTCCTCCGAGATCACCAAGGTGTTTGCCACCAGATCACCCAGGCGACGGAAGCTCTTGTCGCGCGTCATCACCAAGAGCCCCAAGGCGTAGAAGCTCGGCAACAAGTCAGCTCCACGAAGCAAATTGCGGAGCAGGCTGTCGGAGAAGGAGAGCGGCACGCCGCCTTGCTTCACCACCCGCAGCTTGAGCAGCACCTTGCCCACGCTGCGCCCCCCCGTGAGCATCTCGCACAGCACGAAGTAGAACCATTCCACCAGGAAAAACAGCGTGAGCATGGCTCCCGCCCCGAAGCCGGCGCTCTGCTCGTCGAAGCCCGTCGCGGCGCCGGCGATGAGCAGCAAGATCCCGAAGAAGCCGAGCACCACCGCCCGCACCATCAGGTCCACGCCGTAGGCCACCGCGCGCCGGGCGGGCCCCGCCAGGCGGTACCGAAAACGGACATGCTCGGGTGTCTCAATCAGCGCGACGGTGTCCAGCGGCGCGCTCACGCAGCGACTTTGCCGCGCCTGTGATCAGCCGTCAACGCACCCAAGGAGCCGCGACCCGAGCGTAGGCCTGCGGACCGAAGCGCAGCTTTTGTTTCTTTTCGGGGGTTTGGCGAGGCAGCATAGGCCGATGGACGCCCCGCTGAAGCGACGACTGCTCGCCCTGTCAGGGCTTGAGCTCCGCGCGCGCTGGCTCCAGGCGACGCTCCCTAGCTGGAGCCTGACCCAGGCGTGCCAGGCGCTGGGCGAGCTAGCAGAGGAGTGCGAGGCGAGCGACGACGCGGCGACGGAGGCGATGCTCCCGGTGGCGCTGTGCCTGATCCGCATGGCCACGGAGGACCGCGTAGCCGGCGCGCCACGCCTCGAGGCGCTGAGCCGCGAAGCCACCGCCACCGGCCGCCTCAGCCTGGAGCGGCTGCTCCGCCGCGGCGCACCCACCGAGCCCCCTATAGTACGTGTGCCTGACTATGGCGCCGCGCGCGAGCTGACGCTGGGTGAGCGCCGGAGCCTCGCGCGGCGCCCTGACCGGCGCTACTTCCCGCGCCTGCTCGCCGATCCGAACCCGATGGTCGCGAGCATCTTGCTCGGCAACCCCCACCTCACCCTGGATGACGTGCTGCGCATGACCGCGCGCCGCCCAGCGCCGCCCGCGGTGCTCCAACAGATCGCCTGTTCACCGCGCTGGCTCGCGCGGCGCCGCGTGCGCCAATCCATGCTGCAGAACCCTGGCTCCCCCGATGAGGTCACGATGCCGCTCTTGCCGCTGTGCGCACGTACGGATCTGAGCGAGCTGGTGGCCGATCCTTCGCTGCCGCTTGTGCGCCGCGCCACCGCCCAAGAGATCTTGGATCGTCGCCCGCCGCTGCGGCCGCCCGCGCAGCGCACGCTGCAGTGAGCGGCGCTGACTCGTCAGTGTATCGTACCTATGCCGTGGGGCGCGCCCAAGCGAGGGCTAGCGCGGGGAGCCTGGCTGGGCGCCGCTCAGCGCGGTGCCCAACCCCCAAAACCCACGCTACCGTGACTCACTCCGCCGCTTCTGCTGGCGCCGCCTCTTCAACGCCGCAGGAGATGGCGAGCAGCTCCACCACGTCCAGCTGCTGCACGGTGGCCTCCTTCTCCTGATCTTTGATGCCGTCGGTCAGCATCGTCATGCAGAAGGGGCAGGCGGTGGCGATGGTGTCCGCGCCCGTCTCGAGCAGCTGCTTGGTGCGCTTCACGTTCACGCGATCTTTGTTCTGCTCTTCCATCCACATCTGAGCGCCGCCGGCGCCGCAGCAGAGGCCCTTGTTGCGCGTCCAGTGCTCCGGCTCCACCAGCTGCACGCCGGGGATCCCCTCCAGGATCTTGCGTGGCGGCTCGTAGATGTCGTTGTAGCGGCCGAGGTAACAGCTGTCGTGATACACGACCTTGGCGTTCACCGCCTTACCCGCCTTGAGCTTGCCCTCCGCGAGCAGGCCTAAGAGGTAGTCAGTGTGGTGAACTACCTCATACTTGCCGCCGAAGTCTGGGTACTCATTGGCGAGCGCGTTGAAGCAGTGCGGGCAGGTGGTGATGATCTGCTTGACGCCGCCTTGCTCTTGATAGCCGTTTAGGGTGGCGATGTTCGCCTCCGCCAGCGTCATGAACAGGTACTCATTGCCCGCGCGGCGCGCTGAGTCCCCGGTGCAGGTCTCCTCTTCACCGAGCACCGCCACATCTACCCCGGCCTGCTTCAAGAGCAGCGCGGTGGCGCGTGAGATCTTCTTGGCGCGGTCGTCGTAGCTCGCCGCGCAGCCCACCCAATAGAGCACCTCCGCGTCGGGCTTGTCGGCGGCGAGCGGGATGTCCAGGCCCTCTGCCCAGCTCGCGCGATCCATCCGCGAGAGGTTCCAGGGGTTGCCGTTGGTCTCCATGCCGTCGAACGGGCCCTGCAGCTCCGCCGGGAACTCGCCCTGGATGGTCACCAGGTTACGGCGCATCTGCACGATTTTGTCGACGTAGGTGATCATCACCGGGCACTGCTCTTCGCAGGCGCGGCAGGTGGTGCAGGCCCACAGCACGTCCTCATGGACCACGCCGGGCACCAGGTTCAGATCGCGCCACACACCCTCGCTCGGCCCCTCGCCGCTGGCGGCACCGTCAGCTTCACTGCCTTCTGCTGCGTCAGCGGAGGCCTCCGCTTCGGCGCCCTCTTCGGCGTCGTTCGCCGGCTTGGGGCGCAGATCGTCGAGCAGCACCCGGTTGATCTTGGTCACCTCCATCGCCTCGTCTTGGCGCTGGTAGAGGTGATCTCGAAGATCCAAGGTGAAGTGCTTGGGGCTCAAGATTTTCCCCGTGGTAGCGGCGGGGCAGTTATCTGAGCAGCGACCGCACTCCGTGCACGTGTAAAGGTCGAGCACGTCCTTCCAGGGGAGGTGCTGGATGCGCGCGTAGCCGAGCGGCGCGGCGTGCATGTCCTCACTCTCCATCGCCTTCTCCACCATCGCCATCAGCTCCTCTGAGCTCTTGGCCAGCGGACGCAGGCGACCGCGCGGGGTGAGATCCGACAGGAGCACGTTCTGAAGCACCGTCAGGATGTGGAAGTGCTTCGAGTACGGGAGGATGTTGAGGAAGATGAGCACCAGGGTCGCGTGGGTCCAAAACCCAGCGTGGGCGGTGAACACCAGCGCCTCCGGCGACAGCCCTTGAAGCGCGAGCGCCGTCGCGGAGCCGGCCGGCTCCCAGAAGTGGAACGCGACCTCCGCAGGGGCAACCTCCGAGAGCGGCGCGATGATGGTCTCGATGCGCGCGCAGGTGGCGACCAGCTCGGCGGTGGGGCTGCCGCACAGCTCCGCCGCGCGGACGTGCAGCACCTGAGCGGCCCCGTCATAGACGACGTCGGAGCCCATCATCGTGATGATGATGCCGAGGATGAGCAGGCCCTCCCAGCTGAGCGCCATGCGCACCTGCTTGTTGAGCGTGCGGTAGTAGACGAAGACCAGCGCACCCCCGATGACCATCAGGGCGACGATGTCCTTCGCGAGGTTGTAGTACTTCCCGAGCGGCAGCCCGAGGAACCCCTCCGGGCCAAAAATGAACAGGTTAAATGACGGATCGAAGCCGCGCCCCCAGAGGATGAGGGTGCGCGCCTGCACCACCAAGAACCCAAAGAAGATCAGGTTGTGCGCCAGGCCTGCGGTGAAATAGTACCGCATCTTCTTTTGCCAGAACGCGTAGATCCACAGCACCTTCAGGCGCTCGGCGATCCGCGCCACGCGGCTCTCGTGCGTGGGCCCACCCACCTTCAAAAGCCCCCAGCGGCGGTGCGCGCTCCACGCGAACAGCGCGAGCAGGCTGAGGATGATTGCGGCCATGACGATCGGGTTCATTGGACCTCTCTTGCGCTCTCTACCTGCCGCGTGTCCCGCGGACGCTATGGCGGCGAACCGCCACCTGACTGCCTCTGCCTGTCGCCACGCGAGCCAGCCCTCGCGCCTCAGCTACAAGCGGCCCAGGGGACCACCGAGACAACCACCGGGTGTTTAGAGCGGCTTGCCGCTCCGCGTCAATCATCCGGCCGACCCACCGCGCCTCAACGCCCCAGGAGCCACCAGCCAACCAGCGCCAGCGCCAGCACCACCAGGACTGCGACCACCGGTCGCAGCGAGCCTGGAGCCGCCACCGTGACCTCGTCCGGCTCACAGGGTGCCTCAAGACGAACCAAGCTGGGCGCCGCCTCCCCCTCGCTCACGTGGAGCAGCAAGTGCCCTCGCGGCAGGGTGGCGTCAGGCGGTGGGAGGCCGCCGTGGCCCGCCAAGCGCACGACACAGGTGGCCTTGGGGCCCAGCTCACGCTGCGGCAGGGTCAGCTGCACCAGCTCGGGCGGCTCAGCGCGGCCCCGGGTGCTCACCGCGCCGGCCAAGCCGCAGGCCTCACAACCGCCGCCATCACACACCGCGCAGCTGAGGTTTCGCGGCAGCTCAAACTCGACGCAAGCGCCCTCCGCGAGCCAGCTCGCCGGCGTCGTCAGGCGGTAGATGACATCCGGACCGCGAGGCTCATCCTGCGGACGCGTCACCTTGGCGAGGACTTGGCGCTTCACGACCGGTCACCTTACTCCATCCTGGGGCGCTCAGCGCTCGTTCCCTTCGCCCGTGTTGTCGCCGCCGCGCACCGCCTGTTTTGAGCACGGCAAAGGCGACGATGCGGCGCTTCAGGTTTTGGGGGTTGGACGATCCACACCCCAAGGCGCCGGGAGGGCTCCTCCGTGAGCCCTTGGGGCGCACCGCCAAACCCCGGAAGCGCGCGCCGCCAACCCACCCAAAGCGCGCCGCACGCGCTATTTCCAGCGCAAATACTCTACGAGCGGCTCACTTAGTCAGCTTAGCGCACTACTAATCCGCCATCACCGCCGAGAGCACCGACGAGATCTGCGCCTCTTCCTCGGGGCTCGGCGCGCGGCTCAGCTGCAGCCGGAGCCCGCCCTCCCCCACCGCCACGCGCTCCACCAGGCCCGCTGGCAGCTCACGCTGCAAGGCCTCCGTCGCGCGCTCAATGAGCGCCGGATCGCCGAAGCAGGTGCAGGCGGTGCCGGCCTCCAGCGCGTCCAAGTGCGCGCTCGCGACGTCCGCCTCTGGGTGACCTAATGGGAGCAAATCGAGCGCGGCGGTGAGCTTGAGCTCCGCCTCGCCATGCGCGCCTTGGTGCTGCAGCACCACCCCGTGAGCCGTGAGGCAACTGCCGATCAGCTCACGATCCTTCGAGTCGCGCGCCGCCTCCGTGGCGCGCTCCATCAGCTCCGAAGCGCGCTGGGGCTCACCGCCCCGCGCCGCCAGGTGCTGCCCGTGGCGCGCCAGCGCCACCGCCAGCGCGCTTGGCT
The DNA here is from genome assembly GCA_964415255.1 of uncultured Polyangiaceae bacterium. Classification (GTDB taxonomy): domain Bacteria; phylum Myxococcota_A; class Polyangia; order Polyangiales; family Polyangiaceae; genus JAHBVY01. The sequence goes on along the minus strand of CAYQAC010000009.1, from coordinate 49,375 downwards.
CCTTCTCCGCGAGGCGCCCCGCTCGCTGATACTCTGCCTCCCCGCGCGCGTCGTCACCCTGCAGCGTGAGCAGCTCCGCGAGCGCCAGCGCCACGTCCGACTGCGCCAGCGGCTGATCTGCCTTCGCGGCGAGCGCGTCCAGGGTGCGGAGCGTGGACTCTTGCGCCTCGGCGTCGCCCGCCTCGGCCGCGGCGTGGACACACCGCGCGAGCAGCGCGCGCCGCGCTGGGTGATCTTCACCCAGCACCTCGGCGGCGTAGGCGGCCAAGTCCATCAGCGTGAGGAGCGCGAGCGGCGGCGCCGCCTGCGGCACCCGCTCAAGGGCGGCGTCAATCAGCGTCGTCATGAGCCCCTCACTCAGCTCGAACCCCTCAGGCAGCGTGGGCTCCACCGGGCTCACCGCCTTGATCACGAAGGCGCGCAGCGCGAGCGCCGACGCCAAACCAGGATCTTTCTGGACCTGCAGCGTGGCGACCGCTTCATTGACCACCTCAAGCGCCTCGTCGATCTCCCCCTGTTCGAACAGCACGCCGCTGAGCGCCGTCTGCGCGGTGGCGGTGCTGACGTGCAATGGTCCGAACACCTGACTTAGCTCGAGCGCCAGCGCGCGCAGCACGGCCTCCGCTTCGTCGAGCCGCCGCTCGCGATCTAGCGCGGCGCCCAGGTGAAACAGGTAGTTCGCGCGCGCGCCGAAGCCCGCGGCGTCCTCCGGAGCGAACTCACTGGCGGCGCGCAGCGCCTCGATGACGCGCTCCGCCTGCCCTGCCGCGTGGAAGAACTGCGAGGCCTCAAAATGCGCCTCGGCGGCCTGAGCGCTGCTCGCTCCGTAGCTGCGCAGCGCCATGTCCACGGCGGTGGTGATGATGCGCTCCCCAGCGAGCGGGTTGCCTTGCTGGAGCGCTGCCATGGCGCGGGTGAGGGCACTCATGGCTCGATTCTGTACCTCAGACTACAGCTCGAACACCAGCTCGCGCGCCTCACCCTCCGCGCTCAGCTTGAGCCGGGTGGCGTACGTCTTGGGCCCCACGCGCGCGCTGAGCGTGACCTCAATCGGCGGCTCGCGCTCACCCAGGCTCTCCAGCCGCACCGTGATGAGGTAGCGACCGCGCGGCGCCGCGCCGCTCGTCAGGTACACGTTCTCCACGTTCTGGCCGCCGCACGAGCGCGTCTGCCCGGGGCAGTCCCGCTCCTTCTCGAAGCCGCTCGCGCTCGCCTTGCCAATGGCCACCAGCTCCCCGCTCGGCTCCGTCACCTCGAGGTCGACGTCCACCGTCGGCTCTGCCCACGCGATCACGAACTGCACCAGGCCCGCTGCCAAGCCGCAGCCTTCATCAATCAGCCCGTTGCAGTTGTCGTCGAGCGCGTTGAAGCAGAGCTCCGGGCCGCCCGGAGTGCACGCCCGCTCGAGCACCACGCCAGGTGGTAAGCTGATCTGTTGAAGCTCAAGCTCCGCCGGTGGTGGCCGTGGCTCGCTGCGCTCACAGCCGAGCGGCAGGAGGCACAGCGCCGCGAGCGCCGCCCGGCTCAGCGCGCCACGCAGCCCACTCAGTGCGCCGCCCAGCCCACGCTGCCCACCGCGCAGCCCACCGCTGAGCTGTGCGCCGCTCAAGGCACTGAGCCGAGCGCCAGCCCGCGCCTCGCGCGATAGACAGGCTAGCGCCCTAACTGTCATCCGCCGCTCAGCCGCTCAGTCCGTGCGCGGCTTCTCTTCCGGCACCGCGACGCCCGTGACCACCTTCGGGTGCATCAGCTCGTGGTACGCCGCGCGCGCCAGCTCACCCGTGGGGCCCTGCTCGTCGCGCAGCGCGAGCAGCACGCCCTGCTCACCCATGAAGCGCAGGGTGCGGATGGCCCCCTCACGCTTGGCCGCGTCGTCGCCCTTCGTCATCTGCAGCAGCCGTGCGCGCATCACCACGCGGGTGAACGAGTGCGGCCCGTTGTCGATGCTGAGGTTCTCTAGCTGCCGCGTGAGCATCACCTTGGCCCACTCTTGTGGCGTCTGCCGGATCGGCACCTCGGCGATGGCGTTCGCGTTATCCACCCAACGGAAGATGCGCCCTGAGGACAAATCCTCGTGGCTCCAGTAACCGAAGGTGTCGTACCAGAGCAGGGAGAGCGACTCGACCTCGCTCTTGTCCTTGTCGGCGAACAGCGCCACCGCGCGCTTCGCGGTGGACTCCGAGCCCCCGAGGATCAGCGCCAGCGCCGCGTCCACGCGCACCGACTCGGTCTCCATCAGCTTAAATAGCTTGTCCTCCACCGCTTGGTCGAAGCCCGCCATGCCGATCGCGCGCGCCGCCTGCGTGCGCGCCTTCATCGAGGCCTCAGGCGTGATGAACTCCAACAGCGCGGCGCTGGTGCCCTGCACCGGGCGCTGCACCAGCGTCTCCAGCAGGCAACCGCGGCGATACTGATCTGGGGCGTCGGTCTTGGAGTACTCGCCGATCTTCTTCGCGACCTCCACCATGTCGGTGTCCTTCGCCACCCAAGCCAGGGCAGCGCAGGCGCGGGTGCGGCTCTGCTCGTTGTTCTTCGGATCTTCGATGTACTCGAGCAGCGGCTTGAAGGCGCGGTTGTCGCCCCACTCCGAGAGGCCATCCGCGGCGCCGTAGCCGATCGCGCGGAGCGACATCCCCAGCATCGCCACGCCGCCGCCCATCAGGCCGTCCATCGTCACGTCCAAGTCGCGCTCGCGACGCGTGAGCTGCTTGGTCAGGTTGGTGAAGTCCTGCTCCTTCTTGTACACCCCGACGTAGCGCAGGGCGCTCTGGGCGATCTCCCAGGCCTTGGGCAGCGGTGGCTGCTGCCCCTCGAGCGGCAACCCCTCCTTCGGGAACGCCCAATCGCGGAGCTGGGTCAGATCCTTCTCGGACTTCATGTTCGCCAGGGCGCGCAGCGCGTTGGCGTGCGGGCTCGGCAGATCGTGCATCCAGAAGACCAGCGCGTCCTCCGCCTGGGTGCGAAGGTCAGCGTGCTTGTCCGGATGGAGCACACCGAGATCAGCGATCATGCGCGCGGCGGCGATCCGCCCTTTGTCGTCGCGCTTGAGCATCATCTCGTAGTCGTTCTTGTCCGAGTAGAGCCGCTCCGGCGTCATCCTCAGGCGCGAGGCGAGCGTCGGCACGCCGCGCGGGTCCCCGACCTCCGCCATCGCGAGCGCCGCCTCCGCCTGCCAATGGAAGTGCGGCTTGGTGGCGATGTAGCCGAGCAGCGCGTCCCCGCCGCGCGGATCCGCGAGCTTGCGGATCATGTCGAAGATGACCTTCGTCTGGTGCCAGGCAGACTCTGGGGTGTCCCCCTCCTCGATCGTGCTCAGCGCGAGCACGAGGCCCGCCGTGCCGATGCCGTCGCGCAGCGCCGCCAGGTACTCCTTGCGGCTGTCTTTGTCCGCCCCGCGGATCGCGTCGACCAGCGGCTTGCGCGCGCGGTCATCGCCTATTTTCCCGAGCCCAGGCGCCGCCTGGCGGCTGATCTCCTTGTCTGGATCGGCGAGCAGCGCGAGCAGCACATCCGTGTACTTCGCGTCGGCGTTACGGCTCAGCACCGTCGCCACCAGCTGCCGCACGGCGCCCGACTCATCCTTGTGGAGCTTGGCTAAGTCATCCAAGCTGACGAGCTTCACCAGCTTCTCAGGGTTGAACGCCATGCCGCCGTCCAGGCGATGCACGTTAGACAGGTGCCCGCCCCGATACAGGCTCATGATGTCGTCGAAGGCGGCGGCCTCACCCAGCTCCACCAGCGCCCAGGCGATCTGCGGCTTGGAGCCGAGCCCCGCCTTCTTCAGCGCCTCAAGCAGCGCCGGCTTGGCTTTGTCCGCCGCGGGCGCCCCATACCAAGTGATGGCCGCCGCTGCCTGCGCCTGGACCGGCGGCGCCGGATCTGCCAACGCGGCGATGGCAAGGTCGATGCCCTCTGGGTCCTTCAGGTAGGCAAGCTGCTTGATCGCCTCTTGTCGCAGGTAGTCGCTGCGATTCCCCGTGGCCCAGTTGCGCCAGTGCGGCAGCTGCTCGGGCTCTGGCAAGACGAAGATGGCGCGCTTGTGCTCCTCAGCCTGATCCACCGTGAGCTTCTCGGCGTCCTGGCTCATACCGAACATCACCGCAGCGGCGAGGCCACCGGCGACCAGGAGGCCAACCAAGATGGCGAGCGGCTTGAAGCGACCCTTCTTGAAGTTCCCGTCGTCGCTGCCGCCGCCGTAGCCGCCAGGCGGCCCGCCGATCACCGCGTCGTCGTCGTCGGGCGGCCATTTGGCGGCGAACGCCGGGTCGCGGGCAGGGGGTGGGGGCGCGTGCACCGGCGCTTGGGGTTCAAGGTGACTGGCTTCGAGCATGGTTCCTCTACCGTTCCATGTGCGAGACACGAGCCTCGTGCCGCGGCGCGACCTTATCTCAAGCTGAGCACTGCGGGGAGAGGTTGCCGTGAGTGCCGCGACTGGCAGCACCCCTGATGGAATTGTCCGCCGCAGCTGTCATCTCCCAGGCCCCTCAGCCGCATCGGCGCGGTTTCCCCGGTCCGACTGGCGGCGAACGGAGCGCCGCTCTAGCGTGCGGCGCGTCGACCGTGCCCGCCTCCGCCCCCCCCTTGAGCGAGCCTTCGTGGCGCCGTCCGGTGCTCATCACCCTCGCGGTGAGCGCCGCCGTCACCGCGCTCTCCTACGGGCTGCCAGCGGACTACGCCGCGACCGGCGTCGGCTTCAGCTTCCTGCTGGCGACTTACTGGCTCGCCGTACGGGGCCGCGCTGACGCTGAGGTCCAAGCGCATGGGCTGAGCCTGGGTGGCCTGCTTGAGCGCGCGCCCCTCAGCGCCGCGCGCTTGGCCAAAGACACCCTGCGCGCCGCCGCCTGGGCGCTCGCGCTGTGCCTCGTGGTGTTCCCGCCGTTCGTCTTCGCTTGGCTTAGGTGGTGGCAGCCTGCTTCAGGCTTCCGCTTCGTCATGCCACCTGACTTGCTCGATCTGGTGCTGGGGCAGCTCCTGGTGATCGCGTTGCCTGAGGAGGCCTTCTTCCGGGGCTACCTCCAGACGGAGCTCGATCGGCGCTTCCCGCCGCGCTTCAAGGTGCTCGGGGCGAGGGTGGGGCTTGGCCTGGTGCTGGCGAGCGGCCTGTTCGCCGTGGGGCACCTCTTGACGGAGCCGCACCCGAATCGGCTCGCGGTGTTCTTCCCAGCGCTCGTGTTCGGCTGGCTGCGGGCGAAGACCGGCGGTATCGGGGCGGGGGTGTTGTTCCACGCAGCGTGTAACCTCCTCACCGCCACCCTGGCGCGCGGCTTCGCGCTCGGCTGACGCGAACCCCCAAAATCCGAAGTGTCAGCTAAGCTGACTTATCATTGAGCATACCTCCAAGGAAATATCGATGGCTCGCACGACTGACCCTAAGGAGATCATGGCCTCGCTCCCGGCCTGGCCTGTGCTCGACGAGCTCATCGACCGGGCGCTGCGCGAGGACCTCTCAGGAGGTGATCTGACCACCGAGGCGACCGTCAGCCCCGGCACCCAAGCGGTGGCCACCGCGGTCGCCAAGAGCGAGCTGGTGGTCTGCGGTGGGCCGGTGTTCGAGCGCTGCTTTCGCCGTTTGACTCAGCCCACGCGCTTCGTGGTGCACGCCACGGAGGGCGCTCGGGTGGGCCCTGGGGCGCCGCTCTGGGAGGTGGCGGGGGACGCGCGGGGGATCTTGATGGCGGAGCGCACCGCGCTCAACTTCGTGCAGCGGATGACCGGCGTCGCGAGCCTCACGCGGCGCTACGTGGACGCGCTTCCTCCACGTGGAAAAACCCGGGTCACCGACACCCGAAAGACCACGCCGGGGCTCCGCGCGCTGGAGCGCTACGCGGTGCGCGTCGGCGGCGGGCACAACCACCGCGACACCTTGAGCTCGGCGGTGCTGATCAAGGACAACCACATTGAGGCGGCGGGCGGCATCACCACGGCCATTGAGCGCGCCCGGCGCTACGCGCCCCACACCACCAAGATCGAGGTGGAGGTGGAGACGCTGATGGGGGTTGAAGAGGCTCTCGCGGCAGGCGCCGACATCATCATGTTGGACAACTTCGCGCCCGAGGCGCTCCGCAAGGTCGTGCGGCGCGCGCGTGGCCGCGCCTTCATTGAGGTCTCGGGCGGCGTCACCCTCGCGCGCATCCCGGAGCTGGCCCGCGCCGGGGTGGACGCCATCAGCGTCGGTGCGCTCACCCACTCCGCGCCCGCGGCGGACATCTCGCTCGACATCCAGCGCGCTCCCTGAGGCAGCGCTGCACGCTGCTTGGACGTCGCGCTCGGGACACAGGGTACGTCGCGAGCTCCCTGCCAGTCGGCGCGCTCGCGTGCGCTTGGCTTCCCGCTCGGATGAAGCTAGAAAAGCGACGTGCTGGCGCTTCACCGACAACGCCTCGAGGCGCTCCGCGACGATCTGCAGCGCCGCGGGGATCGCCCCTCCCTCAACTGGCCCAGCGCCGACCTGAACTTGGTGGAGGCGCTCGAGGTGGTCACCGAGTACGGCCGCCTGGCGGAGGCCATGTACTTGATGATGGCGGCTGACCATCGCGTGCTGAACGTGGAGCGCATGGTGCTGCGCGGCGCGCTCGACGTGCTCAGCAAGGGCCGGGTGCGCACCGCGCACATGGAGGCGATGCTCGAGGCCGCCTCCAAGCGCGTCGCTGAGTTCGGTGAGGAGCGCTGCTTGGAAGACTGCATCCAGGCGCTGAAGGCGGACCCTATCCGCGCGCAAATCGTGGCGGTGCTCGCGGCCGCGGTCGCGGTGGCGGACAACGTGATCTCCGAGGAGGAGCGCGTGTTGTACGAGCGGCTGGTGGCCGGCCTCGGGCTGACGGACACTCAAGCAGATGAGCTGCTGACGGGGTTGCTCGAGCCGAGCGCTTGAAGGCGCCTTGTGGGGGAGGCGCGGGGTGCGTCGCGCGTTTCGGGCGGGGGGTTTGGGGGTTGGACGGCACCGCGGCGGAGTGCGCTGCGAGGGTGCGCCGGCAGGCGCTGCGGTGAATCGTTCTGGGTGAGCGCGGCGCTTGGGTGACTCACGGAGAGGCGCGTTTGGTAGGCTGAGCGCCATGACGGACTCATTGGGCGCAAAGGAGCTCTCCGCGGTGCGTGAGGCGCACCGCTTCGATGAAGACGCGCTCCGGCGCACCCTGGCGGCGGCGCTGGGTCAGGACGGAGACCTGACGGTGCAGCAGTTCAAGGGGGGTCAGTCGAACCCCACCTTCTTGGTCAGCTTAGGTGACCAGCGCCTGGTGCTGCGCAAGAAGCCGCCGGGGAAGCTGCTCCCCTCGGCGCACGCCATCGAGCGCGAGCACCGCGTGCTCTCGGCGCTGCAAGGCAGCGCGGTGCCGGTGCCGCGGGTGCGCATGCTGTGTGAAGACGCGAGCATCATCGGCACGCCGTTCTACGTGATGGATCACGTCGAAGGGCGCCTATTCCGCAGCCCGCTGATGCCCGAGGTCACGGCGCCTGAGCGGCGCGCCATCTGCCTCGCGGCGGTGCGCACGCTAGCGGCGCTGCACCTGATTGACCCAAGTGACGTGGGCCTCCAGGATTTCGGCAAACAGGGCGGCTACATGGCGCGCCAGGTGCGGCGCTGGGCTGACCAATATGAGGCCTCCAAGACAGGCGAGATAGCCGACATGGACGCCCTCATCCGCTGGCTCCCGGAGCATGTCCCGAGCCACGACGAGACGCGCATCGTGCACGGCGATTTCCGCCTAGAAAACCTGATCATCGCTCCCGAGGCGAGCGAAGTGCGCGCCGTGCTCGACTGGGAGCTCGCCACCCTGGGTCACCCGCTGGCAGATCTCGGCTACCACCTGATGCTGTACCACCTGCCCGCCGGCGGCTTCACCGGCTCCGGCTACGTGGGAGCAAACATCGAGGCGCTCGGCATCCCCAGCCAGAGCGAGCTCACCCTAGCCTACGCCGAAGCCACCGGACGAGAGCCCCCCGCCGAGCTCGACACCTTCATTGCCTTCGGCCTATTCCGCCTGGCCGCCATCCTCCAAGGCGTCTACCGCCGCGGCCTCGACGGCAACGCCGCCAGCGAGTCCGCGCTGCGGTTTGGGCCGATGGTTAAGGTGCTGGCGGGCATTGCGCGGGGGCTGACGGGGTGAGGGTTAGCGAACGCAGCGAGCCCGGTGCGGATTGGGCGCGGTATCGCTGGTGGCGCCGCTGTGGAAGAACACGGACCAGCCGACGGACGAACCGGAGACCGGAGAGGCGCTCCAGTAAGCATCCGATTGCGCACCAGGGAATAGAGTCAGATCAATGTAGGGAGCTTCTGTCTTCCGCCCCGACACCAGGCTGCTCAGCTCAGCCACCGTGGGCAGGCCGTAATACGCGCGCCACCGCCAAGGCTACCCGAGGATCACGCCCGGGTTCGCTTGCCCTCCCCAGCTCACCCCTGAGCCTTACTCCCGCCCTGAAGAAAACGCCCACCCTGCCCACCTGCTGAGCCCACCGTACTCAGGCCGGGATACTCTGGTCGACACGGAATCGAGCCGGCTCGCCCGAGGTCCCATGCTACCCTCGGAGGATGTCGCGTGGTCTCCACGAGCGCGAAGCGCGAACGCTGCCGCCGGAGCGCGAGGCGCGGTTTTTTGCTGGCGTTGCTCGCGCGGAGGAGTTCTTCATGGGAACGGCCGATGTTCAGAGAGCTCTTTTGAGGCTCACCGAGACCCTCGAACAGATGTCGATCCCCTACGCCATTTGCGGGGCGATGGCGCTCAATGAATATGGCTACCAGCGCATGACCGCCGATGTCGACGTGCTCTTGACTCCCGCTGGGCTCGAGGCCTTCAAAGCAGCCTGGCTCGGCAGAGGGTATGTCGAGAAGTTTCCTGGCAGTAAAGGCTTTCGCGACACCGAGCACAACGTGATGATCGATGTGCTGCTCACAGGCGAGTACCCGGGCGACGGCAAACCCAAGGCGGTGTCATTCCCCGATCCAGAGGCCATCGCGATCCGCGGCGAGCGCGTCGCGCTCTTACCAGCTCACGCGCTCATCGAGCTCAAGCTCGCCTCGGGCATGACCGCGAGCCACCGTTTGAAAGATCTGGCTGACGTGCAAGAGCTCATCAAGCACGCGAACCTGCCGCGCACACTCGGTGAAGCGCTCGACCCCTCGGTGCGTGAGCGCTACTTCGAGCTGTGGGATGCAGCGCAAGTCACCGACCCAGAGTAGCGCCGCGGGACTCTCCACCGCATGCAAGGATCACGTCAGCCAATCTGACAACAGCTCACCACGGCACCAGTGCCTGCACGGATCACGTCAGCCAATCTGACAACAGCCCACCGCGGCTGGTGCTCATGAAGCGCAGCGTGGCGGCGAAGGGGTGCAGCTTCATGTTGTCCGCTGGGCGGAATAGCCAGCTCTCCCAATAAGGGGCCTCGGGGATCCACTCCAGGGTGGGGTCCGCCTCCTTCAGCAGGTGACCGAAGGCCGCGGCGACCTCGCAGCAGAGCACCACAAAATCATTATTGCGATCCTCCGGGTCGGCCATCACAACGAGGTTCCGCGCCTCCTCCACGGTGAAGGCGCGCTCGAAGGTCCTGAGCCACTGGGCGCCCAGCTGACCATTTTCCGGAAGGAAACGCGCCTGATCTTGCTGCGCCGCCTCCGTCATCCGCTCCAGCTGACGCAGGATGACGCCGCGCGCATGCTCCGGCAGCTCCGATGCAGGGCGCGCGCCGAGCGGCTCCTGCGCGGCAGCCAGCACGCCCCCATGGACCTCGCGCTCGAGCGGCTTGTACCAGCGGAGGAACAGCTCGGCGAACAGCGCCTCCGCCGTGAACGCATCAATGACCTCTTCAGCCATACCCAGCGCTGTACCACGAAGCGGGGGCGCTCCGCTGTGTCAGAAGATCTCAGCGGTCGAGCTTCCTGCGCAGCAGGAGGGGCCCCAGCCCAGGCGCGCTGGCCACGTGGGCCAAGCTCACCGCGCGCTGCTCCAAACCATGGCAGCGCGCATCCTCAGCCTTCAGCGCTAAACGAAGGCGCCCAATCGCTCCGTGAGCGCCTCACCCACGCCCTCGAGCGCCGCCTTGTCTGCCGCGCGGAAACCGCGCCCCGTGCGACCGAGCTCCACCATGCCGAGCAAGCGCCGCCCGCCGAAGATGGGCAGCATCGCCACGCCGCCGAGCCGCCCGTCGCTGCGGAACGCGCCCAGGCGCCGCGCCACGGCGATCTGCGCAGCCTGCGCGAAGGCGCTGCCGATCACCGGCCGGCGCTGACACGCGGAGACCACCGCTGGGTCGCTCGGCTTCAACACCTCACCCAGCTGGTGCCACAGCCGCTCACCACGCACGTAAGACGTCACCATCCCGATGTAGGGCTCGCGGAAGCGATGCAGTAAGCCAACCTCACTTTTCGTGAGCTCTGCCACGAAGCTCAGCGCCACGAGCAGCGTCTCCCCAAGGTCTTCCGCGGAGAGCAGCTCTGCCGAGGCGCGCAGGCGCGCGTCCTCGCGCGCGCTTGGCAGCTGAAAATCCGGCTCTGGGCGCCACAGGGGGCCCATCAGGCGCTGGTAGCGCTCGAGCCCCTGCACCTCACGGATCTCCCGCAGCGCACGATAGCCGCGCCACGTGGGCTGCTTCGCGCGGCAATAGTCAGGCACCCTGCCATGTGCGACGCCACGCAGGAAGAGCCCGGTGGGGACCGGGCCCACCACCTGGGCGCCGCTCGTGATCAGCCAGTCGCTAGGGGAGACGCGGTGAGGGAGTGGAACAGCCTGCATGATGGGTCCTCTCCTGAGAGGTCCTGCCGACTCGCGGAGGGCGCGTGGTCGACCGAAGCTCGCCTCGAATTGTCCCGTGAGCGCCTCGGGGAGGGCCAAATCTTGTGCGTAAGACGGCCACGGCGGCCCCTGCGACGACACGCCGCTGTGGGTGATGCCGGTACGCCAGCGCGGCGACTCGCCAAACCCCCAAACCCTCTTCCCTAAGCTGCTCGCCTCCCCACTGAGCGGACTTCGCGCCTGATGAGGAGCGATTTCAAAGCTAGATCGGGGGGTTGGACGGCACCGCGCTGAGTGGCACCGCGACCTGAGCCACCTCACGGCGGCCCCCTGCCCGCGCCCATGGCGCATGGCTCTTGCTAGTGCCCCAGGCGAAGCTCCACTACACCTGAGCCATGGCCTTCGATCACGACTTCATCATCATCGGCTCTGGCTTCGGGGGGAGCGTCTCCGCGCTGCGCCTGGTGGAGAAGGGCTACGACGTGCTGATGCTCGAGCAGGGCAAGCGTTTCCGTGCGGAAGATTTCCCGGAGAGCAATTGGGAGATCAAGCGCTGGCTGTGGGAGCCCGCCCTCGGCTGCGAGGGCTTCTTTCAGCTGCGCTGGTTTCGCCACGTGACGGTGCTGGCCGGCGCCGGGGTGGGCGGCGGCAGCCTCACCTACGCGAACACGCTGCCCATCCCCAAGACGAGCTTCTTCCAGAGCTCCGGCTGGGGCAGCTTGGCTGACTGGGAGCGCGAGCTCGCGCCGCACTACCAGACCGCGCTCCGCATGTTGGGCGCCACCCCCACGCCCTTCACCACGCAGCCAGACAAGCTGCTGAAGCAGCTGGCTGAGTCGCGGGGCCAGGGGGACCGCTTCGAGCCCACCCACGTCTCCGTGTACTTCGGTCAGCCAGGCGTTAAGGTGAGTGACCCTTACTTTAACGGTGAGGGGCCTGACCGCACCGGCTGCATCCGCTGCGGCGCCTGCATGACGGGCTGCCGTCACGACGCCAAGAACTCCCTCGACAAGAACTACCTCTATTTCGCGGAGAAGCGCGGGCTCCGCCTGCTCTCGGAGACGGAGGCGACGCGCATCGTGCCGCTGCCAGGCGGCGGTTACCGTGTAGAAATGCAGCGCAAGCTGGGCGGCAAGAAGGCGCGCGAGCAGCTGAGCTTCACCGCGACCCGCGTCATCGTCTCCGCCGGCGCCCTGGGCACCAATGAGCTCTTGCTCCGCCAGCGCCAAGACGAGGGCGCCCTGCCGAAGCTCTCCGCGCGCCTCGGCACCCAGGTACGCACCAACTCCGAGTCGCTCTTGTTCGTCACTGTACCTGACCGAAGCCGCGATCTATCCAAGGGGATCGCGATTGGCTCCATCTTCCAGATCAGCGACAGCGCGCACCTGGAGGTGGTGCGCTACGGAGAGGGCTCAGGCTTCTTCCGCCTGCTGCAAACACCGCACATCAGCGGCGGCGGCTCCGCGCCGGCGCGGCTCGCGCGCACCCTGGGGCTGTTCCTCAAGCACCCAAGGCAGGTGCTGCGCGCGCTCACGGTGGGGGACTGGGCGAAGCACACCATCATCCTCCTTTACATGAAGACCACCGAGGGCACGCTCCGCTTCAGCCTCGGCCGCTCAGCGCTCACCGGCATGAAGCTCGGGCTCGTCACCGAGCTAGAGGACGGCGAGGCGCCCACCGCGACCATCCCCGAAGCGACCGAGCTAGCGCACGCGCTCGCAAAACTGGTGGGCGGCGTGCCGTTCGCTGGGCTGCCGGACACGGTGTTCGACATCCCCACCACCGCGCACATCTTGGGCGGCTGCCCCATGGGTGAAGACGCGAGCCTTGGCGTGATCGACGCGCAGCACCAGGTGTTCGGTTACCCGGGGCTCTACGTGATTGACGGCTCCGCCATCTCCGCCAACCCCGGCGTGAACCCCTCGCTCACCATCTGCGCCCTCGCCGAGCGCGCCATCAGCGCCATCCCAGCCAAGGGGACGTGAGGAGCGGCCCAGTTTTTATCCGCGGAAAATCATTCTTCGGGTAGGCGCAGGGGACGTGAGGAGCGGCTCCGTCTTCACTCGTGGAATGTTTTTTTTGGGGGGGTTAGACGGCACCGCGCCCGGATGGCGCAGCGAGTTCACACCCCAAGCGCGCGGATCGCGCTCAGGTGCTTATGAAGCCGCGCGAGGCCTTCATCCAGCGTCGCCTCGCGCTTACAGAAGGCGAAACGCACTAGCTCGTCCCCCGCGCCATCCGTCAGGTAAAATGCCGATGCCGGGATCGCGGCCACGCCTGCTACTTCAGGCAGGCGCTGGCACAGCGCGCGGCCGCTCCGGAGCCCCAACGGCCGGATATCAGCGCAGATGAAGTAGCCACCCTCCGGCAGGTGCACCAAGAAGCCCAGCTCCTGGAGCCCTGCGCCCAGCCGATCGCGCAGCGCGCGGTACCTCGCAGCGAGCTCACGGTAGCGCTCCTCCCCGGCGCCGAGCGCGCTCGCCACCGCGTGCTGGAGCGGCGTCGCCGTGGCGAAGGTGATGAACTGATGCGCGACGCGCAGGGCGCGGGTGAGCGCGGCTGGCGCCGTGCTCCAGCCCACCTTCCAGCCAGTGAAGGAGAACGTCTTGCCCGCTGACGAGATCACCACGGTGCGCTCCTTCATCCCCGGCATGGACGCGAGGCAGAGGTGGCTGCCCTCGTAGACCAGGTGCTCATACACCTCGTCCGTCACCGCGATGAGATCGTGCTGAACGCACAAGCCTGCGATGTGCTCAAGCTCCGCGCGGGTGAACACCTTACCCGTCGGGTTGTGCGGCGTGTTCAACAGCACCAGCCGCGTCTTGGCGTTGATGGCGCGCTCGAGCGCCCCCTGGTCGTAGGTGAAGCGCGCTGTAGTCAGCGTTGCTGCCTTATCACCGGGGCCCAGCGCTGACGGCGGGCTCACGTCGAGCGGCACCACACGCGGGGTGGCGCCGGCCATGGCGATCCCGGCGCGATACGAGTCGTAGACCGGCTCGAACAGCACCACCTCGTCGCCCACCTCACACAAGGCCTGGAGCGCGACGGCCAGCGCCTCCGTCGCGCCGGAGTACACCGTCACCTCACTGTCTGGGTCGTACTCAAGGCCGTGAGCCTGACGCTGATGCGCCGCGATGGCCGCGTTCAGCGCCGGCACGCCGTGGCTCCGCGCGTACTGGTTGTGCCCCGCGTCGAGCGCCGCCTTGGCGGCCTCCTTGATGTCGCTCGCGCCATCGAAGTCAGGGAAGCCTTGGCCCAGGTTGACCGCGCCGTGCTCGAGCGCGAGGCGCGTGATGTCGGCGAAGATGGTGGTGCCGAAGCCTTGAAGGCGACTCGTGAGGTGAGGTATGCGCTGGCTCGGCATCGCGCTCAGGATGCCCGCTGGCGCTGGCCGCCTCAAGCGGCTACCGCGCACACCCAGGAGTCTGCCGTGAGCTTCGACCCAGCCTTGTTTGAGCAGGCCCTGCGTGAAGCCGGCGGCGGCACCCTCGGCGCGCCGCTCACCCACCTGGCCGTCACTGGCTCCACCAACGACGACGCCGCGGAGGCCGCCAAGGCGGGCGCGCCGCACGGCGCCGTGTTCGTCGCCGACCAGCAGACACTGGGTCGCGGTCGCCAAGGCAAGCGCTGGGACGGCGCCCCGGGGGAAGATCTGCTCTGCTCCGTGCTGCTCCGCCCGCGCCTGGCCCCCACCGTCATAAGTCAGGTAACCTTAGCAGTGGGCCTGGCGCTGCGCGACGCCGTCGAGCGCTGGACGCGCACCGGGGCCCAGTCACCAGGCGATCCGCTCGTAGGGGCGGGTTTGAAACCCGCCCTCGCCACGCAGACGCCCAGCGTTCAGATCAAGTGGCCGAATGACATCTGGATCGAGGGCCTCAAGGTAGCGGGCGTGCTGGTGGAGAGTCAGCTCCGCGGCGCTGAGCTCGCGTCGGCCGTGGTGGGGGTTGGGTTGAACCTCCGGCACGCTCAGCTGCCACCGGAGTTGTCCGGCGCCACCAGCGTGGCGCACTTCACCAGCGCCCCGCCGCGCCGAGAGCGCGCCTTGGCGGAGCTCTTGGTGGAGCTTGAGCGGCGCGTGAACCAGCTCACGTCAGCCGGGCTGACTTCTATCTTGCCGGAGTTGCGGCGGCACGACGGCCTGCTCGGCCGGCGGCTCCAGGTGGAGGGGCGCGCCGCGATCGGCCGCGGCATCGCCACCGACGGCGCGCTGCTGATCGAAGAGGAGGGCGGCGCGCTCACGCGGGTCCGCTCCGGGAGCGTGGAGGTGCTGGGGGAGGTGGTGCCCACAGCGCCACAGACGTGAGGCTAGGTGCCCAACCCCCCAAAAATTAGAACTCACCCGAGGAGACCTTCCATGGCGCAGCTCCACGGCGCGCGGCAGCTCGCCTGAAGCCTCGCGCCGCGAATCGCCGCGCCCTCAAGCGGCCAGCGTGGCTGGCTCACTATTTTCCTCACGGGAAATAGCACTCGCCAGCAGGCGGCGGCCGCGGAACAGCCGGCTCATCACCGTGCCCACCGGGACCTGTGCGAGCAGAGCGGCCTCCTTGTAGCTACGGTCCTCAAGATCCACCAGGCGCACCGCCTCCGCGAACTGCTTGGGGAGCTCATCTAGCGCGCCGAGCAGCGAGCGGGTGAGCGGCGCCATCGGCAGCTCAGCTGACTTGTAGGTCCAGGCGCAAGGATCGGTGCGCAGCGAGTCCAGAGCGCGGCGCTCGCGCTTGAGGCGGCGGCAGCGGGTGACGAAGACGCTGAACATCACCTGGTGGAGCCACGCCTTGAGGTGGGTGCCCGGCGCGTAGCTGGCCTCGAAGCGCAGCGCGCGCAGCAGCGTCTCCTGGATCAGATCCTGCGCCTCGACGGCGTCCCGTGTGAGGCGGAGCGCCCGCGGCCGGAGGGCTGGGGCGAGCTCGACGAGCTGGGACTTGAAGACCTGGTGGGCGGCGTTCGTAGGCATGCCCTCCGCCATTACAAGCCATGTGCCACCCGGGCGCGCTGCGTGGCATGCGGGCAACTAGCTGATTTTATTGGATAATTTGGCGTAGCGGGGGCGTGCTGTGAGCGCCTCCTGGGGGAGCCGCGTGTCTCCCTGCTCAGCGCCGTGTCCCTTCACCCACACTCTAGCGCGGCGCGCGCGCGGGGGAGCTGATCGGCCAGCTCGGAGGCGAGCAGGCCAGCCCCCGTGCCGTGCGCCTGGGCCCACAGCTCACCGGCCAGGCCATGCAGGTAGGCGCCCAGGGCGGCCGCGCCTTGCGGGGGGAGTCGCTGCGCGAGCAGCGCGCCGATGACGCCGCTCAGCACGTCCCCCGCGCCGCCGGTGGCGAGCACGGGGCCCCCCGTGGGGTTGATGCGGCACGGCGGATCGCCCTCCGTCGTGTGCACCAAGGTGAACGGCCCCTTGAGCAGCACCGTGGCGCGGCAGCGCTCCGCGGCTTGCTTCACCGCGGCGTAGCGATCTGCCTCCACCTCCTCCACGCTGAGCGAGAGCAGCCGCCCAAGCTCAAGCGGGTGCGGCGTGAGCACCAGCTCACCGGTGTGCGCCGCCAGCTCCTCGGGTCGCCCCGCGAAGGCGGTGAGCGCGTCCGCGTCGAACAGCTTGGGCCCCGGCCACTTCAGCGCCGCCGCCACCAATTTTTGCGCGCGGGAATCTAAGCCGAGGCCGGGCCCCACCACCACCGCGTCTTGACCTACGAGCGCCTCGAACAGGGAGTCCTCAGCGCGCACCGGATCCAGCGGGCGCGTCATCGCCTCCACCAAGCGCCCCTCCAAGAGGGCCAGCGCCTCCGCGTGGTTGCATAAGGTGACGAGCCCAGCGCCCGCGCGCAGCGCCCCGCGCGCCGTGAGGAGCGCCGCGCCCGACTTGCCCGCGCTGCCGCCGATCACCGAGAGCCGCCCGGCGCTGCCTTTGTGGAGCGCCGCGCCGCGCGCTGGGAGCCAGCGCCGCGCGTCCGCTGGCTCCACCAGCGCGGCCTCAGCGGGCGCCGTGAAGGCGCCCTGAGGCACCCCGATATCTAGACAGCGCACCTCACGAGCCGCGCGCTTCCCCCGTGGCGTCAGCAGGCCGCGCTTGAGGTGACCAAAGGTGATCACAAGATCAGCCTGGAACACCGGGCCAAACGCGCGCCCCGTGGTGGCGCACAGCCCGCTCGGGACATCCAGCGCGAAGCGCTGAAGCGCCGCTTGATTGCACAGGCTGACGAGCTCCTTCACCAGCGCCGGCAGCTCACGGCAGAGGCCAGTCCCGAACAGCGCGTCCACCACCGCGCTCGAGGCGCTGAGCGCGCTCTTCACCGGCGTGAGGTCGAGCGACAGTTCGGACACCTCACCACCGATGGCGCAAAATGCGAGGTAATTCACGCGCGCGTCGCCCGTGAGGCTGTCCGTGCTCACGCTGGAGAGCACGCGCGGCTGATGCCCCAGGGTGAGCAGCCGGCGCGCCACCACGTAGCCATCCCCGCCGTTGTTGCCGCCGCCGCACAGCACCAAGACGGGCGCCGCGGGGGTGAGCGCCGCGCTGATGAGGTCCGCCGCGCCGCGCCCTGCGTTCTCCATCAGCACCACGGAGGGCACCCCGGCCTCGATCACGCGCTGATCGAAGCCGCGCGCTTCGTCCGCCGTGAGCACTGGGATCATTCGGACTCCAGCACCACCACCGCGGCGGCGACGCCCGCGTCGTGGCTGATGGAGAGCAGGCTGCGCCGCACCCCGCGCGCAGCGAGGTGAGGCAGCGCGGGCCCCGAGAAGTGCAGCGTGGGCGCGCCGCCCGCGCCGCGCAGCACCTCCACGTCGTGCCACCACACGTCCTTGGGTGCGCCGAGCGCCTTGCTCGCCGCCTCCTTGGCGGCGAAGCGCCCCGCGAGCGTCACCGCGCAGCCCTCGCGCGAGGCGAGCTCAGCGCGCTCACGGGGCGTCAAGATGCGCTCCCAAAACCGCGACCCGAAGCGCGCCAAGGCGCGCTCCATGCGCGGCGTCGCGCACACGTCGAGGCCCAGCCCAGCGATCACCCCGCCCGACCTCGCGCGATGGCCTCGCGCAGCGCGTGCACCGCGGGGCCGAGCCCCATGAAGAGCGCGTCCGCGATCACCGAGTGGCCGATGTTCAGCTCCTCTACCTCTGAGATGGCGGCCACCGGCCCGACGTTGTGCCGCGTGAGGCCATGCCCCGCCGCCACCTGCAGCCCACGCGCATGCGCCGCTTCAGCGCCGCGCCGCAGGCGCGCTAGCTCTTCTGCCTGAGCGGCGCCGCGGCGCTCACAGTATTCCCCCGTGTGCAGCTCCACCTGCGCCACCCCGAGCCGCGCCGCGGCCTCAATCTGCGCGAGCTCCGGCGCGATGAACAGGCTCACTGACATGGACAGCTCGCGCCCCAGCTCCACGAAGGGGAGGATGGCGGCCTCGGTCTTCACCACGTCGAGGCCTCCCTCCGTGGTGCGCTCCTCGCGGCGCTCCGGCACCAAGGTGATCACGTCGGGGCGCAGGCGACGCGCCATGGCGAGCATCTCATCTGTCGCCGCGAGCTCCAGGTTCATCACCGTGGTGATGCTGGCGCGCAGCGCCTCGGCGTCGGCGTCCCGGATGTGACGGCGATCTTCCCGGAGGTGCAGGGTGATGCCGTCGGCGCCCGCGAGCTCACACTGCTGAGCCGCGAAGACGGGGTCGGGGTAGCGCGCGCCGCGGGCGTTACGCAGCGTGCAGACGTGGTCGATGTTGATGTGGAGGCGCATGGCGGAGGCCGCGCGAGGCTAGCACGCCGCCGCCGCTACTCGTCGCCGCCGAAGTCCCAATCCTCACCGAAGGGGCGGCGCTTGGGCGTGGGCAGCGACTCACCGCCAGGCCCGTCACGGCGGACCACCAGCGTCTTCCGAGTGGCGGTGTCCTCGTTCTCGCGGGACACCACCGTGATCACGTTAACGCCCGGCTGGAGCTTCACGTCGTACTCGAAGCGCATCTTGCGTGGGTCGCTCGCGTTCTTGTTCGATTGGTAAAAGACCTTACCTGAGCCCACGAAGATGAAGGTGTCCAGCACCCGATCTAGGTCGGTAGCCTGACCTTCCAGGCGCACCGTGTCCGCGCGGGTGGCCAGGCTCGCCGCGCTGACCTCAAGCAGCGGCGGGGAGCGCAGGAAGTTCGGCTTGAAGGAGCCGGCAGCCGCCGGGCCCTGCGCGTCCTCCAGCGCCGTGGTCTCCACGAAGCCGAAGCGCCCCTGGCCCAGCCCCACCTTGGTGAAGGCCCCGAAGCTGCCGAGGCGCTCGGTGACCTTGCCCGTCACGAGCTCACCCACCACGAGCCCTGAGGCCACCGGCTGCGCGCGCACGGTGGTGCCGTCGGCCTTCGCCTTCACGACGCCGGAGGCGGCGCCGAGCGAGAGCCCCTGCTGCGCGACGGGCAAGGTGAGCTTCTCGCTGGCGACGACGCGGAGATCTTGATCGATGATGGAGAGCTCGACCTTCACGAACGTCTCCGCCAGCTCCTCCAGCACGTCCAGCGTGAACACCACCTCGCGCTCGTCCCCTGGCTTCAGGTTGGAGACATCGAAGCGCCCCGCCCTGAGCAAGATGCCGTCCCCCGTCAGGTTACGAATGTTCGCTTGGGTCTCCAGCGACGGGCCTCGCCCGACGTTCTTGATGGTGAGGTACAGGCTAACCCCCTCCCCCTTAGTGATCTGCCCGTCGCCGTTACCGGGGCGGTTGTCCACCACCTGATAGCTGTAGGCGAACACAGGGCGCTCCAGCGCCTTCACCGTGGGCCGAAACTCAGCCTCCTTTGGCGCCACGTCCCCCGCGGCTTCGAAGCGCACCTTCACCACGTCTTGGCGCGTGACGGCGTCCTTCGGGAGGGTGCAGACGCGCTTGGCGTCTTGTGGCAGCGCGCGCGTGGAGCCAGCCTTCCGGCCCTCCACGTCGCACCAGCCGAGCGGCACCGAGACGGTGCGCTCTTGGCCGGCGTCCAGCTTGCCGAACACCAGCTCCTTCTCGTCGTAGTAGCCGCTGTCGCTCTTGGTGGTGGCGCGGAGCTGGTGAAGCGGCAGGGTGCCGTTGTTCTTCACCCGCACCTCGAGCTTCATCTTGCCGCCGGCGACCGTGGTGTCGTCCGGCTGATCGGTGCGCACGGAGACCTCGAGCTCGGACTGCGCCGGGGCCTTGGCGCCGGCCGGCGGGGCGCTCCAGTCCACCCCCAGGCGCGCGAGATCCGCGGTGACCGACTCAAGCTCCTTCTGCTCAATCCCCTCGACCAAGGAGCGCACCGCGCTCAGCTGGTCGGGCCGCTTGGCCACCGGCAGCTTCGCCACCACCTGCTTGGCCAGCCGGATCGGGAAATCCTCACGGAAATCATCGTCCATGTCTGCGCCGCGGTCCCGCATCTCCGCGCGCTCGGACTCTGGCAGGTTGTAGCGCACCTTGAGCGCTGGCCGCTCGGTGTCGCGGCGCGCCTCGTTGCTCAGGCTCTTATCCAGATCGCGCTCGCGGAACGGCAGCTCGGAGCGGAAGAGATCCATCTCCAGCGTGTCCGCTGTCATCGGGTCGAGCTCAATATCCGGCGTCACCCCCACGCCCTGAATCGACACGTCC
The DNA here is from genome assembly GCA_964415255.1 of uncultured Polyangiaceae bacterium. GTDB lineage: Bacteria > Myxococcota_A > Polyangia > Polyangiales > Polyangiaceae > JAHBVY01. The sequence goes on along the minus strand of CAYQAC010000009.1, from coordinate 29,083 downwards.
CCTGGCGTCAGGTACTGCGCGATGGTGAGCTTCAGCGCCGCGCCGTCGCGCGTGACGTTGGGGAACACCAACTGTACGGTGCCCTTACCAAAGGTGCGCTGGCCGACGATCAGCGCGCGCCCGTGGTTCTTCAGCGCCCCCGCGACGATCTCGCTGGCGCTCGCTGAGGAGGGGTTCGTCAGCACCAAGATGGGGTAAGGGGGCTCCGTGCCGCGCGGCGTGGCGCGCTTCTCTTCGCGGCCCTCCGCGTTGCCCACCGTGGCCACGATGACGCCGCTCTCCAGGAACTGATCGGCCACCTTCGCCGCTTGGTCGAGCAGGCCGCCTGGGTTACCCCGCAGGTCCAGCACCAAGCCCCGCAGCGGCTCCTTGCTGCGCAGCTGCGAGAGCGACTCCCCCAGCTCACGCGAGGTGCTGCTCTGAAACTGCCGCAGTCGCACGTAGCCGATGCCCGGCGAGAGCAGGCGGCCCTCCACCGAGCGGATGCGGATCTCCTCGCGCGTGAGCACGAAAGGACGGGACCCTGTCCAACCGTCTTTCCCCTCGCGGTGCACCCAGATGGTGACCTGGGTGCCTGGCTTGCCGCGCAGGCGCGACACGGCGTCATCGAGCGGCATGTTGAGGGTGGACTCGTTATTGATCTTGGTGATGCGATCGAGCCGGTGCAGCCCCGCGCGCCCGGCGGGCGTCTCTGGCATCGGGCGCATCACGGTCAGCATCTGATCGCGGATGCTGATCACGATGCCGAGGCCGCCGAAGTGCCCCGAGGTGGAGACGTTCATGTCGCGATACGCCTCTGGGCTCATGAACACGCTGTGCGGATCCAAGGTGCTCAGCATGCCGTTGCAGGCGGCGTACTCGATGTCGCGCAGATCTACCTCGGTGTCCTTCAGGTGTTGCTGAAGGAACACGAACACCTCGCGCAGCCGCGCAGAGACGTCCCAAGGGCCCTGGATGTTATCCACACGGAATTCTTTCTCGTCGGTCCCCACCCGCACCTTGACGGTGGGCGCCTTCTCCTCGTGCAGGACGATGACCTGGGCCACCTCCTTCTGGATTTCGTCAATTGCGCTGACGAACATCTGGCGCGGGTTGATGCGCTTGGGCTCCACGTACTTGTCGCGGATGATCTTCAGCGTCTCGTTTACGGCGCTGAGCTGCGCGAGATCATAAGGGACCTTCGGCTGACCAGGCGCGGTGACGGCGTGCGCCGCCTCCAGGCCGCGCCACAGGCCACCGGTGCCATAACGCAGGGCGAAGAAGGACGAGACCGCGAAGATGCTGAGGACCAGCAGGGTCTTGCCGAGGCGCTGAAAGACTCTCATGGGACGAGCGAAGTCTAGAGGATAGCGCCGGCCAGCGCGACACGCGCGGGATGAGAGCGCGCTTGACACCGCGTGTGGCTCAGGGTTCGGGCGCCGCCGAGCGGACCCTGCGAGCGACGCGCTCTGCGCGCAGCGTGAGCCAACCCCCCCAAAAACTCCCGCCAAGCGACGGAGCCTCAGCGCGCTGGGAATAAAGCTGCGCTCAAGGCGCGCGGCCTCATGAGGCTGGCGGCTCAAGGCACCGGCCGGCTCAAGGAGCCTCAGGAGCGACCTGATGAGCCTAGCTACTCAAGGGATTGAGCGGCGCTCGGCGCGCGGCGGCCGAACGGCTGGCCCGCTGGGTGTGGGGGCTTCTGCCTTGGGGGGCGCTGGCGGGAGCCGCTCGGCGGGGCCAGCCTCCTTCGAGCCTGCCGCTGGGGTGCTCTTGGGGGTGCTCTTGGAGCCGTCAGGATCCGTGACGGACGGCTTCACCTCGTCTTGACGGATGGAGTAGCGCACCAGCGCGCGCAGCGATTGGTTGCGCTGCACGTTGCCGAGCAGCATCTTCACGTCCTCATACACGGAGGGGTCCACCAAGAGCGCGCCCAGGGTGCCGCGGCCAGCGCGCATATCTGCGACGATTTTCCGTAAATCTGCGCTCATGGCGTCGAGGTTCGCGAGCGCCCCCTGCGACTCATCGCCCCCGTAGAGCAGGCTGTGCGCGAAGCCATTGCCCTCGCGCACGCCCTTCAAGAGCAAGGCCACCTCGCCCGCCGCGTCGCCGAACTTCGCCACCGTGTGCGCCGAGCCCTCGCCGTACACCACCTCATGCGCCAAGCCAGGCCCATGATTCACGCGGTGAACCGCCTGATTTATCCCGGTCAGCAGGCGATCCAAGTTGGCCGTGCTGCGCTCCAGGTTGCTCAGCGTGCGTGAGAGCTTGGCGGACTCCGCTGGGTCGCTCAGCAATTTGCCGATGTAACCCTCGCCCTTGTCCACGCTCTCGAGGATGCCCGACAGTGAGCTGACCCCCGCCTTCAAATCCTCCTGGAATTTCGGCTCCGCCAAGGTGGAGGTGGTGCGCTCCAGGTTGGTCATCACCCCCTCGGCTTTGTCGCCGATGCTCGTGACCTTCTTCAGCAGCTCCCCCAAATCTTCAGGATCTTTGCTGCGGATCTCCCCGCCCGCCGGGACCGCTGAGCGCTTCAAATCCCCCGCGGAAATGACCACCATCTTGTCGCCCAAGAGGCCACGGTTCTCAATCGTCGCGACGCTGTCCTCGCGCACCCGCGCGCCCTGCTCGCGGTGCAGCGTGATCTTCACGTAGGCGCGCTCGTCCGCTGGGTCCTCTGGGTACCCCACCTCCAGCACCGTCCCGATGTCGAGGCCGCCCATGCGCACTGGGGAGCCGCGCTTCAAGCCCTGCACGTCGATGAAGCGCGCGGTGTAAGGGTCGCTCGACTTGAACATCCCCCGCTCGTCGCCGATCAAAAACACGACGAGCACAGACAGGATCATCCCCGTGAGGACGAACAGCCCAACTTTGACCTCTCTCGACATCTCGAACGTCCGGCGCCCCAGCGCCTAAAGTAAAGCAGCGCCCTTCTCTAAAGCCGAAGCGCCACCCTGCCAAGCCGCCACGAGGCCCCTCAGTTATACCCCAGACGCGCGCCGTGCACGCGCCGGCGCCACATCAGCCGCAGCGCGAGGGGGTTTTGGGGGTTGGTCCCACCGCGAGCCGCCAAGCGGCGCTGCAGTCTTCGCCTGCTCTGCACGGCAGGCCGTTGGGGCTGTGTGACCCCGGTGAGCAGCCTGAGACGCTCGGCCAAGGACTGAGCTAGCTGGCGGTGTATCCGCCCTCGCGTCACTGTGGCACGCTCTAAGGAGTGCCGCCCGTCTCTTCACTGGTCACCGCCCTCTCAGCGAGCGCAGCCGCCGGGAAGAACCCGTGGCTCCCGCTCGCCGTCCTCTTGCTCTTGGCCCAAGCGGACACGGTGCCCCCGTGGCTGATGGAGCCGACGCTCCACCGCGGCCTGCACGGCCTGGGCTCCCCTTCGCTGCTGCTCACCCTGGGCGTGGTGTTCCTGGTGCTGTCCATCGCCGACTCCCTGGCTGATAAAATAGGGTGGATTGAGGCTTGGCTCACGCCAGTCTCCACCGCCTGGCGCCCCTTCGCCGCGGTGGCGGTGAGCGCGCTGATCGGCGTGGGCGCGACGCAGGGCCTCACCAGCGAGGCCACCGGTGCGACCGCGCTGGCCACCGGGTTTGGTTTCAATGTAGGAACAGATGACGCGGGGGAGCTGCCCCAGCTGACCCCAGCCATGTGGCTCGGGCTGTTCATCGTGCTCGGGACGGTCGCCGGGCTGATCGCCACCTTTGGCAAGACAGGCACGCGGCTCCTGCTCACCCTGGTGCCGGTCCCTGGGGTGCGCGTCGCGCACTCCTTCGTCGATGACCTGTTCGCCTGGGGCGCCACCCTGGGCGGCTTGGTGCTGGGGGACAGCGTGCTGATGGCAGCGCTCGGGGTGGCCTACCTAGCGCTGGGGATGCTCACCGCGCCGATCTTGGCGCAGCTCAGCTTGATCCAGCTGCGTATATTCGTCTCCCTGTGGAAAAAATACACGGGCTCAGAGACGAAGGTAGAGGCGGCCCCGCCGCGCTGGCTGAAGCGCGCGCTGCCGGAGCGCGATCTGAGCCTCCGGATGCCGGCCTACGCCTACCGCGCGCCGGGCGTCGGGCTGTGTCTGTCAGGGTTCCTGATTATTGACCCGGTGGGCGTCACCTTCATCTCGAAGCGGCTGTTCGGCGTGCGGCGCTATCACCTAGCCCCAGATGAGCTCGCGCGCCTCGGCCTCGCGGAGACGCTGACCTACCGCGCGATCACCCTCGCCGCCCGGGTCGGCGCCGAGCGCACGATCTACCTGTTCCCGGGCACCCCCGCCGCCACCAGTCACCGCATCAGGCTGGCCGCCGCGGCAGCGAAGCTCATGCGCTTACGCCCTGGTAGCTCCTCCGCGAGGCTACCGAAGCCGACCCAGCGCGCGCGCTACCTGCCTGCGGCGCGCCTCGGCGATCTGCGCCTGCAGGGGCTGCTCACGATCGTGGCGGCGATCGCCGGGGGTGTGCTGACAGGTGGTGTCTGGGTGCCCATCGGCGCCGGGTACCTCGCCTCGCCGTTCAAGGGCCGCTTCGTGGTGGCACTCCTCGCCTCAGGCTACCTCGCCGCCTCCGTCGTGTTCAGCATCGGGTTCTTCTGGCCCATGGCGATCATCTACGCGGTGGTGCTGAACGTGGTCACGCTGAGGGATCTGACCCGCCACGCGCTCAAGACGCACCTGGATGGCATGATCGACACCTGGGCCTTCCTCCCCACCGTACCGAGCACCGTGTGGGCGCCCAGCGCCCCGCCAGAAGACAGGTTTCGTGAGGACGATCCAGATCCTGTGTCGGACGGCTCCTGGCGGGTGGTGTGGCGGCTGCTCCGTGACGCGCCCCGCTACGCGATGCCGCTCGTCACGCCTCACGGCGTCAGGAATGCTAACAAGGTGGGCGCCCCTAGCTGACGCGACTCGCGGCGACGTCAGGAATGCTGACGAGATGGGCGCCCTAGCTGACGCGACTCGCGGCGACGTCAGGAATGCTGACCGCACCGGCCGCGCGCGCCACCCTCGGCGCGCCCTCAGCCGTTCCGAAGCAGCGTCTCCACGTCCTCCTGCGCCGGCGCGCGGCCCAAGATAAAATTAGACACCCGCGGGTCATCGGAGGCCTTGAACTCCTCCGGGGTGCCACACGCGATGATGCGGCCCCCATGCACCATCGCCAGCCGATCGCTGATGCTGAAGGCGCTGCCCATGTCGTGGGTCACCACCACGCTCGTGATCTTCAGCTTCTCCTGCAGCCCGATGATCATGCGGTTGACGCGCGCCGTGTTCACCGGATCGAGACCCGTGGTGGGCTCATCATAGAGCAGCACCTCAGGCTGCACCGCGATCGCGCGCGCCAAGCCCACGCGCTTACGCATGCCACCTGACAAATCTGAAGGGCGCATGTCCTCAATGCCAGGCAGCCCCACCAGCCCCAGCGCCCAGGCGACGCGATCAGCCATCTCGGCGCGCGACATCTGCTCGCGGAAGTGCTCCTCCAAGCCGTAGGCGATGTTCTCACCCACGCTGAGCGAGTCGAACAGCGCGCCGCTCTGGAACAACATCGCGATGCGGCGGCGCACTTGGGAGAGCTGCTCCTCTGACATCTTCGTGATCTCAGCGCCGTCAAACAGGATGCTCCCCTCGTCAGCCTGGAGCAGCCCGATCAGCATCTTGAGCATGACGCTCTTCCCGACCCCCGAGCCACCGAGGATGGTGAAGGCCTCCCCCCGACGGATGCTGAGATCGAGCCCGCTGTAGATGACCTTCTCACCGAAGCGCTTCTTCACGCCGCTGAACCGGATCAAGGTCTCCACGCCCCGAGGTCTACGGCACGCCGCCCCTGCCCTCAACCCGCAAGCAGCCGCCCGCCCTCAAGCAGCAGCTTCGCAGCACAGCAGCACCCTGCCCTCAACCCGCGAGCAGCACCCTGCCCTCAACCCGCAAGCAGCAGCCCACCCTCACCCAGCAGGTGCCGCCGCGCTCCGCGCCGAGTCGAGCCGCAGCTCCACGGCCTCCCCACCGACGTAGCCGTCGCGCTTCAACTTCCCCACCAGGACCACCTCCTCAGTCAGGGATTTTGCGATCTCCCCCAAGCCGAAACCAAAGGCCGAGAGGCGCTGCTCACCCACCTTGAGGTCAAGCTTGAGGTGGCCATCGCCCACCACGCGCGCGGAGGTGAGGCGCGCGGTGATCTCCAGGCTTGGCGCTGGGTTGCGCTCACCACAAGGCTCGAGCCGCTCCAAGTCGGTCACCACCTGAAACAGCCGATCGCCCGCCATGAGCGGGACCACCGCGGCAGGATCCTGCACCGTAGCCTCCTTGGGGGCCGCCGCGCCGGCGCTGCACGCCGCCTCGAACGCCTCGCGGAAACGCGCCACGGCCGCGCGCGCGACGGTGACGCCCGCCGCTGCCTGGTGCCCCCCAAAGCGGGTGAGCGGCTCTGAGGCTTCCGTCAGGGCATCGAACAAACGTGCCCCGGCGGGCCCACGCACTGAGCCGCGACCTTCATCCCCCTCAAAGCCAATGACCACCACCGGGACTTGGTAGCGATCCACCAGGCGCCCCGCGACGACGCCCACGATGCCGTGGTTCATGCCGTCCTCCGCGATGACGAGCGCCGGGCGCTCAGCCCACCCTTCACGCTCAATCACCTGGATCGCCTGCTCTTCCATCTCGCGCTGCGCGGCCTTGCGCTCATCCGTCAGCTGCTCCACCCGCGCCGCCAACGAGCGCGCCGTGTCGAGGTTTTGCGCGAGCAGCAGATCGAAGGCAGGATCCGGTGCGCCCAAGCGCCCCGGCGCGTTGATGCGCGGCGCGATCCGGAACGCGACGTCCTCCCCGCGGATCGGCAGCTTCGGATCGATCTTCGCGTACTCAAGCAGGGCGCGAACACCGGGCCGCGCGCCGGTGCCGAGCACGCTCAGCCCAGCGCGCACCAGCGCGCGGTTATCGCCGTCGAGCGGCGCGACGTCAGCGATGGTGCCGATCGCGACCAGGTCGAGGTAGGGGCGCAAATCGAGCTTGGGATCGAGGCGCTTGCGCAAGGCGGCCCCGACCGACAACACCAGCCCACACGAGGCGAGCCCCTTATAAGGGAAGCCGCAGTCCGGTCGGTGCGGGTTGAGGAAGGCCATCGCCGGCAGCGGCTCGCGCGGGACCAGGTGATGATCGATCACCAAGACGTCCACCCCCGCCTCCCTCACTCGCGCGAGGCTCGTGTGGTCGGAGGAGCCACAATCGCAGGTGACGAGCACCGCGGGAGACGCCGAGAGGATGCGATCGGTCGCCTCCGGGCTGACCCCGTAGCCGCCGCTGAAGCGGCTCGCCAGCTGTGGGATCACCACCGCGCCCAAGCGCCGTAGCAGATCCGTCAAGATGGCCGCCGAGGTGATGCCGTCGCAGTCGTAGTCGCCGAACACCACGACGCGCTCCTGGTGGCGCGCCGCGTGCGCGAGGCGCTCCGCGAGCACCTCCCTGTCCACCATGGCATCTGGTGAGGTGAGCTGACTGAGCTGCGGCTTGAGGAAGCGCTCAATCTCCGGCACCTCCGACTGCCCGCGCCGAGCGAACACCTGCGCGAGCGTTCGGCTGCTGCCGAGCGCCCGCGCGAGCCGCTCCACCTCGCTCAGCTCAGCGGCGCCGAGGGGCGAGGCCACCTCAGACCACCGCTTCGTCAGCCTTGCGGAGCGGCGCGCTCTTCTTCTTCTTGTTCTTCCCGACGCGGGCGAACACGGTCCTGTCCAGCCACTCGGTGAACGGCAGCGCGATGAAGATGGTCGAGTAGATGCCGAGCACCATGCCAATCACCAGGGTGAAGGCGAACTCCTTCAAGGTGCCGGTGCCGCGCACGAAGAAGGCGAGCAGCGCGAGGATGGTGGAGCCGCCGGTGATGATGGTGCGGCTCAGCATCTCGCTGAGGCTCACGTTGATCAGCTTGATGAAGCTCGCCCCGCGCATGCGCACGAGGTTCTCGCGCACGCGGTCGAACACCACCACCGTGTCGTTCACGGAGTAACCAATGATGGTGAGCAGCGCCGCCACGGTGGTCAGCGTGATCTCCCGCCCCATGAAGTTGAGCACGCCCATGGTGAGCAGCGCGTCGTGCGCCAGGGCCACGGTGGCGCCTGGGGCGAAGCGCACATCGAACCGGAGCGCGATGTAGGCCATGATGAACACCAGCGAGATGAGCACGCTGGTGATGGCGGCGTCACGCAGCTGAGCGCCCGCCTTGGGGCCGATCCACTCCACGCGCAGCGGATGATCGGGCACGAGCTCCGCGCCGAGCCCCTGGCGCAGGGCGTCCATCAGCTGGTCGCCCTTGCTCTGCAGCTGCACGTCCACCCGGTGCTCGCGCGCGTTCTGGAGCGCGATCGCGTTCTCCCCAGCGCGGATGGAGACCCCCTCCACCGGCGTGAGCTGCTGACGGATCCTCGCCAGATCCGGATCGGCGCGGAAGCGGATGGTCAGCTTGTCCCCGCCGGGGCTGAACTTCACCTCGCTGGGCGAGCGCTCCGCGGGGCAACGATCTTGAGGCAGCCCTTCCCCGAAGCACAGCGCGCTCAAGATCTCCTGCTGCTTGGCCTCGTCGATCGACGACACCTCCTGCACCCGCAGCATGTAGCGGTAGTCAGAGCTGCTGTCCTCCACCCGGACGACGTCTGGTGTGGAGAAGCCCGAGCGCTCGATCAGGTCTCGCAGCTGGCCGGCCTCCACCGGCCCCTTGAAGGCGACCTCCACCTCCGTCCCGCCGCGGAAGTCTGTCCCGAAGGTGGGCCCCGGGTAGACGAAGCTGACGAGGGAGGCGACAACAGCGAGCAAGGTCAGCGGGACAAAGATCCGCCGCTTGCCCATGAAGTCGTAAATTTTTCCAACTGGAAACAGCTGCATCGCTCAGCCCACGTTCAGTTTGGCGTCACGGCCCTTGCCGTGAACCCAGAAGTCGAAGAGGACGCGGGAGACCACCACACCGCTGAAGATGCTGGTGAGGGTGCCCACGATGAGGGTGATGGCAAAACCCTTGATGGGTCCGGTGCCGTACTGCGCGAGGATCACCGCGGCGATCAGCGTGGTGATGTGCCCGTCGATGATCGCGGTGAGCGCTCGGTTGAAGCCAAGCTCGACGGCCGCTCTCGGGCTCTTACCCTCGAGCTGCTCCTCGCGTATCCGCTCATTGATGAGCACGTTCGAGTCGACGCTCATGCCCACCGTGAGCGCGAGCCCCGCGATGCCTGGCAGGGTCATGGAGGCCCCGAAGGAGGCCAGCACCGCCAGCTGCAAGAGCAGGTTCACCACGACGCCCAGGTTCGCGATGAGTCCGCCGCCGCGGTAGTAGATCATCATGAACACGACCACGAGGAGCGAGCCGCCAAGCGCGCCCTCGAGCGCCAACTTGATCGAGTCGCGCCCCAAGGAGGGCCCGATGTGCTGCTCATTCGAGAGCGAGATGGGCGCGGGCAGCGCACCTGAGCGCAGCACCATCTCCAGGTTGCGTGAGCGCTCAAGCTGCACCTGAGCGTCCCCTGAGCCCATCGTGATGGTGGCGTGACCGCCGGGGATCCTCCCCTGAATCACTGGAGAGCTCTCCACCTTGTCATCCAAGATGATGGAGAAGCGCCGCTTGACGTTGTCCCCCGTGATGCGCTCGAAGATGGAGCCGCCTCGCTCCGTGAAGGTCAGGGCCACGAGCCAACCGCCCAGTGAGCCCTGCTGGCTCTGAGGCTGCGCCTGAGCGTCGCGGATCATGTCGCCGGTGATCTCAGCGCGCGACTTGAGCACGTAGGTGCGCCAGCCTTGGTCTGTCTCTTTGCGCGAGGAGGCGTCCATGGTGGTGAGCTTCTCGAAGCCGATTTCGCGCCCTGGCGGCACGTTCAGCGTCTCCGTCCACTCGCGGAAGCGCTTCAGCGAGGCCTCTGAGCTCTCACCGTCTTGGTTGGTGATGACGGCGAAGTGGAACACCCCGACGATGGGCTCCTCATCCGCGTCTTGGCCCAGGCTCACGGACTCGCTCTGGAAGCTGATGCCAGACGGCAGTGAGGTGCCCTGGAGGTCCTTCGAGAGCTGCTCGAAGAACTTGTTCTCGTCGTCGTTCAGCTTGAACTCAAGCCGCGCCGTCTGGCTGATGATGTCGCGGATCTGCTGGAAGCTGGCCTCGTCCTCGCCCGGCACCTCCACGATGACGTCCTCGCCCCGCGTGGAGACGGAGGCCTCACGCAGGCCGAGCTCATCCACGCGGCGCAGGATGATCTCCTTGGCCTGCAGGGTGGCGCGCTCGCGGATATCCGACTCAGACGCCTCACGGATGAAGTAGCGCACCTTGCCGCTGCCCACCTCGTGCGCGAAGTCCAATTCCCCACGGAAACGGTCTTGGAAGCGCTTGTCGAACTTCGCCTCGTCCGCGGGGCTCTTGAACTCGATGTCGATGCGGTTCGACTCCCCGCGCGGCGCCGTGATGGTCACCTTCTCGCGGAGCTTGGCGTACACCTCGTCAGTTGGGCGGTCTTCTCCGGAGTGCAGCTCGAAGGCGCGCGCGAGCTCCGTCTCCATGTCCTCGAAGTAGGCGTCGCGCTTGTCGCGGATGGCCTCAGCCACCTCCACCGTGTAGACGAGCCGGAGCCCGCCCCGCAAATCCAGCCCCGCCACCAAGCGGAACCCCATCCGCTCCTTGATGTAGGTCGGGCACTTCACCCGCCCGCCGGACATGCTCTCCACGCTGGGGAGCAGCACCAGGAGCGCGACCAAGGTCACACCAGCGACCACGCCGAAGCGCCCGCGCCAGCCCGGCGTCACCCAGTTCACCCCCAAGAACAGGCACCAGAGCGCCGTCAAACCGAGCAGCACCATGGGCCAGAACGCGTCGTAATAGGCGGCGCCTCCAGCTCCGGCTGCCGCTAAAGCGCCCGCCCACTGCGACGTGCGGTGCGTGGGGCGGAAGTACCCAAGCGCACCGAGCGCCAGGGCTGCGCCCCCAAACACATACTGCAAGACCGTGTTAACCACTCTCGGCTCCTTCTACCGAAACTCTCTCGAAGCGGCTTCCGTCGGGGCAATCCACACGACGGCGCGCGCGCCAGGGGGCGCCTACTTGGCGTCCTTCCCTGACTTCGCTTCCTTGGCGTCCTTGGCGTCCTTGCCCTCGCCTTGGCTGTCCGTGTGATCTTTCCCCGCCAGCGCGGAGGCCAGCATCTTCACCTTCACGCCCGGCGCGATCTCCACGGTGGCGAAGCGGTCTGTACGCTCAAGCAGCTTCCCCATCAGCCCGCTCTGGGTGATCACGCGGTCCCCCTTCTTGAGCTCGGAGAGCATGGCCTGCTTCTTCTTCTCTTGGCTGCGGTTGGTCCACCACATGAAGCCGAACAGCGCCACCATGAGCAGCAGCATCGGCGCCATCGAGAACAAGCCGGGCGGCTCTGGAGCGGGACCTTGAGGCGCAGCGGCTTCTGTGCCGGCTGCCGGCGCGGCAGCGGGCGCCGCGGGGGCCGGCGCTCCAGGGGCCGCGGGGCGGGCCGGTGGAGTACCTTGGGCTTGAGATGCGAACGCCAGCAAATTCACGCGAGCTCCTTCAAAAGGGGTGGGGCCTATACCGAGGATCCCAAGGGCACGCAAGCGACTGACCGGCGTACTCACCGACCCTCCTTCAGGCCTCAGCGATCGCCCTCAGGAGCTCAAGCTGGGCACCCAGTGGGCAGCGCTCGTTGCACTCCGTGACACTTGGTCAGTAGGGAGGGGGGGGTTTGCCTGAACGTCAGCGCACCGACCTGCCAAACCCCCAAAAACTACCCCGTCGAAGTCAGCGAGCCGGCCCCGAGCCCCCGCGTGAACCTTGAGCAATCCAGCTTGACACCCCACCACGCGGGTGACATTTATCGCGCCCCGGCCTGCGTGGATAGGTCTGGGGCCTGGGCGCGAGCTCGCGTCCGAACCGATCACCTTCACCCTCACCGTTCGTTTTTCAGGCGCGTAGCTCAGTGGTAGAGCACTACATTGACACTGTAGGGGTCGGCAGTTCAATCCTGCCCGCGCCTACTGCGCAAGCAGCCCACCCCGTCATCGGCGCGCATCAGCGCGTGGCCGCACGGGGTGAGGCGCAGCGGAGTAGAGCATCGCATCAGCCTGGCTCGTTGCCGCGGCGAGCCCAGTCGTCGCGGCGAGCCCAGTCGCTAGGGCGTCGGGGACTATGACTGAGCCCGCGCGTCAGACCGCGCGTGAGCTCCTCGGCCCTGACACTCTGGACGCAGACGTCATCGCGGTAAAAATAGGCGATCGTATCGTCGATTTACACACGCCGATCAGCGCCGAGCCAAGTGAGCTCAGCGTCGTTCGCCGCGGCAGCCCGGAGGCGCTGGAGGTGATCCGTCACTCCACGGCGCACGTGATGGCGGACGCCGTGCAGCGCCTGTTCCCCGGCACCCAGGTCACCATCGGGCCGGCCATCCAGAGCGGCTTTTACTACGATTTCGATCGGCCAGACGGCCCCTTCACCGACAAAGATCTGCAGCGCATCGAGAAGGAGATGCGGCGGATCATGAACGCCAAGCGGCCGTTCGTGCGTGAGGTGGTGAGCCGGGAGGCCGCCATCGAGCTGTTTCGCTCGATGGGCGAGGCCTACAAGGTGGAGCTCATCCAGGGCATCGCGGCGGACGCCGAGATCTCGCTCTACCGCCACGCGAGCCCTGGGCGGAAAGAAGGCAGCTGGTTTGACCTCTGCTCGGGGCCGCACGTGCCATCCACCGCCGACCTAGGCGTGGTGAAGCTGACCAGCGTCGCGGGGGCGTACTGGCGCGGCGACGAGACGCGGCCGATGCTGCAGCGCATTTACGGCACCGCGTTCCGCACTCAAGAGGAGCTAGACGCCTACCTTGAGCAGCAAGAAGAGGCGAAGCGCCGCGACCATCGCAAGCTCGGTAAGGAGCTCGAACTATTCTGGTTCCACGAGTACGCGCCGGCGATGCCGTTCTTCTTGCCGCGCGGCGCCAGCGTGTACCGGCGCCTGGTGGACTACATCCGCAGCCTGTACGTGCGCTACGGCTACGAAGAGGTCATCACCCCGCAAATCTTCGACAAGCGCCTGTTTGAGACCAGCGGTCACCTGCAGAACTACCGGGAGAACATGTACCTCCCGGTCACCGCAGAGACGCTCGACGAGATCGCGCAGCAGGAGCCCTCATGCTCCCACCCCGCGCTAGAGAACCTCTCTCAGAAGCCAATGAACTGCCCCAGCCACTGCCTGATCTTCGGGCAGCGGCGCCGCAGCTACCGCGAGCTGCCGTGGCGCATCGCGGACTTCGGGCGGCTGCACCGCTATGAGCGCGGCGGCTCGCTCCACGGCCTGGCTCGGGTGCGCAGCTTCTGCCAAGACGACGCGCACATCTTCTGCACCCCAGCGCAAATCCACGAGGAAATGCGCAGCTTCAACGAGCTGCTGTTTGAGGTGTACCGCGCCTTCGAGTTCAAGGACGTTCGGGTGAAGCTGGCGCTCCGCCCAGAGAAGCGCCTCGGCACCGACGCCATGTGGGACGCCGCGGAGCAGGCGCTGGAGGCGGTGCTCAAGGAGTCGAACACCCCTTACGAGCTGTTGCCAGGGGAAGGCGCCTTCTACGGCCCCAAGCTGGAGTTCCACGTGACGGACGCGCTGGGCCGCGACTGGCAGCTTGGCACCGTCCAGGTAGATTACGCGTTGCCGGAGCGCTTCGGGCTTGAGTACGTGGACGCTCAGGGCCAGGCGAACCGCCCGGTGATGCTCCACCGTGCCATCCTCGGCTCGGTGGAGCGCTTCCTTGGCGTGTACATTGAGCACTGCTCGGGCAAGTTCCCCATGTGGCTCGCCCCCGAGCAGATCAGCCTGCTCACGGTGAGCGAGCGTCAGGCGCCGTTCGCGGCGGAGCTCGCTCACAAGCTGCGTGACGCCGGGGTGCGCGTGCTGGTGGACGACAGCTCGGACAAGCTGGGCGCCAAGATCCGCAACGGGCGCAACCTCCGGCTGCCTTACCTGGCGGTCATCGGCGACCAAGAGGTGGAGCAGCAGAGCGTGGCGCTGCGCTCCGGCGAGGGCGATCTCGGGTCGGTCAGTATCGCTGACTTGATCGAGCGCCTGGTGGCGGAGGGGCGCCCGCCGGTGGCCGGCGCCTCGTCAGCGGGTGAAGCCGCCGCAGGCCGCTCGTGAGCTGCCATGGCTTGGGCGGCGGGAGCTGTGAGGCGCTGGGCGCATTGGGCGCGTGGTCACGCGCTGACCAGCCGTCACCCCCCGGAGCCCAGCGCGCGGCTGGGATGGTCAGCAGGACAGACTACGAGCTGCGGCAGCGCCGCAGCCTCAGACAAAGGGAACGCATGAACCGAGGTAGAGCAGATCGATGGCGATGAGGCGACGCTTCCACCGCGCAGAGCCGCGCGGCCCCCAGATCCGGATCAATCACCGCATCCGCGTGCCTGAGGTGCGAGTCGTCGCCTCGGACGGCTCCATGCTGGGGGTGATGACGACCCAAGAGGCGCTCCGGCGCGCTCGTGAGGAGAGCCTCGACTTGGTCGAGGTGAACCCCAAGAGCATGCCGCCCGTCTGTAAAATCCTCGACTTTGGCAAGTACAAGTACGAGGAGAAGAAGCGGGCCAGCGACGCCAAGCGGCGCCAGACGGTGGTCGAGGTGAAGGAGCTGAAGCTCCGCCCCAAGACCGACGATCATGACTTGAACGTCAAGCTCCGCGCGGCGCGCAAATTCCTTGAGTCAGGGAACAAGGTGAAGTTCACGGTGCGCTTCCGCGGCCGCGAAATCACGCACCCCGAGCGCGCCAAGATGCAGCTTGATTGGCTGCTCCAGGGCCTTGAAGATCTCACCACCGTGGAGCAGATGCCCACGATGGAGGGGCGCACCATGGTGCTCATCGTGGCGCCCAAGCCCGCGGTGATGCAGCGCGTGCAGGCGGAGCGCGCCGCGCGCGAACGCAACGCAGAGCTTCGTCGTGAGCGCGGTGAGGAGCCCGAAGAAGAGATCGAGGAGGAAGATGAGGACCTCGACGACGATGACGACGATGACGATGACGACGATGATGAGTCGGATGACGACGAATCGGACGACGACGAGTCAGACGGCGACGAATAGCGCCCAGCTGGTCGCCCCTGTCTAGGGGCGACCAGCCACAACGACACGTGTGTAGGGACGACCCGCCGGTCGCCCCGTCAACCACAACAACACACGTAGGGGCGACCGGCCGGTCGCCCCCGTCTGCGCTGATGCCGACCAGGCGCGCTACGTCAGTGCACCTGACAGCACCCAGCCGCCCCCCGTCTGCGCTGATGCCGACCAGGCGCGCTACGTCAGTGTACCTGACAACACCCAGCGCGGTGCCAAACCCCCAAAAACCCTATCCAGGGATGATCCCGGCGAAGTACAGGCCCGCGCCGACGCCCAACAGCAACACCACCAAGACGATCACGATGAGGCCCGTCTTGGAGGAGCTCGGCGGCTCCGGCACCAGCGCGCCCGCTGAGGGTGCCAGCGCCTGACCCGAGGGCGCGGAGAGCGCTGCGCTCACGGGCGCCGCCAGCGGCTGGGCTGGTGGGGATGCCACGAGCGGCGACGACCCGAGCGATGAACCTGCGAGCGGCGACGGCGCGGGCGGCGGCGTGATGTGGGTAGCCTGCGGCGGCTGGGAAGACTCCTCCTCTAACGCGGCGAGGTTCCCTTCTTGAAACGAGGTGGGCGGCATACCGCCGAGGTCCCCCAAATCTGAAGCCCAGTCCCCCACGTTCTCGAAGGAGCCGAGGTTGAGCGGCACCGCGCCGACCACGCTGCCGGAGCCCCTGTCTTCACCCGCCGCGGCGCTCTGCTCATCCAGCGAGGTGAACTCAAACAGCGCGTCGTCGATCAGCTCGCCGATGATGGAGGCCTTGTCCTTCGGGCGCTGCTGCTTCTCGCTGTCGCGCTCGACGATCACCCGCTGCACCAGCTCCGCGAGGTCGAACGCCGACACCGCGCGCTCCGAGCGGAAGAGCATGTCGTTCAGGTCGCGCCCGAAGTCGCGCGCCGTCAGGTAGCGCGTGTTCGGGTCGCGGGTGAGCGACTTCAGGATGACCTGCTCAAGCTCCGGCGTCACCTGCGGGTTCAGCTCACGGACGCTGGGGATGCGCGCCGCTTGCACCTGGCGCACCGTCTCCAAATCTGTTTCCCCGAGGAAAAGCCGCCGCCCGGCGAGCATCTCCCACAGGATGATGCCCACCGCGAAGATGTCCGTGCGGGCGTCCACCGGCTGGCCCAGCGCGGCCTCCGGAGAAAGGTAGCTAAACTTACCTTTAATGATGCCCGGCTCGCTCTTCTCGAGCTGGCTGTTGGCCTTGGCGAGGCCGAAGTCCACAATTTTTACCTCGCCGTAGCGCGTGACGAGCACGTTCGGCGGAGACATATCGCGGTGGACGATGCCGATGACTTGGCCGTCGTCGTCCTTCACCTCGTGCGCGTAGGCGAGGCCCTCGCAGATCTTCACGCAGATGTGGACGGCGACCTCAGGCGGGAACGTGCGGTGGTGTTTCCGCACGTACTCGATGATGGCCTTGAGGTCCGCGCCATCCACGAACTCCATCACGATGAAGTAGGTGTTGTCGCCGACGCCGATGTCGAACACCTGCACGCAGTTCGAGTGGGACAGGAGGGCGGACGTGCGCGCCTCATCCAGGAACATCCCGATGAACTGCTTCTTCTCCGAGAGGTGCGGGAGGACGCGCTTGATCGCGACCTTCTTCTTGAAGCCCTCGAGGCCCGCGCTCTCGGCGCGGAAGACCTCCGCCATGCCGCCCGCTGCGATCCTCTGGACGACGCGGTAGCGTTGTTGCTGCTGTGCCATGGTAAATCTCGGGCCCGCTGCTGAGCCTAGCCGCCCCCTAGGGCGACCCACGGTTTACCGTTTGTCGCCCTCAAATCCAACAGCTAGAGCGGCGCGCAAGGGAAGCGGCGCGAGGCTAGGACCCTGACTTGTCGCGCGACCTCGACAGGCCGCGCAAGAGATCGAGGTGACCGGGCGGCGCAGGATCGAACTGGTGTGCCTGGAACACCGCTTCAGCGAGCGGCCGCGCCTCAGGAGGCAACGCCAAGAACACCGCCGCGAGCCGCTGCCGCACCGTGGGGCGCACCTGGGCACCACACACGACCACGTCCCCCGGGATAGGACCAATCAAGAACCACACGCGCACCGCCTCGGCCCCCGCGTAGCTGAGCCAGGGCGCGCTCTCCAGCTCACCGGTCAGCGGATCCACGCCGACGTGGGTCGCGCCGACGTCCGCCTCGCCCTCGAGCACCGCGCGCACCACCGCGTCGTGATCGCCGTAGAAGCGCTGCTCCGCGAACATCTCGTCAGGGTTCATGCCCAATGTGCGCAGGTGCCAGCGCGGCGCGACGTAGCCGCTGGTCGAGTCCTGGCTCACCCAAGCGACTCGCGACCCCACCAGCTCACTCGCCTGCCTGAACGGCGCGTTCGCGCGCGAAAAAAGCGCCGCGTGGTAACCCAAGCGCTGGCCGCGCTGCACCACCACGAGCGGCTCCGCCAAGCGACGCTGCTGGAGCTCCAGCGCGATGAGCGGCGGCGCCCAGGCCAAGCTGAAGAGGCCCTCCTCGAAGCCCCGGACCAGCTGCTCCGAGTCGGTCAGGAGCTCAGGCGTCAGGCTCAGGCCAGTGCTCACCGAGAGCAGCTGACACAGCAGCTGCAGCTGAGCCTCTGGTGCGAGCCGCTCCGCGCGCTCCGCGTGGCGCTCCGGGGTGGCCGTGGCCGAGGCCGAGGCGAGCGTGGCGAAGACCAAGGTGGACACTGAGGCCTCGATAGCGCCTCAGGGCCGGCGCTGCCACTTGACCCAGTCCCTGAACCCCCATAAGCCTTCGCCAAGGCCATGTCCGCTCACGACCCCCACACCGCAGACGCCCACGACCACGATGAGGATGAGCTCGACCCGGATGAGCCCCACACCCCAGGCTGGCTGACGCTGCTCGGCATTGGCCTGTTCGTCGGCGTGGGGATCGTCGCGGTCGCGCTAGACAGCGGGGAAGAGCCGGTCGCCGCACCACCCGTCGCGGCCGTCGCCTCGCCGGTTGTGGATGAGATCCCCCCCGAAGGCGCGGTCGGTGAAGCGCCCGCCGTCATCCCCCCGAGCCTGGATCCCGCCCGCGCTCAAGAGGCCGCGCGCCGCGTGATGGAGCGCCTGCAGCAGGTCGCCCCGCCGCCCGCCGAGCCCTAAGGCGTCCGCCGCGCGAGGCGCCCTGCGGCGCCCAACAAAAGTGCTCGCCAAGGCGCGCGGAGCGTGGCAGAGTCCGCCTCCCGTTGGGGCCGTAGCTCAGCTGGGAGAGCGCTAGACTGGCAGTCTTGAGGTCAGGGGTTCGATCCCCCTCGGCTCCACCAACGTAACACCCCAGGTCGATGCAGAGGTCGATCTGGCGGCTCCCCCTCGGTTCACCCGGGCGGTGCTAGCCTCCGCGTCATGAAGAGCCTGCTCTCCACTGCGCTGCTGTTACCCACTGCGCTGCTGTTACCCACTGCGCTGCTCGTCGCTGCGTGTGGCTCTGCGCCCGCCCAGCACCCCACCGAGGTCCCTGCGGAGCCAGGCGTTGAGCCCACCTCCCCTGAGGCGCCACCCCCCACGCCGCCAGAGGCGCCCCCGAGCCACAGCGGCACCCAAGCCGACGGTGAGGCCTGCGACACCGCGGCGGACTGCGTCAGCGGGATCTGCGAAGGCAAAGGCTGCGGCCCCGGCGGCGGGCGGTGCGTGCCGCTCGACCGCATGTGCACGCGAGACCATCGCCAATACTGCGGCTGCGACGGCGAGACGTTCGGCGGCAGCGGCAGCTGCCCGCTAGCCAGGTACGAGCACCGCGGCGCCTGCGGCGCACCAGAAGAGTAGGGGCCGGCTGGTCGCCCAACGCCTGTCACGCGTCCACGGCGCCGCGCGAATATTGCTGGCCACGCAATCGCTGCGCGGACGCGAAGCTTCTACGCATTAGTCAGTGTCGCAGACCACTAGCGCCCGCGATGGCAGCACCTGCCGCACCACGACATCAAATTCGCCACACTGACTAAACAGCGCCAGGCAGCTGCACACCGTGACCCGCCACTAGGCAGCGCGCAGAACCTTCGCTTGTACCAACGACGCTGACTGTCAGAACGGAGGCTGAAGGAGGGCTTCAGTCAGTGGCGATGGGTAGCGCTCAGAGTAGGTCGATACTCCTTGGAGCAGGCGCTGGTGTCGGCGTGGGCGGCGACTCCCATGAGCCAGCCCTCATTCACCCCCGCAGGGCGTCCGCATCACCTAGCCACCCAACGCCCGCACGTCCTCGTGCACCCACGGGAAGAAGCCTGGCTCGGACCTTCCTCATAGGCTGCGCGTCATGGGTGCTGATGTGCGCTGCAGCCGGGTGCAGCAGCAGCAGCAGCGGCTGCACCGACATGGGCTGCCTGGACGGCGTTGGCGTCCGGTTCTCATCTCCGGCAGACGCCTCGCTTGAGCTGTCCATCTCACTCCAGATGGACAATGAAACTGTTCAATGCGAATACGCTGAGGGGAACGGCTTGAACTCGTGCACGGGTCAGCAGGTTGGAGTGCGAGTCGAAGGAGCGCGCGTGGTTGGGCTCGACATCGTAGGCCACCACCCAGAAGAGCTCACGATCACCGTCTCGAACGCGGGCGACGTGCTCATGTCAGCGGCAGTCCGCCCCACCTACGTCACCCAGCAGCCCAATGGGGCGGGTTGCCCGCCCACCTGCGTGCACGCGGTGGCAGAGCTTTAAGCAGGCGACGGTGCTCGGCCATGGAGCGCCGTGCTCGGCCGCTGCACCGCCCCCTGATCGTACACCGGGGCGACCAGCACACAACGTCGCGCACCGGGGCGACCCGCCGGTCGCCCCCACCGCCATCAGCCGAACAGCGCTAGCTCTGTGGGGCCGCCGAGGGGGAATGCTGCGTCGAGCTCGGCGGACACCCCCGCCGCCCGGCGCAGCGCGCGCTGGATGACGGTGGGGGTGATGGTAACGCCACCTGACGATACCGGCTGCAAGCTGTTCGGGTCCACGGCGAACGCCAGGCGGTCCTCCGTGGTGGCGCCGATCACGCGGTCCCCTGGGATGTTCGGGCCCATCGCGAACATCGTGGAGATGGGGTGGTGATCTTTCCCGTTCCGGTCGTTGTACGGCGTGCGCCCAAAGTCCGACGCCACCACCACGTACAGCTTGTCCTGAAGGCCCAAGGTGCCGGCGTACATCATCAGGTAGTCGATGCCCGCGAGCAGCTTGGCCAGCTGCCGCCGCTGATCGCGGTCATTGTTCGCGTGGCTGTCGAAGCCGCCGATGCTCAGCGTGGCTGAGGCGCCGATGCCGCTCTTGAAGGCGTGCAGCGCGATCTGCGACTGCTGCATCATGCGCTGCAGATCGTTCAGGTCGCCTCCCGGCACCGTGACCAGCTCCTCCGGGAGCTCCAGCTTGGAGAGCTCCCCGTCAGCCGCCCGCGCCATCTCCAGCGCGCCCATCGCCGCGCGCGGCCGGAGCAACCCCTCCCGCGCCTGGAGCCGCTCAATGCGCTCCTGCTGGTAACGACCGATGCGCTGCCAGGTGTCCCCGGTGTGGTACCTGTCTCCCTCCAGATCTTGAGGATCCATCAGGTTCGGGCGCGCGATGCGCTGGAGCGAGCTCACGCTGGACACGCGGGTGAGCCCCACCAACCCCTGCGTGGCGTCGTAGCCGCCGCTTGAGATGTAGGCCATGGGCAGCCCCGGACCTTGGGTCGCCGCGATCAGCGCGCCGAGCGAGGGGTAACCCTCCCCGGTTTGGCCGCTCCACATGCTGCGGGTGCCGCTGTCGTGGTTGTTGGTCTTGGTGTCCACCCCGTTGATGACGGTCAGCCGGCCGCCGTACCTGTTCAGGAACTGCTCGTTGCTGAGCAGGCGGGTGTCATAGTCGTAATCCTGACTGACGTTCAGCGCCTCGAGGTCAATCGGCGTCGGCGCGAAGGGGATGTTCCCCACGCGCGCCACCTCCGTGTAAGCCCGCGTGTGCTCCGACGCGAGCTTCGGGTCGAAATTCAGGGTTGGGTCCCAACCGCCCGAGGCGTGCACCTGCACCCAGAAGGGCCCGGTGAAGGGCTCGGCCGCGTTCACGCGCCGCACCACGGAGGGGATGGTCAAGGCGAGCCCCGCGGCCGCCGCTGCCTGCAAGAAACTTCTACGTTGCATGCGAATGGTTCCTTCAGTCGTGCAAGAAGCGATAGTCGCTGAGGAGGTAGGTGATGACCGCCATCCACGCGCGAACGGTGTAGTTGGGGTCGTTCTCGATGCGCTGCTCTCGGGGCAGCTCTTCGCCCGTCGCGCGGTCCGTCCGCGCGCGGCAGCCCCACTTGAGCCCGTTCGTCTCCTCTTCACGGGCCAGCTTGCCGGTGCCCTCGCGCCAGGTCTCTAAGAACAGCTGGTACGTCGCGTTGAGCTCCTCATGATCGAGCGGGAGATCTTCCCCGAGGATGCGCGCGTGGAGGTATTGGATGTTCTTGCGGATGGTCTGCACGGAGCCTGGCACCCCGTCACCCGTGGCCGTCTCCGGGACGTGATCCATCGTGACGTAGGGGAACAGCGCGCGATCGCTGCTCGGCAGCAAGAAGTCGTACGCAGTCGCCGCGCACGCCACCTCGTTCGCCATGCGCCACACGATGTTCGCCATCACGCCGTTCGGCGCGGGGAGCCGCTGCGTGATGGTGTCCGAGTCGATGCCGCCATAGAGCACGCGGTAGTCGCTGGTGAGCCAGCCGCGCGAGTCCCAGCTGCGCGACCAAGGCGTCCCCACCACCGCCTCGATCTTCCGCTGCAGGCTCTCTGGCGTCTCCAGGCGCGCGCGCCCGAGCTCTTGCATCTGCACCGCCTGCGAATCACCTAGGCCCGGCGCCGCTTGCGCGCGATAGTAAGGGCTCATGATGATACCGCGGATCAGCACCTTCAGGTTGCGCCCGCTCTCTTCAAAATCGTCAGTCAGGCTGCGGAACGTGGCGTCTTGCGCCTCCCAGGCGGCCAGCTGCTGCGCGAAGAGGTCGCCGTCCGTGTCCGTGGGGTAGCTCATCGGCTTGAAGCCAGTGAGCGCCGTGAACACCGTGCGCACCGCGGAGTAGGCGAAGCGTGGATCTCGCACCAGTCGCTGCGCGAGCCAGGCTGGCGCATTGCCAAAATCGCTGGTCTGCATCACCTCCCGACCATATCCAGGCGGGAACATCTCAGGGTGCCAGTTGGCCTCTGGGCGCAGGCGCTCTTGATCGTTCGGGTCAAATTTCTGGAACGCGCCCGCGATAGGATCCATCTGCCGGTGGCAGCCGTTGCAGGTCGGATCGTCGCGCGTGGGGTTCTGGTATTTGGCCGTCTCCTCAGCGTCAATCGGGCGATCCACCACCGCGAGGATGTCCGTCGCCAAGAAGTGATCCATCACCATCCGCGCGCGGTGACGGTTGCGATTCGTGGGCGTGGTGGGGTAGCGGTTCAGCCAGATGGGCGAGGTGATGAGCCCCGCTTGCGGGTAGGGGGTGAGCCCTGACTCCAGCTGCACCTGCACCTTACCCGGCTTGAACTCGGTCTCATCCGTCGGGTCGTCGAACTGCACCGTGGTGTCGTTATAAACCCGCGCCGAGAACGGGTTCATCATCGTGTAGTCCGCCGTGAGGATCTCGCTGTACGGCAGGTTATTCTTCACGATGTACGCGATGAGCTCGAGCGGCTCGCGCGCCACCGCGCGGCTGATGCGCGCCCGGTCTTCGTCAGAGTAGTTGTCATAAACATCCCGCGCGTAGGGGAACTGCTCTGCGTTCAGGATATTCAGCGCGTAGCCGTTGTACGCCAAGTAGCGATCGGTCAGGAGGACGTCGTTATACGCCTCCTTCAGCCAGGCGAGGAACTCCGGCGTCTCCAGCAGCTTGTCGATGGCGCCCGGCAGGGCGGCGAGGCCACCTTCGCGCAGCGCGTCCACCTCCTCCGCGCTGGGCAGCTTGCCTGTCAGTTGCAGGGAGGCCTTGCGGAAGGTGCCCAGCTCACCCAGCTGCTGCACGCCCGGGAAGCTCGCCACCTGAGGCTCCTCCGCGCAGGACTCTGCCGTGCGGAAACGCTCGATGAGCTCGGCCAGCGCCTTGTACTCCTTGCTGTCCGCGCTGAGCTGCACGCCGCCGCCGTGAGAGAGCTCACCGAGCGGCTTGCGGAGCACGACCGATTTCCCGTCGCTCTCAAGCTTCGCCATCTCCGCCAGCGCGGCCATGTTGGTGTCCAGGAAGCCTGGGTAGCCAGGCGGCAGGAGCTGCAGCTCCGCGCCCTCCTCCGCCGCCACGCCGTCAGGCGAGTGGCAGTTGAGGCAGGTGGTCTGGACCACCGGCCCCCACACCTTCTGCGCGAAGAAGGCGCGGTTCGAGAGGCAAGCGCCGTCTGCCTCTTCGCCCGACTCCTCCCCCGAGGAGCAGCCCGACCCGCCGAGCAGCAAGCTTGAGGCGACGAGGCCCGCCAGCGCGAGCACCACCCGTGAGGTCCCAAGTCCCATCTTCATAGCGTTCCTTGCTCGAGGGCCTGAGCCTCGAAATCGAACGGCGCCTCAGCGCCGCTGTGCGCACCCAGCCTGCGTCACACCGCCACAGGGTAAGGGCAGCGCGCAGCGAGATCAATCTCCCGCATGAGTTCGCTCCTACCTCTAACCAGGTTGTAAGCCTGACGTTGGGGGCAGCTCACCTCAGCGTGTGGTGGAGCGCCCCCAACGGACGCTCCCTGTCACACGCGGCGCGGTGCCGTCCAACCCCCCAAAAATCCAACGCGCAGCGCGAGTCCATGGGCTCCCACTCGTGCTCCCGCTGGGGCAGGCGCCGCTGTGCTCAATGGGCCTTGGTTGGCACGCCTCAGCCCTGGGCGCTGACCTTGAGCGGCTCCACGCGGAACAGCACACGGACCTCATTTTCCTTACGGAAAGGATATGGGCTCCCGAGGTAGCGCTGAGCCAGCGTGTCGATGTGCTCCTCCGCGCCCTCCAGGCTGCGCTCCACCACGCGCCCCCGGATCGCCAGGTAGCGGTAGGGGTTGTCAGGATCGCAGATGGAGAGCCCCACCTCGGCGCGGGCGCTCAGGTTGCGATCTTTCAGGCGACCGACAGCTGTGTTGACCAATACGTGGCTGCCGTCGAAGTCAATCCACACCGGGGTCACCTGCGGGGTGCCGTCAGGCATCACGGTCGCCAGGTGCGCGAACGACTTCTGAGTGGTGAGCAGCGGGATGAAGGCTTCCGGGATGATCATCCCCGCATCGTAGAGGCGTCGTCTCCGCCGTCAATCGGTCGCGACACCTCGGGGCGCTTCGAGCCTCAGCGCCACTCCCAGCGCTGATTTCCCCTGTTGGTTTGGGGGGTTGGTCCCAATGCGCGGCGCCGCTCGGCGCTGCAGTCACTGCGCGCCGCTCCAGGTGCCCCTAAACCTCACCAGCGCGCGCCGCGCGCCCGACGCCGCGGCCCCCCGTGCTGCGCCAAGAAGCCCTCAATCGCCTCACGCTCCACCTTCGAGACGCCGAACGCCGCGTAGACGGCGGACTCCAGCGCCGCGAGGAGCGGCGCCGGCAGCGGCTGACCTTGATTCCGTGCGGCAATCGATGCGGCCCCGAGCGCCTCCACCAGGTTCAAGGCCGCGCCAGGCCGCGGCGCGGGCAGCGCGCGCAGGTGCGCCACCTTCACTTGGGGGAACACCGCCTGGCGCGAGTCGCGGAACAGCGCGAGGTGCAGCGCGTGGTAGAGGCTTGAGTTGAGCAGCGCCACCAGGGTGACGGCGGAGTACGGCGGGCAGGCGAAGCCGGCGATCAGCGAGTTCCTGAACAGCCCGCCGTCGTGGAGCGCCGCGATCGGTCGATGGGCTGTTTGTCTGACTAAAAACTGAACCGCGCGAAACTGCGCGGCGCTGGGCAGGCGCACGTGTCGCTCCGCGAGCGCCGCCTCATCTGGATGAAGGAACAGCCGCGGCGGCCCGCGATGAAAGGCCGAGACGCATTTCCCTTCGAGCAGCGGCACCTGAAACGGCCCCTCAGGGGCCGCGGCGCGCCGGAGCAGCCTGCGCGCGACGTCCTTCGCCGTGCGGAAGCCGCGCTCCATGAAGCAGCTCCGCGGCAGCCGCGGAAAGTCAGCTAACCGAACGAGCGCCGCCGGGGGCTCCATGAGCGTGGCGCTGCCGCTCCGCTCGAGCAAGGGCCACGGCTCCTCGCTCGCCGTGGCCGCCTCTGAAGGTGCCAGCAAGAGGCCGAAGCAGGGCTGCGCCACCTCAGTGAACGCGCGCCGCGACACCTCACGGAGGGGCGTCACCAGGGTGTGGCGCTCGGTGGCGACGCGGCGGAGCGCGGCGTACCCCGAGAGATCCGCGATTGGGCTCGGCATGAGCAGCGAGACCACGCCGCGCGGCGCGAGCGTCCGCGCGGCCAACTCGACGAAGGCGCTCTGCAAGGTCGGGAAGCCGCGCCACGCCTGGTAGCGACGCGAGAGCGCGTCGCGTGTCCGCTGAGCGAGCGGCTGAGCCGCGCGCCCCGCGAAGGCGACCCACGGCGGGTTGCCGATCACGAGCTGAAAGCCGCCCTGCTGAAACACATCAGGGACCTCGCGCGCCCAATCCACGCGCCGCCCCAGCCCCACGCCGAGCGAGTCGCCCTGGAGCAAGCGCGTCGGCAGCTCGGAGATGGGGAGCTCAGGCAACGAGAGCGTAAGCCAAAGGCTGAGCTCGGTGAGCGCCAGCGCGAGCGGGGAGGTGTCCGCCCCCACCATCCTCGCTAGCACCGCGAGCCGCCGCGCAGCCGGCGCCCCCTCACCCACCCAAGCGTCGTAACAGGCCAGCAAGAAGGCGCCGCCGCCCACCGCCGGGTCGCACACCGACCGCGGCTCCGGGCAGCGCTCGAGCGCGCGCTCAGCCAGCTCGCGCGACACCGCGCTCGGCGTGTAGAAGCTGCCGCTACGTTTCCGCGCGGCACCGACCCCCCGGAGCCGGAGCGCGCCCGGGTGTCGACCCGCGATCAGCTTTTGGTAGGCGCGGCCAAGCAGCGCTGGGCTCGTGTCCTCTGCCACCAGCCGAGCCAGCGCCGCAGCCAGCTCCACGCTGAGCTGGGCGTCAAACGCAGGCAGCGGCGGGAGCTGCTCCTGAAACAGCCGCGCGGCGGCGAGCGGGTGCCCCGGCGGGAGGCCAGCCCCCGCGCTCAGCCAGGCCTCTTCGTCAGGGACACTCACGAGTGCGCCGCGCGCGGCCGCAAGCTGCAGCGCGAGCGACCTGAGCGCGCTCGGGAGCCAGCGCCCTGGCGGGGTCCGCTGCTCGGCGTGAGCCGCCGCCAGGCGCAGCGTCCACTGCTCGAGCGGGCTCGCCCGCCGTAAGCTGCGCTCCAGCGCGGTCGCTCGCCGCCGCTCCAGCGCGGCGCGCTTCAAGGCGGCGCGCTCCGACGCATCGCGCTTCAAGGCGGCGCGCTCCGACGCATCGCGCTTCGAGGCGACCATGCTCGGTCCGGTATCCGACTCTTCAGCGCTTGTCGAGGGACGCCCGCGGTTGCCCCGTGAGCGCCACGGCCGGGGCGACGCGCGGGCGAGCCAGGCGTCGCCGAGCGTGAAGGAGGCTAGTCACCCAGGCCCTCGCCGTACTACCTAAGGCCCGTGACCTCCCCGCTCTCGCTCACACGGCTGGGCGACGCCCACGCCGCCCGCACCTTGGTGCTGCTGCATGGGATCCTCGGCTCAGGCAGCAACCTGCGCGGCCTCGGGCGCCGCCTGGTGGAGACGGTGCCGGGCAGCCAAGTCGCGCTGATCGATCTGCCCGGACACGGCGACTCCGCGCCCACCTCCCAGGCGCAGGGTGGCCCCTTCACCGTGGCGCGCTCCGTACGCGACGTCGCCGCGACGCTGGACGCCCACGGCCTCACCGCCGACGCGATGATCGGCCACTCCTTCGGTGGGAAGGTCGCGCTGAAATTCGCGGAGCTGCTGCCCGTGGGCTTGCGCCAGGTGTGGGCGCTGGACTCACCCCCGGGGGAGCAGCCCCGCGGCCAGGGCGGTGAGGTGGGGCACCTGGTGAGCCGGCTGGAGGCCGTGACCCGTGAGGAGCCTTACCCCTTCCCCAGCCGTGAAGCGATGCTCGAGGCGCTCACCGCGCGCGGCGTCAGCCTCGGCACCGCCCGCTGGATGACGACCAACCTGCGCCGGGATGGCGGGAGCTACCGCTGGGCCTTCGATCTCGACATCATCAAGGAGCTCCTCCGTGATTATTTCCGCGAGGATATGTGGCCCTGGCTTGAGGCGCGCCGCGCCTCGCCCGACGTGCACCTCCTGTACGCCACTGAGAGCGATCGCTACGCCCCGCCCGACATCGCCCGCGCAGAGGCGCTCCCCCCCGCCGCCCGCGTGAAGCTGCACGCCCTTCAAGGCTCAGGTCACTGGGTGCACGCCGACAACCCCGAGGGCCTGATCCAAATCATGACGGGTGCCCTGACGACCCACCCAGCCTGAGCCGCTGCGGTCAGCCTATTTCGTCAGCTCACCGCCACAACGCGGCGCAACGAGCCATTTTAGGCTGCATGTTGGCGCCCAAAGCGCACTGCAGCGCCGCCCAAAGCGCACTGCAGCGCCGCCCGAAGCGCACTGCAGCGCCGCCCGAAGCGCACTGTAGCGCCGCCCAAAGCGCACTGTAGCGCCACCCAAAGCGCACTACAGCGCCGCCCAAAGCGCACTACAGCGCCACGCACCTCAGCGCCGCGCGAGCAGCTGCTCGGCGCACACTAGGGCGCTCAGCATACCTGACGGGTTCGCGGTGCCGCGCCAGGCGATGTCGTAGCCGGTGCCATGATCCACGCTAGTGCGCACGATGGACAGGCCCATGGTGATGTTCACGGCGTCGCCGAAGGCGAGCAGCTTCATCGGGATGGTCGCTTGATCGTGGTACATCGCCACCACCCCAGCGTACTCACCGCGCGCCGCCTTGCGGTACGCTGTCTCAGCGCCGATCGGCCCAATGAAGCGCGCGTCACACGCGCGCCGCGCCGCGGCGATGCCAGGGGCGATCGCGGTGCGCTCTTCGGCGCCGAGCAGCTCGCCCTCACCCGCGTGGGGATTCAAGGAGCACACGGCGACGGTTGGCTTCACGTGGCCGCGCGCGGCGAGCAGCTCCGCCAAGGCGAGGCACGCCGTCTTCACCCCGCTCCGCGTCAGGGCGCTTGGCACCGCGCTGAGCGGCAGGTGCGTCGTGACCAAGCTCGTCACCAGCGCCTGCGAGGCGAAGCACATCACGCTCGTCTTGGCGCCGTCGAGCGCCTGCAGCCACTCGGTGTGCCCTAGGAAGGTCTCCGAACCAGGCACCCCGGAGCGCGCGATCGCCTCCTTACTCACGGGGCCAGTCACCAGCGCGGCGCGCGGCAGCGCGCGGGTGAGGCCGTAAGCCGCCTCGATGAAGGTGAGCTGCGCGGCGCCGGCGCGACGTGTGGGGGCACCCTTCGTGCGGTCTCGCGGGGTCACCCGCACGCCAGGGTCGTAGACGAACACGGCGCCTGGCGGCGCGGGCGCTCCGTCAGCCGACGTCGCGAACGGCACCAGCAGGTGCTCCCCAACCCCCAAAAAATCCACCGCTGCCCTCAGCGTGGCGCTGTCCCCCACCAGCACCACGCTCGGCCGCCCGCCCCTCACGCGGGTGCGCCCCGGCCCCGCGTGCCCCTCACCCGCCGCGTAGCGCAGGGCCGCCGCGACGGACACCTCAGGGCCCACGCCCGCCGGACACCCGATGGAGACCACCAGGTGACCCGCGCCTTGCGACCGCGCGGAAGCAGTGCGTGTGGTGGTTGGCCGGGCGGGTTTCAAACCCGCCCCTACAGTGCGTTTCGACGGCTTCGAACCCGCCCCACCAGTAGACTGGCCGGCTGACTTAGCGGCAGGTAGGGTGGCTCGACGGCGGGGCGGGGTCATCGTCGGCTCAGCGGTCTCAGGGCTGCCCGAGGGAGGCGGGCGCGCTCAGCTTGTAGCCTGAGCCGCGCAGGGTTTCGAGCGGCAAGCTCTCCCCCAGCTTCGCGCGCAGGCGGCGCACGTGGATGTCCACCGTGCGCGGGCCGCCCTCGTAGCTTGAGCCCCAAACGCGCGCCAAGAGCTGCTCCCGTGAGAGCACCTTGCCCCGGTGCTCGCACA
>CAYQAC010000008.1:54305-67409 GCA_964415255.1 uncultured Polyangiaceae bacterium | reverse complement strand
GGGGCGCCGTGTGAGGCTCGGGCGCGTTGGGCGGCGCACCCTCGGGCGCCGTGTGAGGCGCCGGGTGGGGCGCCGTGTGAGGCTCGGGCGCGTTGGGCGGCGCACCCTCGGGCGCCGTGTGGGGCGCTGCGTGGGGCCCCGTGTGAGGCTCGGGCGCATTGGGCGGCGCACCCTCGGGCGCCGGGTGGGGCGCTGCCTGCCGCGTCCGAACGAAGCCGCCGTGCTCGGCGATGCCTGCGTTGAGCACTACGCCAGTGAACCTGACTTGTTGCGCGCCCAGCGCCGTGATGAGCGCGTCGGTGGCCGCCGGTGACGCGAGATCGCAGGCGTGCAGCTCAACCCGTGAGAGCTCCTGACTGAGCGCGCGCGCCGCCTGGCTGTTGCTGCGATAGACGCCGATCACCCTTTCATGGGACGCCAAGCGCTCCACGATGGCGCGCCCGATGCCACGCGTGGCGCCCGTGACGAGCGTGGTGCCCGTGGTGGATGATGTCACCGCGCCTCCGCGTTGGCTGACGCTTGCGCTTGGGTGAGCACCTCGTCTTCCGGGATGAAGGGCGGCGTGTTGCAGCAAAAGAGGGTCGCCCAGTCGTCGCTCAGGTTCTGATAGCGGTGCACTTGGCCCTTGGGCCACACCACCGGCGAGAGCCCCGTGAGGCGCTCCCCATCGCGCGCCAAGGAGCCGCTCACGCGCCACTCGAGCTCACGCATGCGCTGGTGGTGGTGGCTTGAGATCTCGCCGCGGGGCGCGATATGCAGGAGGTAGAGCCCCGCCTCGCGCGTCTCGAGCAGCACCTCCACGCGACCGAAGCGCGCCGTCTCCTCGCCACGGGGAAAATCCGCGCGACGCCGCTCCACATGCACCTCGGCCTGCTGCGCTCGGCCAGTGAGCGCCAGCGGCTTGATCAAGGTGAGCCGCAGCGCCTCAAGCGCGGGCTGCACGCCGAACAGCATGGCGGCGAGCTCCTCCGCCGCGTTCTCCAGCAAGCGGTAGCGCCGAAACTGGAGCAGCGCCTGCACTTGGTCAGTCAGCCGATCGTAATCCACGGTGTGGCGGATCCGCCCGCTCTTCCCCGCGACGCTGAGGTCGAGCCCTAGCTCCAGATCCACGAGCAGCGGCTGCGGTTCACGGCGCTCCCGCTGCCGCACACCGACGACGCAAGCCAGGGAGATCCCCCGCACCCGAATGAAGTCTCGTGGCATGCGCCAGCCTAACGCGCCCCGAGCCACCGCGCGAGCCGCCGCACGGTGATCACAGCGCGCCAGCCTAACGCGCCCGAGCCGCCGCGCGAGCTGCCGCGCCGTGACACGTCGAGCGCGCCGGCAGACCTGGGCTTGCCCCGTTTCGGTGCACCAGTGAGTCTCACTGACCTTTCATGGTACACGGCAGGAGGGTTTGGGGGTTGGACGGCACCGCGCCGTGAGTTGATGTGCGGCTGAGCGCGCCGCGGTGGCGCACGCATCCACCAAAAACGCGACTCGTCAGCTACCCTCGCCTCCTGCCCTACGGCTCCAAGCTCAACACCTCCGCTGCCTCACCAGCGATGCCAGCGCTCGCGCTGCTCCCACCGCCCGCCGCACCAGGAGCGCCCGGCGCGCCGATGACGATGTTGCCACCCTCGCGCACCGGCGCAGCGCCTACGTGCAACACGCCGGCGGACACGCCGCCCGCGCCACCGCCACCGCCACCGCCGGCGCCGCCACGACCACCTTCGCCTGCCATGCACCCGCTCGTAGCCGGCAGTCCCGCTGCACCCCCGTCTAACCCTCCTTGCCCCTCAGCCCCCACCCCGCCATCCCCACCATCACCCGCCGTCAGCTGCACGTCCTTCAGCTGCACCGGCGCGTTGAACAGCAACAGCGCCACGCTCGCACCACCACCACCACCCCCGCCGCCAGGCGCCCCACCGCAGCCTCCCGCGCCACCGCCTCCACCACCGCCAGTCAACCCGCCACGACCACCACCGCCGCCCTGCCCCACCTGACCGTGAGAGCCGCCAGTGCCAGCCTGTGGCACCCAGCCGCTGGCGGTCAGGGTGCCGAGCGTTGCGGCCCCGGTGCCTAACGTGCCGCCAGAACCGGGGTTGCCGTCGCGACCACCGCCACCTTCTGAGCAACTAGCGCCCACTTCACCGCCCTTACCGCCGTTGGGGTTCGGGGTCGTGATGGCGGGGGTGCCGTTGCCGCCCGGGCCAGGGACCGTACCCCCTCTGCCTCCCGGCGCTCCAGTCGTCCCTTCGCCCGTGTGAGCACATGTCATAGCAGTCCCCTCCCCTGCGTTGATCCCACTCGCGCTGTCACCATCAATACTACTACCAGGCGCACCCACATCACTGCGCACCCCGCTCGCACCGCTCGCACCCTCTCGCGCTATGAACTCCACCTGCTCAAAACTCAACCCACTCGAGTCCGCAACAAAACCACCCACACTGCTCCCCCCTGGCGCCACCCCCACCGGAGCCCGAAACCTCACGAAACGAAATGAAGTCTCCGCATCAATGCCAGTCGCCGTAAAGGGCACCCCACTCGCCGGCGCCACAGTCGCCTTCAACGCAGAGTCAAAACCCCACCCATCACACTTGAAACCACCCCAAACCTCCACGCCAGCCAGCCCAGCCCCAAGAGAAACGTTCTCCGCATAATCACCCCCATCCGCGCAGACAAACAGCCGCTTACCCTCAGCCTTCGCCTTCACCAAACCAGCCTGCACGCTCCCAAGCGGCTCCGCCCGAGTCCCTGCAGCACCCGACTCACCCGCAGGACTCACAAACACCGCCAGCTCATCCGCTATCACGCACGAATCCTCAGCCGGACTCAAAGACTCATCACAATGCGGACCTGTCCCCCCTGAACCACCCACGCCACCAGCACCACCGCTCGCTCCAGTGCCCGCTGCGCCCCCAGAACCAGACACCCCACCAGCTCCACCAACACCACCTGTCCCCGCCAGCCCCCCAGTGCCCGCCGTCCCATCCCCACCGTAAGGCGCGTCACCGCAGCCAGCCACCAGCACCACCAGAGCACACGGAACACCTTTGATAGCTGACCACTTCATCTTCATCACTCCGATCCTCACCTACGAGCAGGGGCAGGGGCAGGGGGTTTGGCACCTCACTGCCCGGTACCGATAAGTCTGTGGCACTGACTTGCTGCGACCGGTCACCGGTGCCCTCAAAGACCAAGAGTTGGGCCAAGGCGCCCGCCGCGCCTCCGCCCCGAACTGCTCACCGACCGCAGCAACTAAGAGGGCGACTCGTCAGCTACCCTCGCCTCCTGCCCTACGGCTCCAGGCTCAACACCTCCGCTGCCTCACCAGCGATGCCAGCGCTCGCGCTGCTCCCACCGCCCGCCGCACCAGGAGCGCCCGGCGCGCCGATGACGATGTTGCCACCCTCGCGCACCGGCGCAGCGCCTACGTGCAACACGCCGGCGGACACGCCGCCCGCGCCACCGCCACCGCCACCGCCGGCGCCGCCACGACCACCTTCGCCTGCCATGCACCCGCTCGTAGCCGGCAGTCCCGCTGCACCCCCGTCTAACCCTCCTTGCCCCTCAGCCCCCACCCCGCCATCCCCACCATCACCCGCCGTCAGCTGCACGTCCTTCAGCTGCACCGGCGCGTTGAACAGCAACAGCGCCACGCTCGCACCACCACCACCACCCCCGCCGCCAGGCGCCCCACCGCAGCCTCCCGCGCCACCGCCTCCACCACCGCCAGTCAACCCGCCACGACCACCACCGCCGCCCTGCCCCACCTGACCGTGAGAGCCGCCAGTGCCAGCCTGTGGCACCCAGCCGCTGGCGGTCAGGGTGCCGAGCGTTGCGGCCCCGGTGCCTAACGTGCCGCCAGAACCGGGGTTGCCGTCGCGACCACCGCCACCTTCTGAGCAACTAGCGCCCACTTCACCGCCCTTACCGCCGTTGGGGTTCGGGGTCGTGATGGCGGGGGTGCCGTTGCCGCCCGGGCCAGGGACCGTACCCCCTCTGCCTCCCGGCGCTCCAGTCGTCCCTTCGCCCGTGTGAGCACATGTCATAGCAGTCCCCTCCCCTGCGTTGATCCCACTCGCGCTGTCACCATCAATACTACTACCAGGCGCACCCACATCACTGCGCACCCCGCTCGCACCGCTCGCACCCTCTCGCGCTATGAACTCCACCTGCTCAAAACTCAACCCACTCGAGTCCGCAACAAAACCACCCACACTGCTCCCCCCTGGCGCCACCCCCACCGGAGCCCGAAACCTCACGAAACGAAATGAAGTCTCCGCATCAATGCCAGTCGCCGTAAAGGGCACCCCACTCGCCGGCGCCACAGTCGCCTTCAACGCAGAGTCAAAACCCCACCCATCACACTTGAAACCACCCCAAACCTCCACGCCAGCCAGCCCAGCCCCAAGAGAAACGTTCTCCGCATAATCACCCCCATCCGCGCAGACAAACAGCCGCTTACCCTCAGCCTTCGCCTTCACCAAACCAGCCTGCACGCTCCCAAGCGGCTCCGCCCGAGTCCCTGCAGCACCCGACTCACCCGCAGGACTCACAAACACCGCCAGCTCATCCGCTATCACGCACGAATCCTCAGCCGGACTCAAAGACTCATCACAATGCGGACCTGTCCCCCCTGAACCACCCACGCCACCAGCACCACCGCTCGCTCCAGTGCCCGCTGCGCCCCCAGAACCAGACACCCCACCAGCTCCACCAACACCACCTGTCCCCGCCAGCCCCCCAGTGCCCGCCGTCCCTCCGTTACCACAGCTGTTGTCACTCCCACAGTCCGGCGCGCTAGGGGCGCAGCCCGGCGCAACGCTGACGACCAAACCAAGGACTCCCAAGCTGCTCGAGCGAAAGAACTTCATCATCAATCTCCTAGCGATAGATTTGCGCGGCTCCTCTAGCGAGACGCCAAGTTTGAACACGTCACCGTCGACCAACCCATGAACGCGCGGATCCTGCATCATCCGCCTAGAAGCTCCCTGACACGACCCACTGGCCTCCACCAGCGCCCACCCGCGGCCCCTGCGTGAGCCAACCCGCCTTCGGGCTTGG
The DNA here is from genome assembly GCA_964415255.1 of uncultured Polyangiaceae bacterium. Taxonomy (GTDB): domain Bacteria; phylum Myxococcota_A; class Polyangia; order Polyangiales; family Polyangiaceae; genus JAHBVY01. Next base: position 62,360 of record CAYQAC010000008.1, on the reverse strand, counting down.
CTCCGGCCACAGCAGGTAGGCCACGACACCCAGCGCCGCTGCCCCCACGCCCACCCCCAAGAACACATCACGCGTGGTGCCCTGACGACGCCAGTCCGACCACACGTCGTTGGCCTCCAAGCAGCTAGGCTCACTACTTGTAGGTTCGCAACGGTCACCGCCCAGCTCATGCCAGCGGCCCTCCGATGAGCTCGCCTTCGAGTTGAAGACGGCCGCCGCCACGAATGATCCCAGCGCCACCACCCCCGCCCCGACCACCACCCAATTCCGCACGGAATAATCCAGCCCCCCCGAGCTGTCCTGGGGGGGCAGCTCCGGCGAGGGCCCCGCGATGGGCTCGCCGGGCCCTGACGCAGGCGCCACCGGGCCCCGCTCCAAGGTGATGTCGTAGGTCGTCTGTCCGCCGGCTACGGCGGTCAGCTCGCGGGTGGCCGTGATGTATCCTGGGTGTGACACCACCAGCTCGTAAGGCCCTGGCGCCACGTAGAGCGAGCGCTCGCCGCGCGCGGCGCCGCTCACCGCCACCGCCGCTCCGTCAGGGTTCGTGACTACATCTACCCGCTGCACCTTCTCCATCGCGGTACGGTGCGCGGCGCGGGTGCGCTCCCCAGCGCGCGAGCCGGCGAGGTCCACGCAGCGCTCCATCATCGCCGCGGCGCTGGGCCACCGCTCCAGCAGGCTGAGCGAGAGCCCCAGATCGCACGCCACGCGCGCCGACTGCTCGACCGCCCACAAGGCCGTGAGGTGCGCCTCGGCCACCTCCACCTCACCCTCGTGGAGCGCCTTCACCGCCAACTGGTGGCGCTCATCCGCGCTCGGCGTGGGCTCCGCGCTCACTGGCGACGCGAGCGCGGTCCACGCGAGCGCGACGCCTAGGGACAGCGACGATGAACTAGAAGAATGAAACAACGACATAGAAACAATGGTGAGCGAGTGGCCCTGGGGTCACGTCAAACGGCGGTGCACTGACACTAACGGGGGAAACGAAGCGCCCAACGCGCGAGGACGCTTCACTGACCGAGCTCCTCGCTGAGCGATGGGTGCTTCAGGCTCCCTGGCTGAGGCTTCGGCGCGGCCACGGGCTGAGCTTGAGGCTTCGGCGCGACCGCTGGCTGAGGCTTCGGCCCGGCCGCTGGCTGAGCTTGCGCCTTCGGTGCGGCCACGGGCTGAGCTTGAGGCTTCAACGGCTCCGTCGGCTGACTCGGTTCGCTCGGTTCGCTCGGTTCGCTCGACGCCGTCCCAGCCGGCTCAACTCGGTCCGCCACGCTCGGCGCCGCTGCGTGTGGGCTCGCCAGCGGCGTGGCGGGCGACGCCTCCGTCGCGGCCGGCGCAGGCTCCGCGCCACCTGCCGCCTCCACGCTGCGCTGCCCCAGCACCACCCACGCCCCCACGCCAATCACCCCGAGCAACAACGGCGCCACCCACAGCGCGCGCCATCCGCCGCGCCGACCCTCAACACTCCCCACAGCGCGCGCCTGCGGAGCGCCTGCCTCACTCCCAGCCTCACCCAGCGCGCCTGCGTCGAGCGACGCCTCGGCTGCGCCCACGTCAGGCTCACCGCCAGCTGAGTCAGCTGCCAGCGCACCGCCCGCGCGAGGATGACCGGGCCCCAGCGCGCGCGCCGCCTCCGCCGCGCGCCGCAGGCTGGGAACCGTCGCGTCGCTCAGCTCGGCCCTAGAGCTCGTCTGGCTAACTGACGGCTCACCCGCCACCCCAGCGCCGCTCAGCTCCCCAGCGCCGCTCAGCTCCCCAGCGCCGCTCAGCTCCCCAGCGCTGCTCAGCTCCACCACACCGCTCGGCTCGTGCGCGGCGCCGCCCAAGCCTTGCGCCGCAGGCGGCGCATTTCGCTCGGATGGCTTCAGCGCCTGCCCGCCTGACACGTCGACCAGCTCATCCGTGGGGAAGTCAACTGGCGGGACCTTCACGTGGGGTAGCGTCACCCAGCGCTGCTTGCCGATCGCGGCCAGCTCAGGTGAGGGCAGCGCGCCGCGGCTGGGCGGCGACGCCTCCTCGGCGAAGCTAGGTGGCTGCAGCTGCCGTTCGGTGCGGCGCGCGTCTGGGCTCTGCTGTGCGTCGCGGGCGGCCTTCACTCGCGCCTCCCAGCCAGCCTTCACGTACAGCGCGTCTTCATCGGGCCTGAGCCCGAGCGTCAGCTCTTCACGGAGGTCACGCGCCTGCGGATCTTCCCCCCACAGCCACGGAGGCACCGTGTCTCCCCTCGGGTTCCGATCCGTCATGGGGTGGGGCCTCCGGCCCCTGCAGCGGATGATGGGCCTGCGCTGGGTGACCGTGCGCTGGAAGCGGTAGCCGCAGGGGCCGACCCGAGCGGTCCAGCGCTCCGCGCGTCCTTGTTCGGATCGGGGAGCTGGCCCGCCTGAATCTGGCGGTTGACGTCCTCCACCACGGCGTTGAGCTCCTCTTCGCTGAGCTCATCCTCTGCGCCCGCGAGCAAAGCGGGCGCAGACGCCACCGGCGCGACCGACCCTGAGCCAGCAGCGGCCGCAGACGCAGACGCAGGGAGGCCGCTCGCCGCGCTCGCGGACGACGACGAATCATCAGTTGAACTGACTTGCATCACCTGATCCACCACCCACCACACACCGACAAGGAGGAACCCAACCATGGCCCCCCTCAGCGCGCCATGCCACAAGGGCGCCCACGAGGATTGGCCCGAAGCGGCCTGCGACTTCGACAGCGGCGCGACAGTCAGCGGCGTGCGGGGCGGGGCCGCCGCCGGCATCGCGCCTGGCCCCTGCTGCGCTTGCACCGGCTGATAGGCCATGTTGGGCGCCGCTGGCCCACCCTGGCCTGATGGGGCGGCCGCAGGTGCACTTGGCCCAGCCGGGGCGCCCTGCAGCGCGCCAGGCGGCACCGGGTAGGCGTTAGGCTGGTGAGCTGACGCTTGGTGCGCGCTCGGCGGCACTTGGTGCGCGCTCGGCGGCGCCTGGTAGGCATGAGGCTGGTGAGCTGACGCGTGGTGCACGTTCGGCGACACGTGGTGCGCGTTCGGCGCTGCCTGATAGAGGCCTGGCGCGGCGCCGCTCACAACACCACCACCGAACGCCGCGGTGCTCGGTGCACCCGACGCGGGCCCCACGGCCACTGGCACCCAGGCACCCCTCAGCGCGCCTGGCGACGCGCCGGGTGGTGCTCCACCCGCCGCAGGCGGCGCCTCACTCGGACGTGGGGCGCCGACGCGCGCGGCCGCCTCCAACGCCGCCTTCAAATCATCGCGCTTGGCGGTGGGCATGCGGAAGGTGCCACGGGCCGTGTACATGCCCGGCGGGAAGTCCTCGACGGTGTCCGACACCGAGGCTGGGAGCGCGAACTTCGGCGCCCCCAGCGGGCCGACATCAGCCGCCCCAGCCACAGCGAGCAGCGGGGCGGTCGACTGACGTTTCCTCACCGTGCCATCAGGGACGGACGGCTCCTCGGCGGGCCCCGCCGCGCGTTGAGCGTGGCGCGCCGCGGCCGACAGCGCGCGCCCCCTCACCTCGCGCAGCGCGATGCTGAGCTCCAGCATGGAGCCGAAGCGGTCCTTCGGCTCCTTCTGGAGGGCGCGCTGCACCACCTGCCAGATGTACTCAGGGAAGCCGGGCACCGCGATCGGCAGCGGCTCTGGGTCTAACACGAGCTGCCGCGAGACGAGCTCTTGGGGCGTGGGGATGGGGCTGCCAGGCCGCATGAAGGGGTGCCAACCCGCCATCATCTCGTAGAGCACCAAGCCGAGCGCGTAGACGTCCGTGCGCGCGTCCACGGGGTGCGCCTCGCACTGCTCTGGCGCCATGTAGAGCAGCGTGCCGCGGACCTTGAAATGATCCGTTGATTGGATGCCGTAGCCGTGTACTTTGGCGGTGCCCAAGTCGAGCACTTTGATCTCGTCTGCCTCCGTGACGAACACGTTCTCTGGCTTGACGTCGCGGTGCACCACGTCCATCTCGTGCGCCGCCTGCACGCCATCGGCTATCTCCGTGCCGAAATGCAGGGCGAGGGAGATCGGGATGCGCGGCGTTTTATTCAGCCGCTCCCGCAGCGTCTCCCCCTGTAGCAGATCCATCGCGATCCAAAACAACCCGTGCGAGCTCACCCCGGCGTCGTGCACCCGCACGATGTTCCCATGTCGAATCGTACTCAGCAGGATCGCCTCGCGCTGCCAGCGCGCCATGGCGTCCTCCTTGAGTGACTCACGCAGGTGCATGATCTTCAGCGCGCGTGTGTGGCCGAACACCTGGTGGCGCGCGGCGAACACACACCCCGTGCCGCCGCTAGCGATCTCTCGCTCGAGCACGTAGCTGCCGACCTCGTCGCCTGGTTTGAGTAGGAGCTTCTCCACCCCGGGTCGATTCAGAGTACGCGAGCGAACCTGACCGTCAACCTCCAAGGCGTCGTTGGCCGCAGGTCGCCGGGCCGCAGATCGCTCGCGTTTGGAAGGCACCCGGTCCTCATCGGCCGGCCTGCGGGTCAGTTTCGTGGATCCTCACACCGCCCGAAGCAGCCTGTTCGGCCGGCCCACAGGTCAGTTTCGTCGCTTCATGTCGCTGAAGCCAGTGCCTAACCCAACGCACCCTCGAGGAGCAGCCACCCTTGAGGTCAGACTTCGCGTTATGCTCACCGCCCGATGGACTCCCGACGCGCGGCGCGGCTTCGTGAGCAGAGCGAGCGGCTGGTGGCGATCGCGAGGGGCATTCAGGTCTTGGGGCGCCTCACCTGGCCGAGTCAGGTGGTGGACGACTTCCTGGCTGAGTGGCGCCAGGGCCGGCGGGTGCTCCCCAACGCGCCCCCGGTGGAGGCCGATCTGGAGCCGGCGCTCGAGGCGCTCGAAGCGCTCCGAGCTCAGCTCGACCTGGGCGATCCGCTGGGCCGGTACCTGGGCCTGACGGTCGACTCCTACCTCAACGCCGCGCGGCTGGTGAGCGCCGCGCGCAGCCCCGGGTTCCTTGAGCTGTCGCGCCTGGCTTACGGCGATCCGAGCACGCGCATGCCGGGCGCCAACCAGAGCTACCTTGAGGCGGCGCGCGCCCTGCTCGAGGCCACGGGCCCGCTGGCGGACACGTTAGGCACTGGGGCTGACCATTACGTGCTCAGCGCCGAGCACGTGCGCGACCACCTGGCGCGGCGCGTGAGCGAATTCTTCACGCACGACCCCATCGAGGTGACCATCGACGATGAGCTCGCCAGCAAGGCGGCGGCCAGCGCCACCCGCATCCGGATCCGCGGGCGCACCGCCTTCAGTCAGGAGGACGTCGCGCAGCTGCTCGAGCACGAGGCCTTCGTGCACACCGCCACGGCGCTGAACGGGCGCGCGCAGCCGGTGCTCTCCGCGCTCAGCCTGGGCGCGCCGCGCACCACCGCCACTCAAGAGGGGCTGGCGACGCTGGCCGAGGTGCTCACCGGCTCCATCGATCTCGCGCGGCTGAGGCGCTTGGCGCTGCGCACCGTGGCGGTGGATCACGCGCTCTCGGGCGCCGACTTCCTCGACGTGTTTGAGTTCTTCCTAGAGCAAGGCCAGACCGAGATGGAAGGGGTGCGCTCCACCATGCGTATTTTCCGCGGCGGCAATGTGCGGGGCCGCGTGGTGTTCACCAAAGACACGGTGTACCTCCACGGCCTGTTCAGCGTGCACACCTTCTTCCGCAAGGCCATCGCCGAGCACCGCCCGGAGCTGATCGGGCGCGCCTTCGCCGGGCGCGTCACCCTGTCTGACTTGACCGAGCTGGCGGAGGCCTTCAGCGTTGGGCTGATCACGCCCCCGCGCTACGTGCCCGCTTGGGCTTCCTCGACCCACACCCTGGCCGCCACCTTGGCGTTCTCACGCGTGGTGGGGCGCATCGACTTAGAGCAGGTGTCGCTCCACGACTTGAGCCCCACCTCACGACGCCCACCCCCCGTCGCCCCGCGCTCGTGAACCGCTTGCGGGCCCGCACCCGGGAGGCTACGGCTCGCGCGTGACGGCCGCGCCCCTCCGCTTCCAGACCTGCCTCGCGCCGATGGAAGGCGTGGGCCACCCGACGTTTCGCCACGCCATCGCGGCGCAGGGCGGGCTCGACCTGGTGTGCACCGAGTTCGTGCGCATCACCCGCGACGCGGTGCACCCGAACGTGGTGCGGCGCGCCATCGCGCGCTCGCCGAGCGCCCTGCTGAGCGTCCAGGTGATGGGCAATGACCCTGACCGCATGGCGGAGGCGGCGCGCATGGTGGCGGCGGCGGGTGCGGACGTGGTCGACATCAACCTCGGCTGCCCCATGCCGCGCATCGTGAAGAAGGGCGTGGGCGCCGCGATGCTCAGGCAACCTGACTTACTCCGGAGGGTGCTGGAGCAGATGCGGGCGGCCACTCCGGGCCTGCTCTCGGCGAAGATCCGCGCGGGGTATGACGACGCGGGCGCGGCGCTCGGCATCGCGCAGCTCGTGGAGCGCGCGGGCGTCGACTTCATCAGCGTGCACCCGAGGCGCCGCGCGGATTTTTACGCTGGGGTCGCCGACTGGCGCATCATCCAGCTTTTGTCAGCTGAGCTGAGCATCCCCGTGATCGGCAATGGGGATCTGTGGTACGCGGACGCGGCGCTGCGGCTCCAAGCCGAGGCGGGCTGCCACGGCGTGATGATCGGGCGGCCGGCGATCCGTAACCCCTTCATCTTCAAGCAGCTCGCGGCGCTGCGCCGCGGGGAGCCGCCCTTCATCCCGACGCCGCTCGACCTCTTGGCCTACTTGGAGGACATGGCCGAGCGTTATCAATTGGTGTTCACCAAGGGGCGTCATGGCGCCCTCGGCAAGCTCAAGGAGCTCATCACCTTCGTCGCGCGCGGCGTCGCGCAAGGGCCCCGCGCGCCGATGGACGCGCCGATGGGCACGCCTCATTCAGCGCCTGGGCGCGCTGATTGGCTGGCTTCGGCGCGCGCGGCGACGGACGTCGCTGGCTGGCTCGCGCCGGTGCGCCGCTGCCTCATGGAGCTGCCGCCCTCACAGCTCGACCTCGGGCTCTCCCACGCCGAGGGGCTGGAGACGGTCGGCTCCACGCGCCTCACGTGACACGAGCCTTCACGGAGCTGCTCTAGCGCGGTGCCCAACCCCCTGCCCCCCTGTCCGATCTTGAGGGAGCCGCGCCGTGATAACCTACGGCGGATGCCGACACCCGAAGACGTCTACGCGCCCCCCGTGAACCCGACGACGCCGCCTGCGCCAGGAGGCCGCGCGCGTCACCTCAGCCTGGTGGTGATCCTGCTGCTTGTGTTCTCGGGGATGGGAGTGCTCGGAGGGTTCTCGGCGCTGTTCGGCGCCGTCGTGAACACCGCCACGCTCGCGCCAGCTCAGCCGGGGCTCACGCCCGAGTTCGCAGCGGCGCAGCAGCAGATGATGGAAGATCTGCGCGACGTCTCGATGCCGGCCTTCGCCGCCTTGCTCGCCCTCGTCACGATCGGCCTCGAGGGCTTCACCGCCTACGCGGCCTGGCTCTCGCATCGCGGTCTTGAACGGGGGCGCGTGCTGCTCGCGAACACGGCGATCCCGCTGGTGATGACGCTCACTGCGTTCAGGGTGCTGTGGACGGTGCTCATCAGCATCCGCAGCTACGGCGCGCTCCAGCGCTTCACCGAGCAGATCTCGTCCGCCATGCCTGCCACTTCGGGCAACGCCCAGGACATCATGAGCGCCACGATGCTCATCGGTCTCTCCGTGGGCGCGGTGGTCGCCGTGGGCTGGGCCGCCGTGCTGCTCGGCTTCTACGTCTGGTCCAGGCGCGTGCTCCAGAGCGACGAGGTGGTCGCCAAGTTCGCTCAGCCAAGCTGACTGAAGCGCGAGCCCGTCGTCGAGGCGAAGACGTCAGCGCCAAGTTCGGTCAGCCAAGCTGCCTGAAGCGCGAGCCGGTTGTCAAACGGTTCGCAGCGCCCACCTAGTCCATCAGCATCACTGACTGTTTTTTTGGGGGGGGTTGGGGAACGCTGGGCGTCCCTGTGAGGCGCAACCCAGCGCCCGCACCACGCTGCCCGGCACGCTCCATTGCGGAGCCGAAGCACCCAGGGCCTGCCGCGCCCCGCCCAGAGCGCGGTGCACCGAGCGC
>CAYQAC010000008.1:48570-54205 GCA_964415255.1 uncultured Polyangiaceae bacterium | reverse complement strand
GGTGCACAGAGCGCGGTGCACAGAGCGCGGTGCACAGAGCGCGGTGCACAGAGCGCGGTGCACAGAGCGTAGTGCGCCTGCGACAGAACGGCGCGGCGCTTCGAGGTCGCTCAGCGGCTGCGATGACGGTACATTCGCCGCATGGAATTCATCCAGGCCCCCCCACAGCTCGCGCCGCAGTACGACGACGATCGCGTCCTCACCCGCTACCTAGCGCGGCACCTCCCCGCCGAGGTGCACGCCAAGGTGACGCCGAGCCTGCGGCACCTCGGTGAGCTCGCCGCGGGGCGCCTCTACGAGCTGAGCATCGAACATCGGCTCTCAGAGCCGGCGCTCACCCAGTGGGACCCATGGGGCAACCGGGTGGATCAGGTGGGGATCAGCGCGGCGTGGCGCGAGTACGCGCGGGTCGCGGCGGAGCAGGGCATCGTCAGTATAGCGTACGAACGGGAGCACGGCGGTGACTCGCGGCTGGTGCAGTTCGCGTCGGTGTACTTGTTCGCACCCTCCACTCAGACCTACAGCTGCCCGCTCGCGATGACCGACGGCGCCGCGCGCAGCTTGGAGCTGATGGCGGAGCCGGCGCTGAAGGAGCGGGTGCTGCCGCGCCTCATCAGCCGCGATCCGGAGCAGGCCTGGACCAGCGGCCAATGGATGACCGAGAAGACGGGCGGCTCGGACGTGGGCCTGAGCGAGACGGTGGCGCGCGCCGTGGACGGCGGCTTCCGGCTGTACGGCACCAAGTGGTTCACCTCGGCGGTCACCAGCGAGGTGGCGCTCACCCTGGCGCGCCCCGAGGGCAACCCGCCAGGCGGGCGCGGGCTCGCGCTGTTCTTCTTGGAGCTGCGCGATGAGGCGGGGCGCCTCAATCATTTGTCAGTGAACCGCCTCAAAGAGAAGCTCGGCACCAGGCACCTGCCCACCGCTGAGCTCACCCTGGACGGCACCTTCGCCCTCCCGCTCGCAGGCCTGGATCAAGGGATCCGCCACATGGCGAGCATGCTCAACCTCACCCGCACCTGGAACGCGGTGGTGTCGGTCGCCGGCATGCGGCGGGGGCTCGCCCTCGCCCGCGACTTCGCGCGGCGCCGGGTGGCGTTCGGCGCCCCGCTCAGCAACAAACCGCTCCACCTGGACACCCTGGCGGGGCTCAGCGCCGAGTATGAGGCGGCGTTCCAGCTGGTGTTCGAGGAGGTGCGGCTGCTCGGTCGCGCCGAGGCCAGTGAGCTGCCAGACGCCGAGCGCCGCGTCCTCTCGGTGCTGCAGCCGCTCGCCAAGCTGATGACGGGTAAGCAAGCGGTGGCTCACGCCAGCGAGGTGCTCGAGTGCTTCGGTGGCGCCGGCTACATTGAGGACACCGGGCTCCCGTCGCTGCTGCGCGACGCGCAGGTGCTCAGCATCTGGGAGGGCACCACGAACGTGCTCAGCCTGGAGGCCTTCCGCGCCCTGCAGCGCGAGGACGCGGCCTCCCTGTTCCTGGAGAAGGTGCGCGGCCACGCGGAGGCGGCTCAGGACGCGCGCCTGACGACAGCGGCTAAGGCTGCCATCGCGGCGACCGAGCGCGCCCTCACCTGGCTGAAGGGCGCCGTGGGGACGCCGCCTGTGTTTGAAGCGGGCGCGCGGCGCGCGGCGCTCACCCTGGCGCGCAGCATGGCGCTGGCGCTCCTCGTGGAGCACGCCCAGTGGGAGCTGAGCGAGCACGGCGACGCTCGGAGCGCGAGCGCGGCCTCCATCTTCCTGAGCCATGGGGTGGATCTGATCGGGTTGAATGGGCTCGCGCTGAGCGACGTCCAGGCGCTCGCCCTCGGCTGAGGGCACCGTTCGCTGCGCCTACATCACGTCGGCGATCACCGCGTCCGCCTGGAGCCAGGCGGCGCGCGGGATCCTGAGGCGGCGCCCTCCCTCGAGCCACTCAAGCCCCCCGCGGTCGAGCTGCCGCTCCACCGCGCGCCGCCGCTCAGCCGTGAGCACCTGGGCGCCCGTCTCTGCCTCCACCTGCTCTAAATCGACGCCCTCCGCGAGCCGCAAGCCGAGCATCAGCCGCTCGCTCACCTGCGTCTCCGGGCTCAGCTCCTCCAGCTCACTCACCGCCTCTGAGATGCACCCCAGGGCCAGTTGGCTGAAATCAGCGCGGAGGTAGCGCTCCGGAGACGGCGTGTTGCGGTAGCGCATGAGCCGCCCAGCGCCCCGCGCCTCACCCGCTCCGTCAGCTACACTGACTGTGTGCCCCTCAGCGACACCATCAGGTACCCTGACCGCGCCCCGCGCCTCACCCACTCCGTCAGCTACACTGACTGTGTGCCCCGTATCAACACCCTCAGGCACCCTGACCGTGCCCCAAGCGCCGGTCCCGAGCCCCAGGTACTGTGCGCCGCGCCAGTAGCCGAGGTTGTGCTGCGATCTGGCGCCGGGCCTGGCGTAGTTGCTGATCTCATAGTGCTCGAAGCCGCGCTCCGAGAGCGCCTGCTCCACCAAGAGGAAGCTGTCCGCCACGGACTCCTCGGCTAAGAGCGGCAACCTCCCCTTGCGCGCCAGGGCGCCGAAGTGGGTGCCTGGCTCGATGGTCAGCGCGTAGGCGCTCAGGTGCTCGACCCCCAGCTCCCCGAGCCGCGCCACCTCGGCGCGCGCCGCCTCGGGCGACTGCTGATGCACCCCGAAGATCAAGTCCGCGCTCACCCGCGGCACCCGCGAGGCCACCGCGTCCGCCACCGCCTGGAGCCCGAGCGCGCCGTCGTGCAGCCGCCCCAAGAACTTCAGCCGCGCATCCTCCAGCCCCTGCACGCCGAGGCTCAGACGGTTCACGCCCACGTCCGCGAGGCGGTTGGCGCGCTCGAGATCGAGGCTGGTAGGGTTACACTCCACGGTGATCTCCGGAGGCTCCCGCCACGGCAGCCGCTCGAGGATCGCGCGGAGCACCCGCCCCAGCGCCGCGCTGTCCCATAAGGAGGGCGTGCCGCCGCCAAAGAACACCGAGCGGAGCTCCAGCGCCGCGCCCGGTGGCTGACCTCCAGGCGGCAGCCCCGCCGCGAGCCGCCAGTCCAGCTCCCGCAGCACCTGATCGGCGTAGGCCTGGTGGGGGATGTTAGCGGTCTCTGGCTCCGCCACGCTGAGGAAGTCACAGTACGGGCACTTCTTGAGACACCACGGGAAGTGCACGTACACGCCGAGCGGCGCCGCCTGAACCGAGCGGGGGGAGCAGGCTGCTGTGCCAGGGAGGCTCACGCCGCGACTGCTAGCACGGCGCAGCACGGGTGCGGCGGTTGGACGCGCAGGGCGCCGGTGTTAGATTGTGCGCTTGGGCTCATGAGAGCGGTGCCAAACCCCCAAAACCCCTGGCTCTGCTCCTCTGCGCCCTGAAGGCGCGCGAACCCTTAGACCTCCCACCCCCTGGCGCTGGCCCCCGCCCGCGCTCCCAAAACTGTGCTGGCTGCGCAAGATCTGGTCGAACGAGTCACGAGCTACCACCCCAACGCCGATGTGGATCTCATCAGGCGGGCGTACGATTACGCCCAGTGGGCGCACCGGGAGCAGTCGCGCAAGAGCGGCGAGCCGTACTTCGTCCACCCGGCGTCGGTGGCCGGCATCATCGCAGATCTGCGGCTCGACACCGCCAGCGTGGTGGCAGGCCTGCTCCACGACGTGGTGGAGGACACGGACACCTCCACGGAGGAGCTGACCCGCGACTTCGGCGGGGAGGTGGCGGACTTGGTTGATGGCGTGACCAAGCTCGGGCAAATCAACTTCACCTCCAAGGAGGATCGCCAAGCGGAGAACTTCCGCAAGATGGTGGTCGCGATGTCGAAGGACATCCGCGTGCTGCTCGTCAAGCTGTGTGACCGCCTGGACAACATGCGCACCCTCGAGCACATGAAGCCCGAGAGCCAAGAGCGCATCGCCCGCGAAACAATCGAAATCTACGCGCCGCTCGCCAACCGCCTGGGCATGCACGGCATCAAGATCGAGCTGGAAGATCTGTCGTTCAGGTACACCGAGCCCGTCGCCTACGAGGACCTCAAGGGCAAGCTCAGCATGAGCCGTAAGGAGCGCGAACGGTACATTGAGGGCGTGTGCCGCACCATCCAGTCGCGCCTGGCAGAGCAGGGCTTCGGCGCCGACGTGAGCGGCCGCGCGAAGCACATCCACTCCATTTCCCGCAAGCTGAGGCAGAACAACTGCGACTTCGAGAAGCTGTATGATCTCATCGGCTTCCGCATCTGCGTGGAGAGCGTGGCGGACTGCTACGCCTGCCTCGGCGTCATCCACTCCAAATGGACGCCCATCCCCGGGCGCTTCAAGGACTACATCGCGCTGCCCAAGCCGAACATGTACCAGTCGCTCCACACCACGGTGGTGGGCCCCGGGCGGCAGCGCATCGAGGTGCAGATCCGCACCCACGAGATGCACCGGGTGGCCGAGCTCGGGGTCGCCGCGCACTGGCAATACAAGGAGCGCGTGAGCGGCGGCATCCACCCGAAGGACGCCGAGCGCTTCCACTGGCTGCGCGAGCTGGCGGACTACCAGCGGAACCTGAAGGATCCGGCGGAGTTCCTGGAGAGCGTCAAGATAGATCTATTCCCTGACGAGGTGTACGTGTTCACCCCGAAGGGGGACGTGGAGGTGTTTCCGCGCGGAGCCACCCCGATCGATTTTGCGTACTCCATCCACACCGAGGTGGGCAATCACATCTCCGGCGCGCGCGCCAACGGGCAAATCGTGCCCATTCGCTACAAGCTGCGCTCCGGGGACGTCATGGAAATCATGACCTCCCCCGCGCAGAAGCCTAACCGCGACTGGCTCGACGCCTGCGTCACCAGCCGCGCGCGCACGCGGATCCGCAGCTACCTGCGCGCTGAGCAGCGCACCCGGAGCCTGGCGCTGGGGCGCGAGCTCTTGGAGACGGAGCTCCACAGCGCGGGCATGAGCCTCACGCGGCTCTTGAAGAACGAGCAGGAGCTCAGGCGCCTCATCGACCATTACCGCCTGGGGACGCAGGAGGAGTTCTTGCTCGCCATCGGCTACGGCAAGCTGCAAGCCTATGAGGTGGTGCAGCTCGTGAAGCAGCGCACCGGCGGTGAAGAGGCCGCGCCCAAGGAGCTCAAGACCTCCATGGTGGAGAGCCTGGTGCGTAAGGTCACGCGCCGCGACAACGCCGGGATCCGCGTGAGCGGCATCGACGACATCCTGATCCGCTACGCCAAGTGCTGTGGCCCCGTCGCGGGCGACCCCATCATCGGCTTCATCACCCGCGGCCGCGGCGTCACCATCCACCGTCGGGACTGCATCAAGGCCTTCGACACCGACCCAGAGCGCCGCATCGACGTGAGCTGGGACACGCGCGCAGGCGTGCAGCGCCCGGTGCAGATCCGCGTGACCACCCAGCACTCGCCGGGCATCTTGGCGACGGTCGGTCAGACCTTCAGCCAGATGAGCATCAACATCAGCGAAGCCACGTGTCGCGCGAGTGACGATGGCAAGGCCGTGAACGTCTTCACGTTCGTCTGCGCCGACCTGAACCAGCTCAACGAGGCGGGCCGGGCCAAGGGGGACGCGAGCCGGGACATCGGCGGCTGCGCCACCCCCGTACCGCTGGAGGGTGAGCCGAAGCCGGGAGGCGAGCCGAAGCCGAGCGACCCGC
>CAYQAC010000008.1:43547-48560 GCA_964415255.1 uncultured Polyangiaceae bacterium | reverse complement strand
GCCCACCCAGCACTCGCCGGGCACCTTGGCGACGGTGAGCGAGACCTTCAGCGCCCAGAAGATCAACATCAGTGAGGCGAACTGTCGAGCGACGGATGACGGCCGCGCCCAGAACATCTTCACTTTCATGGTGGGGGATCTGGAGCAGCTGAAGCGCGTGATGAAGGCGCTGCAGCGCGTGCGCGGCGTGGTCTCAGTGGACCGCGTCTGAGCGCCAGGCGCGCCCACGTTGGGCAGGCACCGAGGCCTGCCCCTACATGAACACGCAGACTCACGGGGTTTGGGGGTTGGACGGCACCGCGCTCTACAGCCGCGCGCTGGCTCACAGCCGCGCAAAGCCTAAAAAAAGCCTGTGGAAACCCGTCTGCGCAAAAAGCGCGCTGCGGCCTTGCGCCGCGGCCCCTCCTTGAAGATCCATAGCGCACAATGGAGATCCTGAACGCCACCGCCATCTTGCTGATCTTGGCCGCGACCTTCGGGTTCCTGAACTACCACCTCTTGAAGCTGCCATTCGCGATCGGCCTGCTCTTGAGCGGCTTGCTCGCGTCGCTGGCGGTACTCGGGGTAGACCAGCTAGTCCCTAGCTGGAAGCTGGCGGGGGTGGCGCGGGAGGCGGTGCTCTCGATCAACTTTGCGGAGACCGTCCTCACCGGGATGCTCACCTTGCTCTTGTTCGCGGGTGCGCTCCACACCGACCTCAGTCGCCTCAAGCAGCACTACGCGTCCATCGTCACGCTGGCGTCGGTCGGCGTGCTGATCAGTACGGCGGTGTCAGGCATCGCGGCGTACTTCGTGTTCCATCAGCTGGGCGTGCCCATCAGCATGGTGTGGTGCCTCGCGTTCGGCGCCTTGATCTCCCCCACGGATCCGATCGCCGTGCTCGGCATCATGAAGGCCGCCAAGGCGCCGAAGAGCCTGGAGACCAAGGTGATAGGCGAGAGCTTGTTCAACGACGGCACCGCGGTGGTGGTGTTCACGGTGCTGCTCGGCATTGGCGTCGCGATGGCGACGGGCAGCGCGGAAGCCACGGAGGAGGCGATGAGCCCGCTCAAGGTGGGCGGGCTCCTAGTGCAAGAGGTGGTGGGCGGGGTCGCGCTCGGCCTGGGCGCCGGCTGGGTGTGCGCACGCACGCTGCGCACGATGGATGAGCCGAGCCTCGAGATCTTGGTGTCCGTCGCCACCGTGTTCGCGATCGGCCTCATCGCCTCGAAGACGCACGTCTCGGCGCCACTCGCCGCGGTCGTCGCAGGCCTATTCATCGGCAACCGCGGGCGCCACGCGCTGAGCGAGCGCGCGGCGCGCGACCTCGACGTCGTGTGGACCTTCATCGACGAGACGCTCAACGCGCTCCTGTTCTTGCTCATCGGCCTGGAAATCTTCGCGATCGACTCGCGGCTGCTCTACCTTCAGGCGGGCGGCATCTTGGTGGTCGTGGTGCTGTTCGCGCGCTGGGTCGGGGTGGGCTTGCCCATCCTCGTGCTCCGGTCACGCCGCAGCATCGACACCGGCGCCATCCGGGTGCTCACCTGGGGCGGGCTCAAGGGCGGGGTGAGCGTGGCGCTGGCGATGAAGCTGCCTGAGTTCGACGGACGCGCCGCGGTGCTCACGGTGACCTACCTCATCGTGATCTTCAGCGTGGTGGTGCAGGGCCTCACCGTGGGGCGCCTGATCCGTCGCGTCGCCGCGGAGAGCGCCCAGAGCCCCGAGGAGCCGGAGCCCGAGCCAGGGCACTGAGGGCCCATTCAAGGCCGGGCGCCTCATCAGACAGGGCACCTCGTCAGTCAGGCGCCTCATCAAACAGCGCCTCGTCAGATGGGCACCTCATCAAACAGCGCGCCTCATCAGGTTAGCTGACCTCAGCGGCCCCTTCCGCCGGGATGTCCAAGCGCGGGGCGCGGCCAGCTAAGTCGTGGAGCGGGAGAAGGGATTCGAACCCTCGACGTCAACCTTGGCAAGGTTGCACTCTACCACTGAGTTACTCCCGCAGCCCTCCACCAGGGAGGGAGCGCTTTATTAGGAGCCTTCCTCCACTCTGTCAAGCGCGTCGCACAGCGCCTTGAGATTTTTACGGGCGCCTCGACCAGCTCTTAGGCCGGCGCCACCCAAGCGCGGTGCAGGCAAACCCCCCGATCCCCCAACTTGTGATGCCAACTCAGCGCCGGTCAGGCGACCGACGGGAGCTCACAGCCCTCGCTGCAGCTACCGCGGCGCGAAGCGGCATGACCCAGCGCCAGGCACCGGGGCCTGACGCTACGGCGTCACCTCGTCGGCGAACGGCGCGAGCGCTGAGAGGGCGCGGTCCGCCATCGCTTGGTAGCGGTCGCGCTTCTTGAGCTTGCGGCCGCGGGCGTCCGCCCCCTCGAACGGGGCGAAGTGGCTGAAGGTGATGTTGGAGGGCTGGTAGTCCTCCGGGTGGCGGCTCAGCTGCCGCAGCAGCGCGGCGTGGGCCGTGGCGCTTGGGGGCAGCCGCGGCTCACGCCCGGCCAGGCGCTCCGCGATGAAGTGCGCCACCAGCCAACCGCCCGCGGCGCCCTCCACGTAGCCCTCCGTCCCCGTGATCTGCCCGGCGAAGTAGAGCCCGGGCTCCGCCCGGAGCTGCATCGTCTCGTCTAGCAGGCGCGGTGCGCACAGGAAGGTGTTGCGGTGCACGGCGGCCAAGCGCAAAAACTCCGCCTGCTCAAGCCCCGGGATGGTGCGGAAGATGCGCTCCTGCTCCGGCCACGCCATGCGCGACTGAAACCCCACCAGGTTGTACGCGGTGCCCGCCTCGTCTTCACGCCGGAGCTGCACCACCGCATAGGGCCAACGCCCAGTGCGCGGATCCGTCAGCCCAGCTGGCTTCATCGGCCCAAACGCCAGCGTGCGCACCCCGCGCTCCGCCATCACCTCCACCGGGAGGCAACCCTCGAAGTAGCGCGCCTGCTCGAATGCGCGCGGCTCCACCTTGCGCGCCGCCTGAATTTCCGCAACGAAACGCTCGTACTGCTCGCGATCCATCGGGCAGTTCACGTAGGCGCGGCGCTCCTCCTCCGTCTCGCCCTTGTCCCAGCGGGAGGCGATGAATACCCGCTCCCAGTCGATGCTGTCCGCGCTCACGATCGGCGCGATGGCGTCATAGTAAGCTAAGCTGCCTTCTCCCAGGTGCGCCTCAAGCGACGCCGCCAGGGCGTCCCCCGTGAGCGGCCCGGTGGCGATCAGCAGGGGCCGCTCGCTGGGTAGTGAGCAGACCTCACCGGTGATGATCTGGATGTTGGGCTCGGCCTTCAGGCGCCGAGTCATCTCCGCGGCGAAGCGCTCACGATCCACCGCCAGCGCGCCCCCGGCGGGCACCCGGCACAGCTCAGCCGCCTGCATCACCTGGGAGCCCAGGCGGCGCATCTCCTCCTTCAAGAGGCCCACCGCGTTCGTCAGGTGCGCGCCCCGAAACGAGTTGGAGCACACCAGCTCGCACAGGTGGTCGCTCGACTGCGCCGGGGTGCGGCGCTCAGGCTTCTGCTCCAGGAGCCGCACCTGAACGCCGCGCGCGGCGAGCTGCAGCGCCGCTTCAGAGCCCGCGAGCCCCGCGCCGATGATGGTCACCTCCGCCACGACGGCGCGCTATGGCACCGGCGCCTGATATGGGCAAGCGGTGGGGCGAAGCCGTTCACAGTAGGGGTGCAGCATGCTGCGCCCCCAACCATCGTACGGCCCGCATGACGGGCGCGCCGTCAGTCCCCCGCGCCCTCCGTCTCAAGCTCGAAGCCGAGCTGCATGGACTCGCTCACCCCGTACAGGCGCCGCGCGCGGAGGCTCTCAAGCACGTCGCGCGCGTCCCGCAGCGGCGTCACCCCCCCAAGCCGGTACTCCACCAAGAAGCCCGCGCCGCGCGGCTCCCAGGGCGGCGACGGTGGCCAGAACACGGGCCTGCCCAGGCGCCGCGCCCGCGCCGTGGTGTTGCGGGTGCCGCTCCTCACCCCACACTCCACCGCCACCACCGCGTGCGCCAGCGCGGCCATCACCGAGTTGCGCCGAAAGAAGCACCAGGGCTCCGCGGCGCTGCCGTCCGGCACCACGCTGAGGTAGCCCCCGCCGGCAGCCAGCACGCGCCGAAACAGCTCCTCGTGCGCCGCCGGGTACGGCCGGCTGAGCCCAGCCGGCGCCACCACCAGCGTCTCCCCGCCAGCCTCCAGCGCGGCCTCGTGCGCCGCGCGATCGACGCCCGCGGCGCCGCCGCTCAAGATGGCGACGCCCGCGCGCGCTAAGTCGTGCACCAGCTGCCGCGTGAAGTGGAGCGCTGGGTCGCTCGGCTTGCGCGTGCCGACCACCGCCACGGCGGCGCCGCGCGGCAGCTGACCCCAGAGGAACAGCTCGCTCGGTGGATCGCTCAAGTCCGCGAGGCGGGGCGGCAGGCTCCCAGCGCTCAAGACGCGCGGAGCGAAGGCAGGTTGAGGCACCGGCCTGGTTCGGCCACGGCGCAGGTGAGTTGCGCTCGAAGGGGTAGGCGCTGAGCCCTACTTCATGAACACCTGAGCGGCGACTGGCCCTGAGCCACGCGTCGCCTTCAAGATCACGCGGCCCGCGAAGCCGGCTGGCATCACGTTGGTGACGCAGGGGGTGACCGCCGCCTCGGCGCCGCCGGTGCTGTCCACGGCGAAGGTGGGGTTGATGGGCAGCGCCACCCCGGCGATGGGCTCAATCTTGATCTCGATGTCGAGTTCGATGATGCCTGGGCCGCCCTGCGCGATCACGCTGTAGCACTTCTGCCCGGCGATCATCAGCGGCACCTCGTGGGTCTGCCCTTCGCTCAGCACCGCACCGAACGGCTCCGCTACGGCCTTCATGGGGTACGGCGCCTGCTTGGCGACCCGCTTCTTGATCGCCTTGCTGAGATCCTCAAGCGTGAGCGGATCGAGCGGCTGGGGCTCAGGCGGTGGCGGCGGCCCGGCGTCGGGCACCTCGGTCGCCGTGGCCGTGGCGGTCGCCGTGGCCGTCGCCGTCGCGCTGGGGTTCGGCGGTGGGTACTCCACCTCTTCT
>CAYQAC010000008.1:13024-43537 GCA_964415255.1 uncultured Polyangiaceae bacterium | reverse complement strand
TTCTTGCGACAGCCCACCGCCACGAGCGCGCCGAGCGCCAGGGTCCCAGTGAGCAGCAAGCAAGACTTCAGGGCGCCTGACGACGCCCGCCCCGTTCGGTTTGATTTCATGGATGTGCCTTCAATGCTACTTCGCGTACACCTGAGCGCCCACCATGCCTTGCCCCTTCACGAGGTGCATGTCCACGGTGACGGGCATCGGCACCGGCGTGGGGTTACGGATGCAGCTCTCGTTCGCGCCCACCACCGGCTGGTTCGCGGCGCCCGGCTGGCTCTGCGCGATCACCTGCGGCGGCAGTGGGGGCGAGGTGGTCAGGTTGATGGCGTACTCAAACACGCCGAGGCCACCGAAGCCGATCACCGTGTAGCAGCGCCCTGGCTGCAGCGTGACCTGCGCCTGAGCGTGGCCGTTCTCCGCCAGCTTGGCGCTCATCAGCTCACCCTCAGGGCGCGCGCCCTTCGCCACGTTACCAGCCTGCATCTGGATGCCGCTCTGGATCGGCCCCACCTCACCCCCGGTGACCGCGCCGAGCGTGGCCTGAGCCCCCGACAGCGCGCCAGCGAGGATCGACTGGAGCAGGTTCGGGTCCGCCGCGGGCTGCGCCGTGGCGGTGGGTTGCGCGGTCGCGGTAGGCTGCGCGTACGGCGAAGGCTGACCCTGCCCCGACAGCTGCGGCTCAGGCTCATCCTTCTTGCGGCAGCCCACCGCCGCGATCGTCCCCATCACCGCTATCACCAAAACACCAGACCAACGCGCCATCTGAACGCCTCCCTCGACGGGTGAACCCGCCAATGAAACCTGAGCGCCGGCGAGCGGCCGGCGGCCCCCGCCTTTTAGAGCCGCACGGTGAGGGCCGCCAGCCAAACTCATGCGCCGGTTGGCAGCTTGGCTGGCAGTGGGGCCGCCATCAGGCTCCTCAGCCTAGGACTTTCATGAATCATTTCCATAGGTTAGCGAACTATCACGCAGGCTCTGAGGGGTGCTCTCGTGAGCTGACCCCAGCGCACCGCGCCGGAGCCAGCTCATGAACCACTTCAATAACTCAGGCAAAGGGCGCGCGGCAGGCGCTGGGGCGCGCTGGCGCCGCCCCGAGGGCGAGCGCCCGCTTGTGTACGGGCATCGTGGGGCGCGTCACGCCGCCCCTGAGAACACGCTGGAGGCCTTCGCCCTGGCGCACGAAGAGGGCGCCGACGGGGTGGAGTTCGACGTGCGGCTGACCGCTGACGGCGAGGTGGTGGTGATCCACGACGCCACCCTGACGCGGGTGACGGCGGGCCGCGACGAGCGGCGCGTGGACTCGCTCAGCGTGGCGGAGCTGCAGCGGGTGGCGCTCGACGGCGGGGCGCGGGTGCCCACGCTACGTCAAGCGCTCGAGCTCTGCCTCGACCGCAACCTGCGCGCCAACGTGGAGCTCAAGAGCGATCTTCGGGGTGATAAGCTGGCGCAGCGCCAGCACGTGACGCTCGTGAGGCGCGCGGCGGCGGTGCTCCGCGCGATGCCTGAGGGGGCGCCGCTCGTGCTCTGCTCGAGTTTCCACCCGGCTTTGGCACTGGCCTTGAAGTGGCGCTGCGGCGTCGCGGGCACGTCGCTGCCGGGCGCGTGGCTGGTGCACGCAGGGCAGCGCCGGAGCCTCGCGCTGACGCTGCGGCCGAGCGTGCTCCGGCGCACAAGCTTTGAGGCGGTGCACCCAGAGGCGGCGCTGATCGACGCCGAGCGACTCGCCAAGTGGCGCGCGGCGCGTGTGGTGGTGAACGCCTGGACGGTGAACGACGAAGCGGAGGCGCGGCGGCTGGCAGCGCTCGGGGTCGATGGCCTGATCAGCGACCGCCCTGGCGCGCTGCTCCGCGCCATCGAGTGAGCATCGAGCTCAGAGCGCGCGGCGCTGCTCGCAGAGCCACCCCTCAGTCGCGGCAGTTCGAGCGCTCGATCTGCATGCCACCGGCGGGGGACTGCTCGAAGCTGCCGCTCAAGAGCGGCGGGTTGTGCTCGATGCTCTGGATCCGCATCGTCAGGTCTTTTGCCTGCTCCGGCACCTCGATGCGGAGGCTGCGCGGCAGCGCGGCGTCGCACGCAGGGCCGCTCGGGGGCACGTCAGGGTCCAGGCCGTCAGGGTCGACCAGCGGCTTTGCGGTGCGCGCCGCTTGGTAGTCGCGCAAGGTGGCCTCGTAGAGCACGTAGCCCTGCTGCACCACGCGCACGAAAGACACCTCCAGGCGCTGCTCGCGCCACGGCTTGTCCCAATCGGAGGGATAGGGCGTCAAATGGACGGTCTGGGTCGCCTCGTGCTTCGAGCGCAGCTCCAGCACGTACTCACCGCCACCGAACAGGTGCCCGCTCCAGCTGAGCGTCGCCGCGCCCGGTTCGTGCACCAAGATGGGCGCCTCACCGCCGAGCAGCGTCACCAGCGCGTGGGGCGGCACCGGCACCTGGGTGAAGCGCTCCACGTTGCAGGTGAGCGCCGGCCCGGTGATGAAGCGCGAGTTCAGGTTATCCGCCAGCGCGAAGCGCTCCCCATTGGTGGTGAGCATCAAGGCCATGCCGAGGTTGCTCGGCGCCAGCACGTCGAAGCGCAGGCTCTCGGGGCGCGCGGCGAGGAACAGCGCGCTGGTGCGCACCCGCCCCTCCACGCCAAAGTAATCAATCTTCGCGTCGGCGCGCAGCCCACGGCTGCACGCCTGGGTGGCCCGCATCCGCTCAATCGCCGCCGCCGCTGAGGGGAGCTGCGACGGCGGCGGACCACCACACGCACAGGCGGACAGCAGGGCCACCAAGGCCCACGCCGAGCGTGGAGCCTGCCTCACGCTGTCCGCCACCTGCCTCAGCCCCCGCCCTTCAGGGCGTCAAACAGCTCGACGTCCAAGGTGGGCAAGCTCACGCGCTGGTGCACCACCCCCACCCCATGCTGCTCACACAGCGCGGCGAAGCCCAAGCCGTCGAGCAGCATCACCGGCGCGGCGCCGACCGCCCCCGCCTCATCCCGCGCGCCGCTCAGCACCTGACCGAGCGTCACCAGGAAGCCAGCCGCCGCGGGGCCATAGTGGTGGAGCGAGCCACGCAGCTCCGAGACCCGCTCGCGCCCCACCTCCTTACCATCGCGGCGCACGACGATCGCCGTCGCCACCCCACCGGCATAGTCAGGGCTACGACCCATCAGGTGCAGCTCCCCATTGCCCTGGCGGCGCGACGGGGCGAGCCCCGTGTAACCGAGCCGCTCGAACACCAGCATCACCAGCTCGCCCAGCGCGCGCGGCGGCAGCTCTTGAAAGCGGCGCAGCAGCACGCGGCGTGTCTCCGCGGCGTAGCGCGCGGCCTTCGACTGGATCTCCTCGGAGAGGCGACGCTGCTCACCGTCGAGCGCGAGCTCAAGCAGCGCCGCGCGCCCCCCCGCGAGCCGCACCCGCTGCGGCTCACCCTGTGCCGCCCGCCGCAGGTTATCCGCGCGCAGACAGGCCTGCACCAAGCCCTGCGAGAGGGCCAGATCCTGTGGGAGACCGAGCCGGCGCACAGCCTGCTCCGTGACCTGCCGCAGCGGCACGAGGCCACCTCGGCGATCGAGCCCCGCGATGATCTGACACAGACCCTCAAACAGATCCGCGTCGTGGTCCCGGCGGCTGCCCTCGCGTGGCCGCTCGTCGCGCTCACCACGGTCACGCTCACCGCGCTCACGCTCACCACGCTCACCACGGTCACGCTCGCCATTTCGGTCGTTGCGCTCACCGCGCTCACCACGGTCACGCTCGCCATTTCGGTCGTTGCGCTCACCGCGCTCGCCCCGCTCACCGCGCTCACCGCGCTCGCCATTTCGGTCGTTGCGGCCCCGATCGCGCCGCGACTCACGCGCTGGACGCGCGTCTTCTAGCGTGGCCTTTTCGAGGTCCGCCGGCGCGTCAGACACGGTGTAACCAGGCAGGTCATCGTCCGAGCCCTCGCCGCCCTTGGTGCGGCGGCGGCGCTTGCGACGACGACGGCTGCCCTCGTCGTCTGACTCCGCGGCCTCCTCCGCCTCCTCTTCGTCGCCGAGGATCGGCTCATCGTCGTCCGCCTCCGCCTCGAAGAACTCACTCGCGTGAGCCGCCATCGCCGCGCGCTGGATCTCAGCGGCGTCCGGCTGCTTGCCCCCCACCTCAGGCTCTGGGTGGCTCGCCTGCGAGGCCGCGGGTGGCTCGCTCGGCGTCACGCCGCTCTGCTCGCGCTTCTGGAGGTACTCGAGCGCGGGCGTGCGATCGGCCAGACCCTGATCGATCGACCGCTGGTCCCACTCGCGCAGCGCGAACACCCCCGGCTTCACCCGCTTGAGCGGCGAGGCCTCGTCCTCCTTCTTGACGACCGCGGCGAGCCGCGCCCCCATCGTGACCTCTGGGCTCTTACCCACGTGGCTGAGGAGGTTCTTCTCGATCGCGACGTCGGTGATTTCTTTGTAGTGAAGTGGCTTACCCACCAGGCGCAGCACTTGCGCCGCAGCTTCTGTGAACGTCATTAAACGGGTTCCCTTGCCTGGCGCTCTGCGCCAGGCGTGATGGGAGCGTGAGCGCTCCCGTGTGGAACCGAGACTTCCCTGCGCCAGCGTCACCTGCGCGCCCCGTGGTCACCTGCACGAGGTGCCACGAGCCCACCGCCGCCCGAAGGCCGACGGTCAAGCGCACTGACGATCTGATGATACCCTGCACTGGCAGGCCACCCTGTGAGGCTGAACGCTCACCCACACCCCAACGATCACCCGCGCGTGCGCGCGCCGCAACGCCACATCGCGCCGCAGCGCCACATCGCGCCGCAGCGCCACATCGCGCCGCAACGCCACATCGCGCCGCGTGGTCACCCCGCCATCCGACCAGGCGGCGATCCAACGCCCACGAGGCGTTGCTGCTCCGCTTGCGGAGGGGGTGAGCTGGAGAGTGAGCATTGAGACGCTCTCACGGAGGAGAGCAACGGAAGAGCTGAGAAGTCGCGGTTGGGAGCTGCCCTCGTCGGTAGCCCCGACCGCTCGCAGTGCGAGGCCGGCCGAAGGACCTAGGCGGGCGCATACGGCTCCCGCGCGGGAGATAGCACAGCCCCAAGCGGGCTGGGGGTGCCAAATCGCAGCAGCTCGCTCCGGCGCCGCCCAAGTCACCTGCTCGGCGATCATCGATTTTTTGGGGGTCGGACGGCACCGCCCCATCGCCCCCCGCGAGCACAACCACAATAATTACAAGCAGTTAGCGTATCAGCTCCGCGCATTGACCGCAGCTTGGCCTCGACCCACCCTGGAGGTTCAAGCCAGCAGCGGCAGCCCCTGGTCTAGCTCACCGAAGCCCCAGAACACCGGCTCAGGCACCAAGGTCACGCCCCAGGCGTCCTCCACCTGGCGTCGCACGCGCCAGGCGAAGCGCACCACGTCCGCCGCGGTCGCCCCCGCGTGCGCCACCAAGGCCAGCGCGTGACGGCTCGACAGGCCGACGCTGCCCTCACGGGTGCCGCGCTGAAGCCCCGCCTGCTCGATCAGCCAGCCGGCGGCCAGCTTGACCTGATGATTCCCATCAGGAAATGAAACAGGCCGAAGCCCGCGGCGCGCCGCGGCCTCCGTCAGTAGCAGGGCGGCCTCGGCGCTCACCACCGGGTTCGTGAAGAACGAGCCGCAGCTGCGGCGGTTCTCGTCACCCTCACCCAAGAGCTCGGGCCCGAGCATGGATTTACCGCGCCGCAGCCCGAGCACCACCTCACGGATCTGGCTTGGGGTCGCCCAGCGATGAGCGCCCGCGTTCGTCATGTCAGCTGACTTATGGGTCGAAGACCTGGCTGCGTCGCCATCCAGCGCCGCGACCGCGCGCGCGAGCTCGGCGTAGCGCAGATCGGGCGCGCCCTCCGCGTCGAGCAGGAACGCCACGCGCAGCACCACCCAGCGCCCCGCCTCACGGTGCTTGAAGCGGCTGGTGCGGTAGCCGAGCTCACACTCGCTCGCGGAGAGCCGCTGAAGGCGCCGCTCCACCAGATCGAAGGCCTCCACCCACGCCAGGTGATCGCCCACCTCTTGACCGTAGGCGCCCACGTTTTGGAGCGGCGCGCCGCCGACTCGCCCGGGGATCCCGCTCAGGTTCTCAAGGCCCATCAGGCCGCGCTCACAGCTTTGCCGCACCAGCGCGTCCCACGCCTCCCCCGCCTCCGCCGCCACCTCCACCTGGCTCCCCGACGCGGCGCGAAACTCGACGCCGCGTAGCTGGAGATCGAGCACCTGGTGAGGGACGCCCTCATCCGCCACCACCAAGTTGCTCCCACCCCCGAGCACCCTGAACTCATCCGGCGCGTGCGCTGCCGCGAGCTCGCGGAGCTCAGCCTCCGTGCGCACCAGGTGCACCGCGCGCGGCGCGCCCCCCACGCCCAGCGTGGTGCGCTGACTGAGGAGCCAGGGCGCTCGATCAGGCAAGCGTCGCAGGCCTCACTGCGCGCTCGCCTCCACCAAGCTGTGGAGGCGCTCCAAGGCCTGCGGCAGCTTATCGAGCTGGGGGCCACCGGCCTGCGCCATGTCAGGCCGCCCGCCGCCGGTGCCGCCCACCTCCGCCGCGACGCCCTTGATCAGCTCACCTGCCTTGAGGCGCCCCGTGAGCGGCTTTGACACCGTCAGCACCAGCTGCGCCTTCCCCTCGGCGACGCTCCCCACCAGCACCACCGCGTCTCCTAGGCGATCGCGCAGCTTCTCCGCCAGCTCACGCAGGGCGCCGCGCTCGGTGATCTCAGTCCGCGCCGCCAGCACCTTCACGCTCCCCACGCTGCGGGCGCCCTTCAAGAGCTCATCAATGCCCCCCGCGCCGCCGCCCTCCAGCAAGCGGCGCTGGAGCTCCTCAATCTGCTTCTCCAGCTGCCGGTTGTTCGTGAGGAGCCGCTCGACTTTGTCGGCCAGATCGGCGCCCGTCGTCTTCGCGATCCGCGCGGCGCCGAGCAGCTGATCTTCCAACGCGCGCTGGTGCGAAATCGCAGCGCTGCCGGTCAGCGCCTCGATGCGCCGCACCCCCGCCGCCACGCCCGCCTCGCTGAGCACGCGGAACAGGCCGATGTCCCCCGTGTTGCGGGCGTGGGTGCCGCCGCACAGCTCCAGGCTGTCAGCCATGCTGAGCATCCGCACGGTGTCGCCGTACTTCTCCTCGAAGATCATCATGGCGCCGCGCTCACGCGCCTGCTCCATCGTCAGCACCTCGGTCTGAATCGGCGCGCTCAGCCGGATGCGATCGTTGACCACGTCCTCGATTTGGCGGAGCTGCTCCAGGCTGAGCGGCGCGCCGCTCGTGAAGTCGAAGCGCAGGCGCTGCGGCCCCACCAGGGAGCCCTTCTGCTGCGCGTGCTCCCCCACCACCTGACGCAGCGCCAGGTGCAAGAGGTGCGTCGCCGAGTGGTTGCGGCGCGTCGCCTCGCGCAGCTCACGCGACACCTCGAGCCTCGCGCGGCTCCCCACGCGCAGCGTCCCAGCGCCAGGCTCAGCCTGCGGCTCAAGCTCAGCCTGCGGCTCAAGCTCAGCCTGCGGCTCAAGAACAACATGCGGCTCAAGAATAACCGAGTGCACCACCAGGCCTGGGAGCGGCCGCTGGGTGTCAGTCACTGACAGCTCCACGCCATCCATACGGATGATCCCCACGTCCCCCACCTGACCGCCGCTCTCGGCATAGAAAGGCGTCCTGTCGAAGACCAACTCCAGCGCGACCGGCTCAGCCCCACGGGTGATCGCTTGCACCAGCTCACCCGAGCGGAGCAGCGCCACCAAGGTACCTTCATCCTCCGTGCGCTCGTAGCCGGTGAAGCGCACCTCCCCGCTGAGCGCCGCGAGCGCCTGATGGTAACCTGCGCTGACTTGTGTGCCCTGACCATCCCAGCGGCTCTGATCCTTCGCGCGCTGGAGCGCCTCTTCATAGCGCGGCAGATCGATCTGGTAGCCGCGCTCCGCGCAGATCACCTGGGTGAGGTCCAAGGGGAAGCCGAAGGTGTCGTAGAGCTTGAAGGCGTCTTCGCCCGGGAGCGTCGCGCCCTCACCCAGCGCCTCGAAGCGGTCCTCAAGCAGCGACAACCCGCGCTCGATGGTGCGCCGGAAGCGCACCTCCTCCTGCTCTGACACCGAGTTGATGAGCTCCTTACGCTCCACCAGCTGCGGGTACTGCTCACCCATCAGCGCCGCCACCTCAAGCGCCACCTCGTGGAGGAACGGCCGCTCAATGCCGAGACGATGCCCGTGACGGATGGCCCGCCGCATCACGCGCCGGAGCACGTAGGGGCGCCCGTCGCGATCCGGGAGGATCCCCTCGGAGATCAGGAACGCCGTGAGTCGCGCGTGATCTGCGATCACCCGCATGCTGACGTCATCCGGCGCCATCGTGCCATGGTAAGGCTTATTGACTATCTGGGCTACGCGCTCGACCAAGGCGCGCAAGAGGTCGCTGTCGTAGTTGTTGGTCTTGCCCTGGAGCACGCAGGCGAGGCGCTCAAGCCCCGCCCCCGTGTCGATGCTGGGCCGCGGGAGCGCGGTGAGTTCAGCGCCTGGCGCGCTGCGCTCGTACTGCATGAAAACCAGGTTCCACAGCTCCATCCAACCCACGCCGTCCGGCGCTTGGTCAGCGCCGAAGGTGCTGAAATCCACCGGGCCTTGGCCGCCGCTGTAGATGTGGATCTCACTCGAAGGGCCGCAGGGCCCGGTGTCCCCCGCCTGCCAGAAGTTGTCGGCCTTGCCGAGGCCGATGATCCGATCCTCCCCGAAGCCGGTGACTTTCTTCCACAGATCGCGCGCCTCGGTGTCCGCGGGGACGCCGTCTTCACCCGCGAAGTAGGTGCACACCAGGCGATCTTTCGGCATGCCTAGGGTGCCGGTGAGAAACTCCCAAGCGTAGACGATGGCCTCTTCCTTGAAGTAGTCACCGAAGCTGAAGTTCCCCAGCATCTCGAAGAAGGTGTGGTGCCGCGGCGAGGGGCCCACCGCCTCAAGGTCGTTGTGCTTGCCGCTGATGCGGATGCACTTCTGACTCGTGGTGGCGCGGCGGTAGTCGCGCACCTCCTTGCCGGTGAACAGGTCCTTGAACTGGACCATCCCCGCGTTGGCGAACATCAGGGTCGGGTCGTTCGGCGGGACCAAGGGGCCGCTCGGCAGCACGCGGTGGTCTCGCGCGGCGAAGAACTCCAAGAAAGCGCGACGGATCTCGCTGGCGGTCTGAGGCATGGGGCGGCTTCTCTAGCATGCCCCTTGAAGCTGAGGCAGACGCCGCATGGTCAGCGGCCCCTGTGAGACGCGGGTCGGTCGCTGCTCGGGGTTTTGGGGGTTTGGCACCTCACCGCGCGCGCCGAAAGGGCGCCCAGCACCCGTGGCCTCAGCCGCGCCCAACATCGCACAACCCATGGATATTATTCACTATTTCGCCATATGCCGCGCCCGCTCAGCGGCAATCCCCTGCCCTCACCGCAGAGCGCGGTACCCTGCCCCGCCGTGACCGACAAGATCCTGAGCTACCTGGATGAACAAGGCCTGGGCCGCCCGAGCCAGCGGGTGGAGCTCGGCGGCAAGCTGGGCGGTGAGCGCGCCGTGCTGTGCCGAACCCACGCTGGGGGGTGGCTGGTGGGCGCCCGCTCGCGCAGCGAGGGGCAGCACGTGGACGTGCTGAGCGCTGTGGTGCGCTACCAAGTCGGTCGTATCACTGACCAACTGGAGGTCGGGGGCCTGTCGCTGCGCGTCCCCGCGGGGCGCGCGAAGGACGTGAAGCGCCTGCTCTGCCTCGGGCGCTTAGCGCGGCGCGAGCGGCGCGAGGTGCCCGTGGCTGCCCCAGAGCGCTCGGCGCTGCTCGCGCCGCGCAGCGAGGCGGAGGCGCTGGCGCTGGAGGCGGTGCTCGAACCAGGTGAGGCGCTGCTCGCGTGGCTCCCCACCGCGACTGAGCTGCCGATCCGCTCAGAGATCTTGGAGGAGACCCAGGCGCCCGCGCGCTTCTTACTGACCGATCGCCGCGCGGCGCTGCTCGCCCTCTCCGAGGTGGGCGACCTGAAGCTGGAGCCAGTCGACGTGGGCCGCTTCGAGCTGGGCGGGAGCGCGCGGCGCGCCACGCTCAAGGCCTCAGGCAGTGAGTGGCGCGTTCCATCGGACTGGCGCGACGCCTACGGCGCGCTCACCAAGGTGGTCTCCACCACAGGCGCGCTGCGGAGCCTGCGCGCGGCGCGCGCCGAGTGGCGCCTCCACCGCGCGAGCACCACCCCCGCGCTCACCGGCGCCTTCACCCCACTCTTGAGCAAGCTGTCGACTCACGACGACTTGGACGTGGCGCTCGAGGCGCGCTTCGCGGCCGCCGTGCTGGAGCTCGCGCGCGGGCGCGCAGTCGCCGTCGAGGCGCTGGGGCGCGCCCTCGACGAGGCGCCGGGCTCCCCCGAGCGCGCCGCGCGGATCTGGTCGAGCTGGCGACCGCCGCGCGAAGCCACCCTCAAGCTGCTCGCTGAGCTCCCCAGCGAGCTCAGCGCGCGCCCCTTCGCCGTGGCCCTGCACCGCGAGGTGCATCGAAGCGCCGCGGAAGCAAGTCAGGGTCCCTCACTTAACTCCGAGGAGCGCGCCCTGGCCGACGCTCAGCTCGCAGACCACCTGATCCTCGCCGGCAGGCGTGAAGAGGCCAGACGCATGCTCCTCGAGCGCGTCGATGAGCTGCCGAGCGAGGTGCTCGACGATCTGTTCCCCGCGCCAGACGCCGATCTCACGCGCGGCGTCGGTGGGCAGACGATCCACATCCAGCTCTACGAGCTCCTGAACCGCGCCCACGAGGCCGGCGCCGATCCCGCGGCGCTGGCCGAGCTCGCGCGCCTGCAGCCGCTGGTCCCGGAGCGCCTCGAGGCCCTCGCCCTCGCCGCACCGGCGCCGCTCGCGCGCCGCGCGCGTGAGGCGCTCACCTGCCTGCGCCCCGGCGGGCTGCGCCCGAGCCCCACGCCGTCACCCGGAGAGACCCTCACGCTCCCGAGGCACCTGGTCGAGGGTGTGCTCCCGCACCCGCTGGCGCGCGAGGGCAGCGCGCTCCTCAACCGGCTCCAGGGCTTCATCGCCGACGTGGAGGTGCCGAACGTCGGCGTGCTGCGCGACTACTGTGAGCGCATCAGCGCGCGCGACACCGACGCCAGCCGGGCGCTGAGCGCCGCCTCCTTGGCCTTGGGCGTCACCGGGGTGGAGGGCTATATTTCCAGAGGGAAAAAGAGTATCGGCACCCGCGCCTACGAGGGCAAGCCGCCGTTCGTGCTGGTGGGCGGCCGCCACCTGGATGAGGACCCCGCCTACCGCATGTCCGCCGCGGAGCTGCGCTTCGTGATCGGCGCGGAGGTGGCGCACCTCCGCTACGGTCACACGCGGATCACCTCGAGTGAGCTTTGGGCAGGCGCGCTGTCTACTGGGCGCCAGAGCCTGGATTTGGCGCTCGAGGTGCTGCCGCTCTTGCGCGGCCTGTCCTTGGTAGGCCGCGTGGGGCGCCTCACCCAGCGCCTGAAGTCGGGGGACGCAGCGCGGCTGCTGCGCGGCGCCAAGGCGATCGATCGCCTGCGCGTCAGCTACACGGGTAAGCCGCCGCTCCTGCCCGAGGCCACCGAGCTGGATCCGAGCGTGATCACGACGCCCAACGAGGCCCTGCTCACGGCGCACCGCGTGATGCAGCTGAGCGCTGACCGCGCCGGGCTCGTGCTGTCGGGGCAGCTCTCGGCGGCGCTCCGCGCCTTGTTCCTGGCGCGGCCAGATTTCCGCGCGGAGTTAGGTGGGGTGGAGGAGAGCGGCGCCTCGGAGATCTTAGGGCGGCGCACCGAGGATGGTCACATGGCCTATCAAGATCTGGCGGTGCGGGTGGCGTCGCTCATCGGCTTCTACCTCTCAGAGGACTACGCGCGCCTGCGCGGGGCGCTCACGGGCCGCGCGGATGAGCCGCTGCTCTTGATGGCACCGAAGGGGTGAGGCCAGCGCCCCGCGCTGCCGCCCTCCGCTCCGCTACGTCAGCTAAACTGACTTGGTAGCGCCGGGAGGCGCCGCGCGGCGCTCCCCAACCCCCCCCAAAAACGTCGAAGGCCACCCCAGGGACTAGAACTGCGGCTCGGGGCGCTTCTTGGCGGCGGCGATGGCGTCGCTCAGGGCGTTGTCGCCGCGGAGGCAGGGGTAGCAGTCACCGCGCTTCAAGAAGCCGCAGCCGCGCCGCTCGGTGAGACGCTGCAGCACCCTGAGGGTGCGCGTGTCGCCGTGCAGGGTGATCGCCGGCAGCGCCTTCTTGTAGTCCTGACAGGTGGCCGCCTCGCGCAGCTCGAGCGCCGCCGTCAGCGCGGGGCTGGCCTTGGCCTGCATCTCAGGCGTGGCGAGCACGCTGCGCGCGAGCTGGGTCTGCTCGTTCTTCGCCCGGGTCGCCACCCACACGTCGTAGAGCAGATCGGCGCCCGCGCCGCCGAGGTGGCGCTCGGCGATGGCGATCGCGAGGTTACCGCTCTCCGCGCGGCCCGCCGCCGCGCGCACGTGCGAGACCAGCGCCTGATCTTTCGCCAGCGCGGGGTCAAGCTTCAGCGCCTGCTCATAGGCCTCTAGGCCCGGCACGATGCGCCCCTCCAACGTGCGACCGCGCCCCAGCGCAAGCCACTCGCGAGCGCCGCGCCCAGCCGCTGGCCGCTCCTCAAGCTTCGCGATCGCCTCAGCATCCCCCGCGGCGGCGCTGGCGAGCAGCGCCGCCACCTGGGCACCGAGCTCTGGCGGCGCGGCGCTCACCGACGCCGCCACCGACGCCACCGGCTCAGCGGCTGCCACCTCGGCGGCGCCTTGGCTGAGCCCCAAGAGGAGCGCGCTGAACAGCGCGCCCGCCATGAAGGTGACGGCGGCGCCGCCCACGAGCAGGACGTAAGGCACCGGCGCCTTAGGCCCTGCGCGTAGCAGCTCCGGCAGGCGCCGCGTGGGCGCCACCAGTAGGGTGTCACTGCGCGCGGCCTCCGCGCTCCTGGGAGGCAGCCCTGAGAGCGAGGGCTGCGTCATCTCAGGGTGCGACCGCAAGGTGGAGCCTGGCTCCTCAGCCCAGCGCGCGAGGATGGCGTCCATGCGAGTGAGCACCTCCTCCGCTGACTGGATCCGCTCGGCCGCGCGCTTGGCGAGCTGCTGCAGGACCAGCTCGCGCAGCTCCGGGTCGATGCCCTCGGGTAGCGGCGGCGGCGGCACCGTGATCTGCTTGGCGAGCACCGCACCCACCTCGTCGCCGTCGAACGGCAGCACGCCGCTCAGCATCTCGTACAGGATCATCGCGGACGTGTACAAATCCGCGCGGCTATCCACCGCCTGCCCCGCCGCCTGCTCGGGCGCCATGTACTGCGGCGTCCCGAACACCGTGCCCACCTGGGTGAGCGCGGGCCCCTCCGCCTGATCGAGCTTGGCGATCCCGAAATCTAACACCTTCACCTGCTCGTGAGCGCCGCGCTCGATGAGCATCACGTTGTCGGGCTTGAGATCGCGGTGCACCACCCCCGCGGCGTGCGCCGCTGCCAAAGCGTCGGTCACCTGACGAGCGATCAGCAGCGCGCGCTCCTGGGAGAAGGGGCGCTCGCGCCGGAGCGCCTCCGCCAGGCTCTCCCCCTCCACGTACTCGAGCACCAAGAAGAAGCTGCCGTCAGACAGCCGCCCAAAATCGCTGGCCTTAGCGACGCAGGGATGATCGATGAGGCCCGCCGCTACCGCCTCGCGCTCGAAGCGAAGCACCACCTCCGACACCGCCGTCAGATCGCGGTGCAGCACCTTCACCGCGAAGGGCTTCTTCATGTGGACGTGCTCAGCCAGGTAGACCACCCCCATGCCGCCCTCACCGAGCTGCTCAAGGATGCGGTAGCGCTCCGCCACCAGCTGGCCGACCAGGCTCTCCTCCGCGCCGAGCCCCACCTCGCTCACGCGCGACGCAGGCGACTCGGGCGGAGTCGCTCCTGAGCTGTCAGGCGGCGTGTGCATCGCTAGACCGTAGAGCAGCGAGCCGTTCCCGGCCAGCGGGGCAACGAGGTCGCTTAGCAGCGGCGATCGGTCCCCGGCCAGCTGAGCGGCGCGAGAGCTGAGCCTAGCCGCGCCGTCAGCGCGCTAGCAGCTCGGCGTACAGGGCCTCGTAGCGCGCCGCGACCACCGCCGGCAGGTGATGCGCGCTCACGGCGGCGCTCGCGTCCGCGACCAGCGCCTGACGCCGCTCAGGGGACTCCTCCAGCTGCGTGCAAGCGGCGACCAGCGCGCCCGCGTCTTTCGGTGGCACGCGCAGGGTGTGCGCCAAATCGTCCAGCGGGCCGCCCGCGGCTGCGATGATCGGCACCCCGAGGTGCATCGCCTCCAGCAGCACGATGGGCAGGTCCACCTTGCCGCGTAGGTCGTCCACCGGGAACAGCACCGCGCGGCTCGTCTGCACCAAGGGCAGCACGCTCGGCAGCTCCCCAGTGAAGCGCACCGGGAGCCCATCCAAACGACGCCTGAGCGCCGCCAAGAGCGGCGCCGCGGCTGGCGTCTTGGCGCGGCACGCGAACACCACCACCGCGCCCGGCACGCGCCGCGTGAGCTCGGCCGTCGCGGTGGCGATGGTGAGCGCCGCGCTGCTCGTCTCGACGTCCCCTGGGTAGAGGAAAATGGGCGCGGTGCTCGCGACCTTCAAGCTGCGCCGCAGCGCCTGCACCGCCTCCTCATCCGCGCGCTCAGGTGGCGCAGCGCACGGGGGGATCACCTCAATGCGCGGCGCGCGGCCTGAGCCCCGCTGCGCCGCGCGCTGCAGCTGCCGCGCGGTGTCGTGGGACTGCGCCACCACCACGTCGCCGAACAGCCAGCGCTCAGCGCCGTCAAAGCTGAGCGGCGGTGAGGCGACCGTCTGCACCACCTTGACCTGACGCAGCGCGCGCGCCAACGCGCCCACGCGGCTGGTCATGGGGTTCGGCGCGAACACGAAGTGCCAGAGCGGCGCGCGCGCGCGGGTGAAGAGGTAGAGCGCCGCGCGCGCGTTCTGGGTAAGCGACGGCGTGAAGCGCCCCGGCGCCGAGTACACCGCGAGCGAATCCACCCCCTGAAGCTCGCCCATCACCGCGGGCCTCACCTGCGTCATGCTCTGCGCCAGATCGCGCACGAGGCACTTCGTGCCATCGTGAAACGGCGGCACGATGGGCTTCGAGACGAATAAAACACGGGGCTTCATGGCGGGCTGAGGCACAGGGCGGCACCTTAGCCCGGCGCTCCCACACCGCCAACAGCGGGAGCACCGCCAGGAGCTCAGCGCACTAGCCTAGCTGACCCCTGCGTGGCTGCGCCCAATAGTCAACTACGCTGACTACCGCGTGACTGCGCACGATAGACAGCTCCTCTGACTACTGCAGCTCCTCTGGCCACTGCAGCCCCCATGGCCACTGCTTGGACTACTGCGTCGCGGCGAGCAGCGCCTCGGGCGCGCGCCGCATCGCGCTCTCAATCGCCGCGCTCAGCACCTCGGCGCGCAGCCGCGCCAGCGCGGCCTTCGATTTGACCTCGCTTGCGCCCGCCTTCCCTGAGGCGCTGCCTGAGATCCTCCCACGGATGGTGCGGCCAGGCATCGCGTGCACCACGTACTCCACCTTGGCCCGCACCACGACCAGGTCGCCCTCCCGCGTCCGCTCCAGGGAGGCCACGCGACCGGTCACCATCACCTCGGGCAGCTTCTTGTCACCACCCCCCACGACCACCCCCGGGAGCTCGCTGAGGCGCTCCCGGCTGGTGCTGGCGAGGTGCTCCTTAACCCCTGAGGTCTTCACCTTGCTGGTCATGGTGCCGAGCGTCACCCGCAGCGCCGCGCTCTTCTCCTGCTGCTTGCGCTCCTCAAGCCCCTTGATGGACCCTTCAATAGCGCGCCGCACGGCCCCGGACTTGTCCTTGCGGCTGCGCTTCAAGGCGGGCAGCGCCTGCGGATCCCCGAGCACCTGAAGCGCCGCCGCCGCCGCGCCGCGCACGGCGGCGTTGTCATCGCTGAGCGCCGCCTCCAGGGGCTCGCGCGCCTCGGGCTCGCGCGTCTTGCCCAGCTCAAGCGCCGCCTGCACCCGCACCCGGAAGTCTGCGCCGTTCTTGAGCCGCTCCGTGAGCTTCGACACGTTCGCCTCAGCCAGGCCAGACCAAGCCAGGCAGAGGATGAGCGCGCAGAGGGAGAACAGGGACTTCACGATGCAGCGTGCTGGCGACCTCCAACCTGGAGCAGGTGCCCGGCGCCGCTAGGGTACGCTCGCACGCCCCCAACCTGGCCCGAAATCCTTCCCGCGGGCCGAAGGTTCCTCCTACACCTCCCACACTCACGCAGTAAGTAGCAGCGTGGCGCCCGCTGCCCACCGGAGCGCAGGCGCCTTGGGGCTCCCCAGCCCGCGCCCAAAGCGGTGACGCCTGAAGCCTCCCCAGCCTGCGCCCAAAGCGCTGGCGCCTGAAGGCCCTAGCGTCTCAGAACAGGATGCCCATGTACCAGCGGACGACTTGCGCGGTGGACGTCTCAGCCGCGCCGCTGTCACCCAGGGTGGTCCTGATGTTCGCCGCCTCCAGCTCCTGGTAGCCGAGCCCCGCGAGCGGGAACAGCACGCCCCACTCCAGGGAGGTGTAGAAGCCGCCCATCTTCTCCGGGTCGTCGTTGAGCGAGCCGTCCTTCGACTGGAAGTAGAGCTTGGCGTTGATTTCCACGCCCAAATCGCGCGCGTGGCCTGGCGTCTGGATGAACTCGCTGGCGCGCGTCCAGATCACCGCGGCGCCGCCGCCGAGCTTTTGTCCGGTGGATTTACGAAGGAAGTCGTAGTCCACGCTGGGGCGGAAGTAGTAGCTGCCCTGCACCCGGTTCAAGATGTTCCGGTTCAGGATCATGTCCACCTTGTAGTTCGGGTGGAAGCGGAAGGTGCTGATGCTGTCGTCGCCGAACTGCGGCTGAAGCCCGTTCGCGATCGGGCTGATCCCCTTGACGTCGGGGTCGCCGCTGGCCCAGCCGAACTTGAACTGGAGCCGCAGGCGGTCCTCGATCAAGCGCTGCTCAAGCTCGGTGGCCAGGCCCCACTGGCTGATGTCCTGCGGCTCGCCGCCGTCCCCCGCCTGGTTGCTCTCGATGCTCCCCTGGACGGTGGCCAGCTCCATCTCGAAGCGGAACTTCTTGTAGAGCAGCTGAAGCCAGAAGTCCGGGATCCAGGCGACGGCCTCGCGCCGCACGAAGGCGCTGTTGGCGCGCTCGTCAGCGCTCATGTCGAGCTGATTCTCACCGACGCCGGAGGGCGTGGAGAGGTCGTTCGCGAGCAGCTGGCGCCGGTGCACCACGTAGGCGCCACCGTTCACCACCAGCTTGCCCTGCGCCAGCCTGAGCCGCTGCAGCTCAGGGTTGGTGCGCCGCATGAGCAGGAGCACGTACTGATCGACGTCGTCCAGCTGAGCTAGGTCGTAAGGCTGACCTTGGGGGTTCCCCAGCGAGGCGCTGGTGGCGCCCTCATTGCTGAAGTCCCAGGCGCCGCCCAAGTACAAGTCGAGCGATTTTAGCCCAGTGACGAACATGATGCGGTCCGACGTTGACTGGTAGTCGTCGTCGTAGCCGTCCCCGCCGTGGGCGAGGATACCGAGGCCCCAGTGGCTCGGCATGCGCCCGAAGCGCAGCTGACCCACCGGCGTGAGGTACTCGCCCCACACCCGCTTCACGCGGATGCTGTCGCTCAGGCTGTTCACCCCAGCGCTGGGGGGCTCCTGCGTGTTGTCGAAGGCGCCGAGCGGCGAGTAGCCGCTGCGCTGACGCACGCCGCCGTCCGGCCCCACTGAGTAGCCGATGGGGGTCGAGCCGAGCACCAGGTTATCCAGCAAATCGACCTGGCTCATGATCCGGAGGTTGTCCGAGATGTGGAGCTCCGGGTTCAGGCGGAAGCGCATGTTGGCGCCGGCCTGAGTCTTATTCTTACATGGATACGTGGCGTCCGTGCTGCTGCCAGAGCTATCGGACTCCTCTGCGGTGCACAGCGCCGGGCCGTAGACGTTGTCCGCGGTGGTGTAGCGGTTGTCGATGGGCATCGGCCACATCGCAAAGTTGGGTGAGTCGATGCGGCCCAGACTGAAGTTGTGGAACAGCTCGGCGCGCAGCCGGTAGTAGCCGTGCAGCTCAAGCACGGGGCGCGCGTGGGACCACCAGGCCTCCGCGTAGACGCGCTCCCCCTCGGGCTCCTTCGGCGCGGCCACGGGGGGCTGAGCCCGCAGCGCGGTTGGGTCAGCCTCCGCGCGGGGGAAGACGGAGAGCGGCGTGCCTGGGCTCGGCGCCTCCTCCTCTTCTTCAGCCGCGGCGGGCGCCTCCTCCTCCTCGGCCTCTTCCTCGGCTTCCTCATCCTCGGCGTCAGCGGGCTGCGCCAGCGCGACGCTGGGGCTGAGGGCGGCGAGCGTCAGGCTCGTCAGCGCGACCCCACACGTGGACAGCGACGCAAGGAGCGAAACGCGACCCAGGCGGGTGAGGAGCGAAGCGCGACCCAGGCAGGCAAGCACCGGGAGGCGAGCAAGACGGTTGAGCGTTTGCGGCGGGGCGTGCATTTTCGCAGATCTCCAGGCCAAAGGTCGACCGGCTATCGCACGCGGCCAGATCAGGTGTCAACGGCCAGAACTGGCGTAGGCGGCGATCACGGCGGTTCTTAAGGGGTTCGCCTGGGGGTCCCGGGCGACGCTCGGTGGCGCGTCTCCAGCGGGAAGCGGCGGATCGGCCGCGGTCGCCGCACCTCCACCCACCAGAGCAGCCTCGGCCACCAGAGCGGCCTCAGCCAGCATGGCGGTGCCAGACGGCACCCCACCTGAAGCGGGCGCCTGAGCGGCGGTCGCTGCGCCTCCACCCGCCGCAGCAACCTCACCCAGCATGGCCGTGCCTGAGGGCACCCCACCTGAAGCAGCCTCACTGGGTGTGCTCAAGCGCGCCGGGAGCTGCTGCGAGAGCACCTGCGCGTGGCGCGCCAGGTGCTGCTGCGCCCCCCAGCCCACGTCGTCGAGGCCGAGCGCGTCCCTGAACGCGTCACCGAACGCTAGCGCTGACGCGAAGCGCTGCGCCTTGTCCTTCGCCAACGCGCGGCTCATCAAGAGGTCGAGCACCGATGGTGCGCTAGAGACATGAAAGCGGATGGGCTGAGGCACCTCCTCGAGCTGGGCGGCGCGCACCATCAGCTCACTACGCTCAGGGCGATCGAACGGGGTGACCCCCGTCAACATCTCGTAGAGCACAATCGCCGCGCTGTAGAGATCGCTGCGCGCGTCGATCTCCCCCGCCGTCACCTGCTCCGGCGCCATGTAAGCGCCCGTGCCAGGCGCCATCCCGCCCGTCTCTCGCGCCGCCGCCGCCGGCACCCGCGCGATGCCAAAGTCAGTCAGCTTGACTACCCCATCGCGCCGCACCAACACGTTCGCCGGCTTAATGTCGCGGTGGATGATGCCCATGGCGTGGATGCTCGCGAGCGCGCCGAGCAGCTGAGAGAAGTAGTGCCACGCGCGCGCGAAGGGCAGGCACGGCAGGCTCCCTTGGCGCGCTGAGACCTTGCGCGCGATGATCTCGCTGAGCGCCTGCCCCTCCACCACCTCCATCACGATCGCCAGCTGCTGACCATCGTCAGCCAACCCGAAGAAGTGCACGATGTTCGGGTGGCTCAGGCGCTCAAGCGCGAGCGCCTCATCCAAGAACAACTGCCGCGGGCGCGCCCGCCCACGCAGCGCCGGGTGCAGCGCCTTGACCGCCACCGGGTGCGCCGGCACCCCGCCGCGTGGCCCGTCCGGGTTGTAGTAGAGCCACCCGCGGTGGACGACGCCCATACCGCCCTCACCGATGCGCGTGCCCACCACGACCTTCCCCCAGCCTAGGTCGAGCTCCGCCCCATCACTGATGCGCCCGGCCGGCGGTAACATGCCGCGACCGCAGTGAGGGCAGAACTGCGCCCCCGTCTCCACCACACTCCGGCACTGAGCGCAGACACCCACCCCCCGAACCTACTCTAAAGCACCTCGCCCTTCCCACCTGAACTCGGCCGATGCCTCGGCTTCCTGCGGGTCGAGGTCGGGAGCCAAGCGAGCGACTGGCTGGCATCGGCATGGCCAAGGCACGAAAGGGCCAGGTGCAGGTCGTCAGGATCGGGGTTTGGGGGTTTGGCACCGCGCTGCACGGCGCCCGCCTAGAGCACGATCCGTTTGCCGCCACACGAGCCCGGAAAAAGCGCCCCATGCCTGGAGATGCAGCGTTTCCCAGGCGCTTCGCGCGCTGCGGCTCCCCTCCTCGGCGCACTAGTCGCTGATTTGAGGACGAGCATCGGTGCTTGTCATCCTCGGCTCGTGCTCCTGCAGGAACTCGCGCCCGCTTGAAAGAACCGTTGCGGCTGAGGGCGCGGGTAGCCTAGCCTAGTGTTTGTCTTGGGCTGTCGCCCGAAGCTGGAATTGGAACATGCGCAAGCCCCCTCCCTCCGTGGTCGCCTCCTCTGCCTGCACCACCTCACGCCGCCTGCGCTTGTTCGTCGCCGCAGGGCTGGCTGCCGCTGGCCTCGGCGCCCCCGCCACGGCCAACGCTCAGGCGGTGGAGGACGAGTTCACCGTGCAGCGCTTCAACCCCGCGCCTGGGCCGCGCAACTTCTTCACGACGCGCGGCGCGCGCGTTGACGGAGAGATGGCGTGGAGCGCGGGGCTGTTCGTCAACTACGGCTATCAGCCGTTCGTGCTCCGTAGCTGCCTCAGCGAGACGAACTGCGACGCACCCAACGCGATCCAGAGCGGTGATGTCAGCGTGGTGGAGAGCCTCATCACGGCTGACGCGCTGGCGAGCTTGACGCCGCACCCGCGCATCCAGCTGGGGCTGCGGGTGCCGGTCACCTACGTGAAGGGGCAAGGGATTTCAGAGGCGGGTTCGGGGACACCCAGCGGCATCGACGCCGTGGGCGTCGGTGACATGGAGGTGGAGGTCAAGGCGCGCGCCTACGGCGAGCTGAAAGATCCGTTCGTGCTGGGCGCGGCCCTGTTCGGCACCGTGCACACCGGCAACATGACCGCTGAGGGCAGCTACATCGGCGACGCCACCCCGACGGTTGGGCTGCGCGGGATCTTCGACGGCTCAGAGGGGCCGTTCTCCTTTGGTGGGAACCTGGCGGGTGTGTTTCGCGGCTCGGGCCGCGTGGGGAACACCGAGCTCGGTCCCGAGTTTCGCTATGGCATAGCCGGCGGCTTCCGCGTGAGCCCGGTGTTCCGCGTCATCGCGGATGGCTTTGGCGCCACCAAGTTCAGCGCTAAAAACGGCACCAACTCCCTCGAGGTGGACGGCGGCATTCAAGTCACGCCCCTCGGCTCAAAGTTCGCGCTGAGCGCGGGCGCTGGCACCGGGGTGATCCAGGGCGTGGGCGTGCCGAAGGTGCGCGCGTTCATCGGCGTGATGTTCACGCAAGAGCTGAGCGACCGCGACGGGGACGGCATCCCGGACGATGAAGACCAGTGCCCCACGGAGCCTGAAGATCGCGACGGCTTCGAGGACAGCGATGGCTGCCCCGACCTCGACAACGACGGCGACACCATCCTCGATGTCGACGACAAGTGCCCGAACGAGCCGGAAGATCCGGACGGCTTCGAGGACACCGACGGCTGCCCCGACCTCGACAACGATAAAGACGGGATCCCTGACGATCAGGACAGGTGCCCGAACGAGGCAGAGACGATCAACGGCTTCCAGGATGAAGACGGCTGCCCTGACGAAGCCGACCGCGACGGGGACGGCGTGCCCGATTCACGCGATCAGTGCCCGGATGAGCCAGAGGACACCGACGGCTTCGAGGACACAGATGGCTGCCCGGACCCTGACAACGACGGGGACGGCATCCCCGACGACAAGGACGAGTGCATCGACGAGCCGGAGACGATGAACGGCTACCAGGATGAGGACGGCTGCCCTGACGTCGCGCCTGGTGGTAAGCCGGCGCCCCCGCCGCTCGCCAAGGTCACCCAAGAGAAGATCGAGTTCACCGGCTCAGTGAACTTCGCGACCAACTCCGCTAAAATTGCCGACAAGAAGAGCTTTGCGGTGCTGGACGAGGTGGCAGGCCTGATGGTCCGCTACAAGTCCATCGCGCTGCTCGAGGTGCAGGGGCACACCGACGATCGCGGCAACGCGGAGAAGAACAAGACGCTGAGTCAGCAGCGCGCGGACGCCGTACGAAACTACCTGGTGGAGAAGGGCGTGGCCGCTGAGCGGCTCACCTCCGCTGGGTATGGCCAAGATCAGCCCGTCGCTGACAACAAGACCAAGGCCGGCCGCGACACGAACCGGCGCGTCGAGTTCGTGATCAAGAAGCGCAACTGAGCCGCTTGGCAAGGCATCTTCACGCTTGCCAAGCGAAGCGCTGCCCGCCAATCATCCGGGCATGCGAAGCCTGCTGATCGCCAGCGCCCTGCTCACCTTGCCCGCTTGCCAGAAGGGGCTCTCCGCCGCGGATCCCCACGGGGCGGATCACCCGCTGGTGGGTGCGCCTGCCCCCGCCTTCGAGCTCACCGAGTTCGGTGGGGAGGCAGTGGCTGGCCCCAGCCACACGCAGGGCAAGGTCACCCTGGTGGACTTCTGGGCCACCTGGTGTGAGCCCTGCCGCGACTCGTTCCCGGTGTACGACGCCATCGCCAAGGAGTACGGCGATGACCTGGTGATCATCGCCGTCAGCGAGGACGAGGAGTCGAAGGGCATCGCGGCCTTCCGGGAGCAGACAAACGTCAGTTTCCCTGTTTATTGGGACGAGGGGCAGCAGGTGGCGAAGGACTACGATCCGCCGACCATGCCAACCAGCTACCTCATCGATCGCGCGGGCATCGTGCGCTACGTGCACGTGGGGTTCAACGCGGGGGACGAAGCCACCCTGCGGTCGCAGATCAGCGCGCTGGTCAACTGAGGGGCGGCCGAAGCTCAAGCGACGCACGGCACCCGCCCCAGGGTGAGGGGGGCTCAACAGCCGTCAGAGCAGCCGCTGGCAGCGGCGGCCAAGCCGCGACATCCGTCCTCCCGGGCCGGGTGCTCGTGCTATGGTCCGCGCGGAGGACTTATGCATCGCAGCCTGATCACCCTGAGCCTCACCCTAGGCCTCACCGCCCTCGCCTGCTCCAGTGAGAGCGATCCCAACGCGGGGGGCAGCGGCGGGACGGGAGCCAGCGGCGGTAGCGGAGCCAGCGGCGGCAGCGGCGCAGCGGGCGGCACCGGCGGGGCTGGCGGTAGCGGCGCAGTAGGTGGCGTGGGAGGCAGCGGCGCTGGGGGCCCCGAGTGCGCAGCGGGGCCGGGCTTCGAGACCGAGGGGACACCCCAACAGATCGACAACGTGACCGGGCGCCTCATCACGCCGAGCGGCGCGCCAGCGACGGGCGTCTTGACCCAGGTGTGCGGCAAGGACATCTGCATCAACGGCCAGACCATCGATGATGGCGTGTTCGCCACCTGTCAGAACGACTCACTGGGGACCCCGGTGTGCGTCACCGGGATCTCCCCAGGGCAGCCCATCAAGCAGCCGGCGCTCAAGTACGGCGACGGGCTCCGCTACGCGAAGTTCGCCTACCTGCTGCCCACGGGCGCGGTCCACGCGCTCGACACCGTGACCATCATCCCCATCGACCCCCCTGGCTCTGGGCAGCCGATGGTGCCCGGTGTGGGCGCGAGCTCGCACGGGGTGAAGCTTGGCCTGGCTGAGGACGCGAGGGTGCAAATCGACATCCTCTCGTACATGGAGGAGGACGAGCACCAGTTCCGCGCGGTCGTGTTCGCCCCCAGCGAGGCGCCCATCGCGGTGGACCAGGCGCTTGGGTTTGAGCTGCTGGTGGGCACCACCCCGGTGGAGACCACCTTCTGCCCCCACGCGTCGCTCAGCGTGCCCAACAGCGAGGGTTGGGCGGCTGGCACCGAGGTCGAGTTCTTCATCCACGGCGTCTCGCTGGAGGAAGAGTGGGCGCCCTATGCTGGCTGGGCCAAGGTGTCTGACGGCGTCGTCTCAGCGGACGGCGCGGCGGTGGTCACCGCCGAGGGTCAAGGCATCCCTTACCTCAGCGTCTTCGGGATCCGCAGGAAGCCGTGACCGCGCTTAGGACCGGCGCCCTGCTGTTCACGCTGTTCGCCGCCGGCTGCGGCTCGAACACCCCAGAGATCCCGTCAGAGTACCTGAATGGTTCTGGGGGCAGCGGCGGCACCAGCAGCCTGAGCTACCCCGCGGGGCCCTACGGCACCACGCAGGGCACCCTGATCAAGAACTACCGCTTCAACGTCGGTTGGAGCGACCCCAAGGCGGTGGGCTACGACCTTGAGCGGCTCGACGCTGAGCCGCTCGAGCTGGCGAGCTTCTACGCGCCCACAGGTGAAGACGCAGACGGTCAGCCGCGCGAGCTGCTGCTGCTCAACACCGCGGCCATCTGGTGCCAGGCCTGCCGCATCGAGCACGAGGAGCTCGACACCCGGCTCGCGCAGTACGGCCCGCGCGGCGTGGTGATCTTCAGCACCCTGTTTCAGGACGCGCAGAGCCGCCCCGCCACCACCCAGCACCTCAAGGTGTGGGCGCAGCAGTTTGAGGTCGGCTTCCCCTTCGCGCTCGACCCAGAGTACCAAATGGGCGATTTCGCCCGCGCGGAGACGGCGCCGCTCAACCTGGTGGTGGACCTCAAGACGATGGAAATCTTGCTGAAGGTCACCGGTGAGGGCCTAGTGTGGCCGTTCATCGAGGCGGAGCTCGCCGCCCGGGGGCGCTGAGTGAGGGCGCTCGCAGCTGCGCTCGCGGCGAGCCCGCTACTCGTCAGTCTGCCTGCC
Organism: uncultured Polyangiaceae bacterium; assembly: GCA_964415255.1. Taxonomy (GTDB): domain Bacteria; phylum Myxococcota_A; class Polyangia; order Polyangiales; family Polyangiaceae; genus JAHBVY01. The sequence goes on along the minus strand of CAYQAC010000008.1, from coordinate 18,818 downwards.
TTCGCCTTCGAGGCGGGCGCGCTGGGCGATGAGCTGGTCCAGGTGGACGTCACCCAAGCCACCAGCGTGCTCTACAACGCGGACAACCGCGACGCGCGCCCCAACGACGTCACCCGCCTCGCCAACGACGACTGGGGCATGCTCTATAACCGCCTGAATGTCCAAGCCAGCGCGGGCAGCTGGCAGCTCGGCCTGCGCCTCGACACCGCCTGGTTCTACACCAGCCCGAACCCGGTCGACATCGCCGCCGAGCTGGAGCGCTCCCGCCCACGCCCGCTGGATCCCGCCGCGAGCTCCCCCGCCGACTACTTCCGCCAGCGCTTCTATGAGAGCGGCGGGGAGCTGACGAACCGCTACATCAACTGGACCTACCCCGCGAAGTATTACGTGGGCTACTCCACGCGGGACGTCGAGCTCACCCTGGGGGACTTCTACGCCCAGTTTGGGCGAGGCCTGGTGCTCAGCATCCGTAAGCTCGACGAACTATCCAGCGACGTCACGCTGCGCGGCGCGCGCGCCACCTCTTACCTTGACGCCGGCGACGCGCGGCTCAAGCTCACGCTGCTCGGCGGTGAGCTGAACCCGCTCAGGATAGACGACGCCAGCGGGCGCGTGCTGGGCGTCACCTCAGACGTGACGCCAGGCTTCCTGTCCATCACGGAGGCGGGCATGCCGCGCGACGTGGCGACCGACTTCTCGCCGGTACCGCGCGCCACCTACGCTCCGGACCGGCTGCTCGGCGCGCAAATCGAGGCGGCGCCCCCCGGGGTGAAGCTCGGCACCCAGGCGGTGATGCTGATCCGCCAAGACGCGCTGAACGCCGATGTCGTCAGGAGCTCTGACATATTCGTTGGCTCCCAGTCGCTCGAGCTGCCGCGCCTGGGGGAGCTGGGCGCGGCGTACTTCGAGGCGGCGGTGCAGAGCCTGCAGGGCGCCGAGCACGTGGACCCAGGGCACGCGCTCTACGGCAGCGTGAGCTTGTTCATGGACCCGTTCTCCATCTTGATTGAGGGCAAGCACTACCGGCGCTTCTTCCCGCTGAGCGCCAACGTCGATTTGAACCGCGCCCGCGAGTACAACCTGGTGCAGTACAATGCGCCGCCCACCACGGAGGCGTTCTACAACGACACCCAGTTCGAGTCGTTCAACGTGTGCGTCAGCGGTGGCCGCGTGAAGACAGATTTCCACGCCACGCGCGATGAGTCCTTCTTCGCGTGGCTCGGCCACTACAACTCCTTCAGCGAGTCGGCGAGCAACGACCGCTGCGAGACCGGCGAGGACAAGGTGAACCGGGTGTGGGACGCCGCGCTGGGCGCCGAGCTGACGAGCCAGGGGCGTAAGAGCCGCGCGAGCGTCACGCTGGGTGGCCGCCACGACACCGCCGGGCGCGAGCTGACGCGCTCTGACGGCAGCGCGACGGATCTTGCCTACCAAGAGGGCTACCTCCGCTACGACGTCATCCGCCACATCGACGGCCCCTACTCGCTCCAGTTTCAAGGCTGGCACCGCCGGCGCCAACAGACGCTGGGCGGCCCCGTGGAGCCTTGGTGGGAGGGCCAGCACCTCACCGGCGTGGAGCTCGCGTCAAAGCTCTCGCTGGCGATGGGCGTCGAGTACAACTCGAACGAGCTGTTCGCGGCGGCGAGCGACCCCGCGCCGGACGCCGAGCTACCTGACGTCACCCTCTACTTCAATGGTCAGGCCACCTACCGATTCGACTCGGCCTCCAGCGTCAGCCTGTTCGTCGGTCAACGTCGCGGCAGCCTGCGCTGCGTCGGCGGCGTGTGCCGCGTGTTCCCCCCCTTCGAGGGCGCCCGCCTCGACGCCACGGTGCGCTTTTAGTTGGCGCGGGCGGGTTTGAAACCCGCCCCTAGAGAGCCCATGACATCCTTTTCGAGGGCGTCAGAACTCACCGCTGACTGCGCTTTTAGTTGGCGCGCGATGACGGAGCTGCCCCCTACCCTTTTTTGGGGGAGGGGGTTGGTAGCGCCGTGACGCGCGGCCCGGCGCCGCAGTCGCTCGTCGGCGAATGGCGGGTTTGAGCCGTTTGAAGCCCCGCCCTGAGCGAACACGAAGCGCCGCTACGCTAGCGCGCGACGGCGGCGGCGATGTCCTTCTCGAGGGCGTCGGCGTCGCCGGTGACGTAGCCCTCTTTCTTGGTGATGATGCGGCCGTCGCGCCCGATGAGCACGCTGTACGGCGCGCTCGTCTTGGGGTTGTAGAGGCCGACCACGCGCGTCTCGGTGTCGAGCAAGATGGGGAAGGTGACGCGGAGCTTGGAGACCTCCGTGCGCACCAGTCCGAGCGCGTCCGGGCCGTCGATGGAGACGCCCAGCACCACGAAGCCGCGCCCGCGGTACTTCTGGTAGATTTCGTCGAGGTGCGGCATGGCCGCGAGGCACGGATCACAGAAGGTGGCCCAGAAGTCGATCAGGACGACGTCTTTGCCTAGGTGATCGCTCAGGCGCACCCGCTTGCCGTCCAGCGTGTCGAGCTCGAAATCGGGGGGGCGGGCGCCGGTCGGTTTGGCTGACGAATCACCCGACGCGGCCGGGCTGACCGCGGCGCCGCTCGGATCCCCGGCGGGCGCGCCGGACGCGTCAGCGTCCCCCGCCCCGGGCACCTGCGTGGCCGTGGGTTGGCTACCGCCGCAACCAACCCCCCAAAAACCAAGCGCTAACGCGCCGACCCAACCGAGCGCGAGCTTACCCGAAGGCCTCAACCGTGAGCTCAGCGTCAACTGTGAGTTCACCTGACGGCTCCTCACTGACGCTTCTGAAGCTCCGTGTCGATGATGCGCAGCATGCCTTGAGTGTCCCCGCCCGGCATCAGGCGGATCACCTTCATGGTCTTGGTGTCGATCAGCGTGTTGTTCGGGATGGCGTCCATCGTGAACAAGCCGCCGAGCTTGAAGGAGGTGTCGATGACGAACGGGAAATCCACCTTGTACGTGGACACCCAGGCGCGCGCGTCGACGTAGCGCGGCGACTCGTTGGCGTTGTTCTCCATCAGCGAGCCGAGGAACATCACGCCCCGCTCGCGGTACTCCGCGAAGGTGCCGTTGTTCTGGAAATGGCGGTACTCCTGACGGCACGGCGGGCACCACTGCGCCGAGGAGTTGATCATCAAGAGCTTGATGTTCTTGCTGCCGTCCGGATCGTAAAAGTCACTCATCCAGACGGGTTCCATCTGCTCGACGTCGTACTCCACCGCCGCGGGGTTACTCCAGCCGATGAACTCGTGGTTCGCGAGGATGGAGCCCAGGTTGTCCCCGTAAGGACCTGCAGGGTACGGCGCGAGGTGCTTCGGCACGTCCACCTCACCGGTGCCGCCACTGCCACCCACGCCAGCAGTGCCTCCTGCGCCACCGCCGCCACCCGTGCCGCCAACCGGGCCACCCTCGCGCCCCTGGTCGAGCGGGACCACATCCATGGCCTCGTCTTCACCAGCGCACGCGGCGAGACCCACCAAAGACAACAAGGGGACTAAAAGCAGGCTCGCACGACGCATCAGGCACTCCTCACGGTTCAAGCGAGCGTACTTCGGTTGGCTCCGGCGTCAAGCGCGCGAAGATCAGCCGCCGGAGGTCAGCCGTGGAGGTACCGTCCAGGCGTTCCAGCTTTGAGCGGCCGGCAAGTCGGGGTAGAACAGCGGGGCTCATGTCGCAGCCTCGCTTATCCCCTCGTCCTTCCTCATGGCGCTCCACCCTGGCGCGCTTCCCTTGGCTCCGACTCGCCTTGGTGGCGGGCTCCGCGTTCGCGCTGCCCTTGGTGGCCGTGGGCTGCTCCTCCGGTGAGGTCACCTGTGACGGTGTGGAAATCCAGGGGCGCTGCTACGCCGCCTGCACGGATTCCGCCTGCGCGGATGGCAACCGCTGCGTCGCGGATTTAGCGACGGGTGTCCCCGCTTGTCGCCCGCCGTGCGCCACCGAGAGCGACTGCGAAATCGGCACCAACTGCGTGGGGATTCTGTTCCCCGAGGGCACTGAGCAGCACTGCCTGCCACTGCGCGAAGGTCGCACCGGGCAGCACGAGCCGTGTGAGGCGCCGGCTGATTGTGATGAGGCGCGCGGCTTCGAGTGCACCCCCACCACACTAGGCAACCAGTGCCTCAAGCGCTGCACCGATCTCAAGGAGTGCCGAAGCGGCGAGCGCTGCGTGGATGAGAACGCTGGGGGGCACTGCCAAGCGGCGCCCTGCGGTGGGGCCACCTGCGACTACCAGGGCGGCTTTGAGTGCGTGGAAAATGCCTGCGTGAAGCAGTGCACCGCCGCTGCCACGGAGTGCGCCACGGGGGAGCTGTGCGCCACTCACGAGAGCCTGCCCCAAGGCGGCTACTGCAAGGCGGGGCCGTGCAGTAGCAACCGCGACTGTGAGCTCACCCCGGGGTACCGCTGCATCGAGAACAGCTGCGTCCAGGCGCTGTGCACCGAGCACTCGCAGTGTGAAGGCGGCCTATGCAGCCCCGGCGCGGTGGACGCCGACGGCGGCACCGTGAACCGCTGCACCGCGGCGCCCAGCGGTGAAAAGCGCGGCCCTGGCCAGTACGGCAGCTCCTGCCCGAACGGCCTGAGTGAGTGCGCTGATGGCTTCGTGTGCCGCTCGCAGGGCGAGGGCGATCTAGACAGCTACTGTACCGAGCTAGACTGTCAGGCTGACAATGACTGCGGCACCGGCTTCCACTGCGCTCGGATCCGCATCGGCGGCACGCCTTGCACCGACAGCTGCCCAGGCATTGAGGGGGAGTCTGGACTGGGCTGCATCGCCGACGCGAACATCGGCGCTGGGCGGCAGTATGAGTGCGGCGTCGTCAACCTGATGCGCAACGCCTGCGTGCGGAACAGCTACTGCCATGAGTGTGAGACGCACGAAGATTGCTTGGGCAAGCCAGGCCAGGTGTGCGCCAAGGGGCCCGACGGGGGCAAGGTGTGCACCGTGGCCTGCGATCAGGGGACTGACTCCTGCCCCTGGGGCACCGCCAGCGAGTGCAAGGTGTTCGACACGGACCTCGGCTACGCCACCTGCGGCCACCGCTTCGGGGCGTGCAAGGGCACCGGGCAGGGCTGTGAGCCGTGCGCCAATGACGGGGACTGCGGGCCGCACGCGTTCTGCAACTCCAGCACCTTCACAGGTGAGCGCTACTGCCTGGATTTGAGCGTGGAGTGCTCCTGTGAGGGCCTCCCGGACTCCAACGTGCCTGGAACCTGCGCAGGCGGGGGCTGCCCCACCACGCCCGATGGCCTGCAGATGCTGTGCGTGCGCGGCGAGGGCAGCATCGTGAGCAACCGCTGTTTGGCCGCGAACATCAACACCAACCCGCTCAGCTCACCTCAGCTAGGCTGCTGGAAGCGCTGACGGGCGCGCGTTCGGCGGCTCGGTGTCTCAAGGAGCCCGCGTTCGGCGGGCTCTGATGCCTCAAGAGCCCGCGTTCAGGGGGCACATTGAGGGGTCCGGCCGCACGGCCGAATTCATGTGCTAGCGAATACCTGGACCGAGTTCCCCCATTCAGCAAGTGGCCTCAAGCCAAGAAGCGCGTTAGCCTCTGCATCGCGGCTCGGGCTGCTCCGTCGTACGCGCCGCGGCTGGCGGGAGCCAGCTAGGCTAAGCTTCATCCGTTTCAACCCAAGACCGCCCACAGGTCGAACCACCCAGGCCTAACCATGGCCACCCCACGGGGCAACCCGTGAACCCCACTAAGGAGTGCTTAATGTCCAAGAAATTCCGCAGCGCACGGCTCTTCGGTGCCCCCATCCTCATCTCCGCCGCTGCTCTGGCAGGTGGCTGCTCCGCTGACG
>CAYQAC010000008.1:4974-13014 GCA_964415255.1 uncultured Polyangiaceae bacterium | reverse complement strand
CGATCTCGACCCGACCAACTGCGGCGCAGGCATCACCGTCAAGGTCGAGGCGCTCACCGCCGCGGCTGAGGCCTTGGTTCAGGTCGCTGGGGACATGAAGGTCTCCGTGGGCGCCGCCTGCCGCTCAATCGCCGCTGCTGGTGGCGACGACAGCGTGGAGGAGGTGACCCGTGAGTCGCCCGACTCCGCGGTGCAAGACGCCTGCGGCAAGGCCTCCGCGGTGATCAGCGCCAACTTCTCCGCAGCGGGCAGCGTCAGCCTCACCATCGAGGGTGGCAAGTGCACGATCGCGGCCGAAGCGCAGCTGAACTGTGAGGCGAGCTGCAGCGTGGAGGGCAGCTGCACCCCCGGGTCGCTTGAGGCCCGCTGCAGCCCCGGCGAGCTGAGCGTCAGCTGCGAGGGCAGCTGCGCCGGCGGCGCCACCTGTGAGGGCTCGGCCGAGCTCGCGGCCGAGTGCGAGGGCACCTGTGAAGGCAGCTGCGAAGGCACCGTCACCGGCGGCTGCGAGGGGACCTGTGAGGGGACCTGCGAGGGCACCTGCAGCGCGGAGGATGGTGAGGGCAACTGCGCTGGCACCTGCAGCGGCACCTGCCAGGGTACCTGCAGCAAGCCTGCGGCCAGCGCCACCTGCGAGGGCAAGTGCACCGGCAGCTGCAAGCTGGCGGCGAACGCGGAGATCGACTGCGGCGTCAACGTGAAGTGCAAGGGCGAGTGCAAGGGCACCGCCTCGCTGCCCGAGTGCCGCGCCCAGCTGACCCCGCCGGAGTGCAACCTGGACGCAGACTGCCAGGCGGGCTGCAAGGGCCAGGCGAGCCTGAAGGCGGAGTGCACCCCGCCCAAGGTGAAGCTGAACTTCAGCGGCGACATCGACGCGGAGTTCGTCGCCTCCCTAGAGGCCAACCTGCCCGCGCTGCTGAACGTGGTGGCGCAGGGTGAGCTGGTGGTGGAGGCTGCGGCCAACGTCGGTGAGAGCTTCATCGACGTCGCGGCTGAGGTGGTCGGCTCAGTGGGTTGCGTGGCGAAGTTCGGCGCCAACATCACCGCCCAGGCACAGGCCTCCGTGCAGGCGTCCGCCTCCGTCAGCGTCTCGGTCAACGCCAGCGCTGACGCGAGCGGCAGCGCCAGCGGCGGCTGAGCCCAGGCGGGGCACAGCCCACGATCGGCGCGCTCTCGGGCGCGCCGATCGCGTTTTTGTCTAACCACCCGCGACAAACTGACCGCGCTCTTTGCTTGCGCCGCCGCAGCCTAGCAGTACCGTCCGCGGGCCATGTCGAGCCTTGAAGAACGAGCTACGCAGATCTTGAGCCAGCTGGTGGTACCCGGCTTGGGCCGCACCCTCGCCGACCTCGGCATGCTTGGCCGCGTCCGCGCCGCCGGTGGTCAGGTCACAGTACCTCTCAAGATCCAGAACCCCACCTACGACGGCAAGGAGCCGCTCGCCGCCAAGATCCATGAGGCGCTTGCGGCGCTCGAAGGCGTCAGCCAGGTGAGCGTGGACTGGCAGGTGGAGGCGAGCGGGCGCCAGGTCGCCAAGGACGATCCTGTGCCCGGCGTGCGCCACGTCATCTTGGTGATGAGCGGCAAGGGTGGCGTCGGCAAGAGCACCGTCGCGGCCAACCTGGCGCTGGCGCTCAAGCGCCGCGGCGCGCGCGTCGGCGTGCTCGACGCGGACATCTACGGCCCCAGCATCCCCACCATGTTCGGGGTGGCGGGGCGCCCTGAGAGCAACGGCGAGCGCATCACGCCGCTCCAGCGCTTCGGGGTGCTCTTGATGAGCATCGGCTTCCTCTTGGACGACCCGAAGAGCGCCGTGGTGTGGCGTGGCCCCATGCTCCACGGCGCGCTGCTCCAGTTCCTGAAGGACGTCGCCTGGGGCAACCTGGATTACTTGCTGCTCGACTTGCCGCCCGGCACCGGCGACGTCGCGCTCACCTTGGCTCAGCGCGTCAGCACGACGGGCGCGGTGGTGGTCACCACGCCGCAAGAGGTCGCGCTGCAGGACGTCTACAAGAGCGTGTCGATGGCGCAGAAGGTGGGGATCCGCGTGCTCGGCGTGGTGGAGAACTACAGCTACTTCGTGTGCGATGGCTGCGAGCAGCGCCACGAGCTGTTCGGCAGCGGCGGCGGCCAGAAAATAGCCGATTTTGCCGAGGCGGAGCTGCTCGGGCAGCTCCCCATCACCCCCAGCGTGCGCGAGTGGGGCGACGCGGGGACGCCCGTGGTGCAGGCCTCACCTGGCTCAGCCATCGCAGAGGCGTTCATGGCCGTGGCCGATCGGCTGATGGCGGCGTGCGACTCCGCTGAGGACGGCCGCGCTGGCGAGGGCTTTGAGATCGACCGCAGCGGGGGTCAGAACCGGCGCCTGCCGGTCACGCGCTGATCTTGAAGAGGGCGCGCTCGCGATGCTCCTCCGCGCGGTGCCGTCCAGCCCCCACCCTCGCTCACTCACTCAAGCGCCACGAATTGGACCCGGACGGAAAGGGCGCGCTTCCCTCCGCCGCTTGGGCTAGGTAGAAGCGCCCGCTGCGCGAAGCGGCGCGCGTTGCTCAGTTTGGCAGCGACCGCAAGCCGCGTTATAGCCGGCAGAACCTCGGGTCAGGATAATGGCGTCTCAAAACAATCAAGAGCAGGATCCTTCGCAAGCAGCAGAGCCAGGCGGAGGGGCCTCGGCCGACGTGGTTCCAGCAGCGACTCAGAGCAGCGCAGCGAGCCCCGCTGAGGCCGCGCCGTTGGCTGAGGCGACGGCGGCGAGCGCCGCTACACCCGACGCGCAGGCTGCTGCACCCGACGCGCAGGCTGCTGCACCCGATGTGAGCGCACGTTCCCATGAAGGAATGACTGAGGCGCAAGGCGCCGCTGAGGCGCCCACCACGGACGGCGCCGCGCCCGCTGAGGGTGGCGCCGCGCCCGCTGAGGGTGGCGCCGCGGCAGACAGCGCAGCTGACGGGAACGTCGCTGAGGGCGCGCCATCTGAGGCGCAGGGCGAGAAGAAGAAGCGCCGCCGCAAGAAGCGCAAGAAGAAGCCAAGCGCAGGGGCTGAGTCCACGGCGCGCCCGGCGACTGACCGCGCCCCCTTCCACCTGGGCGAAGAGGTGTTCGGCAAGGTCACGGCGGTGCTTGAGCACGCCATCATGGTGGACCTAGCGGGTAAGGCGCTGGCCATCTTCGATCGCGGCGAGATGGAGCCGGACGATCTCATCCCCGAGGTGAGCGATCGCTTCGTCGCCCGCGTGCACAACGACGGCGCGCGCGGTGGGCTGGTCGTGCTCACGAGGAAGCCGCTCCGCGAAGAGGAGATCAAGCCGGCGCTCGAAGCCGCGCTGAAGGACGGCACGCTGGTCACTGGCCTCATCACCGGCGTCATCCGCGGCGGGGTGGAGGTGAGCCTCGGCGGGCTGCGCGCCTTCGCGCCAGCCAGCGGCATCGACTTGCACCCGTCGCGCGCGCACTTCGAGGCGATGCTGGGGCAGGCGCTTGAGTTCAAGGTCGTCAAGTTTGAGAAGGGCGGGCGCGACGTGGTCGTGAGCCGCCGCCCGATGCTTGAGCAAGAGGCGCACGCCCGCCGCAAGCAGGCGCTCGAGACGCTGACCGAGGGTCAAGTCATGAAGGGCGTGGTGCGCACGGTGGTGGAGTGGGGCGCGTTCATCGCGCTGCCAGAGGCCGAGCACCTGGAGGGCTTGGTCCACGTCAGCGAGGCCAGCCACGATCCACGCGCCCGCATGGAAGAGCTGATGAAGCCGGGCGAAGAGATCGAGGTGCAAATCGCCAAGATCGACGAGCGCGGCAAGATTTGGCTGAGCCGCAAGGCGCTGATTCAAGACCCCTGGGCGGAGGCCAAGGCGAAGTTCCCGCAGGGCAGCCGGCAGCAGGGCAAGGTGCTGCGCCTGACTGACTTCGGCGCCTTCATTGAGCTAGCGGAGGGCGTGGAGGGCTTGATGCATGTGGCGGACATGTCGCTCACCCGCATCGAGCACCCAAGCGAGCTGTTCAAGGAGGGGCAAGAGATCGAGGTGACGATTCACAACTTCGATCGCCGCCACAAGAAGCTCGCGCTCCACCCGGCCCCCACCGGCGCCCAGGCGGATGAAGCCCCTCAGAAAATCGTCAAGGGCGGCGCGCTTGATGTGGAGGTCGTGAAGACGGAGAGCTCAGGCGTCGTCGTCCGCGTGCTCGGCGCCACCGGCCGCGGCGCGCGCGGCTTCATCCCCGCGGGCCACACCGGCACCGAGCGCGGCACGGATCTTCGTAAGGCCTTCCCCGCCAAGACCAAGCTCCGCACCAAGGTGATCGACATCGACCCCAAGCGCGGCGAGCCGAAGCTCAGCGTGCGCGCCCTGTTCGAGGACGAAGAGCGCCAGGCGCACCGCGACTACCGCAAGAAGGTCGCCGCCGAGAGCAAGTTCGGCACCCTGGGAGATCTGCTCTCCAAGGCGCTCAAGTAGCTTCAGCGCTCCAAGGCGCTCAAGTAGCCCGTACGGCACACTGACCGCACGTCAGCGTCCCTGACCTAATCACTCGCGCCCGAGCGCCTGGATAGGATCCAGGGCCGCCGCGCGCCGCGCCGGCAGGAAGCCGAACAGCACCCCGATGCCGCTGCTGGTCGCGAGCGCCACCGACAGCGCGCGCCAGCTGACCCGCATGTCCCAACCCGTCAGCTGCCCGAACCCACCCACCGCCAGCGCCGCCAGCAGCGCGCCCGCCAGGCCCCCGAGCAAGCAGAGCAGCACCGCCTCCAACAAAAACTGGAGCAAGATGTCGAGCTCGCGCGCGCCGATCGCCATCCGGATCCCAATCTCCCGGGTCCGCTCCGCGACCGACACCAGCATGATGTTCATCACCCCGATGCCTCCGACCAGCAGGCTGATGGTGGCGATGCTGAGCAGCAGCACCTCCAGCACCCCGAACACCTGCTGCTGCATCGCGCGAAACTCCTCCTGACTGCGCACGCGGAAGTCGTTCTCCACGCCATCCGGGAGCCGGTGCCGCTGACGGAGGATCTGGGTGATCTCGTCGGTGACGCGCGCCGGGCGCGCCTCCGGATCCGCCGAGAGCAGCACTCGGTGGATCTGGCCCGGCGCTGTTGGGTAAAACTTCGCGCGCATGGTGGCGAGCGGCACCAGGATCACGTTGTCTTGATCTTGGCCGAACGGGCTCCTGCCCTTTGGCTCCAAGGTGCCCACCACGCGCAGCGTGGCGCGCCCGATGCGCAGCAGCTGACCCACTGGGTCCCCCCCGTCGAACAGCTCCTCGACCAAGGTGCGCCCGATGACGCACACGCCGCCCCCGATGCTGTCCGCCTCCGGGCCCCACAGCGCGCCCTCCTTCACCTTCCAGGCGCGGATTTCAAAAAACGCGAGGCTTGTGCCGTAGATCTCCGCGGCGGTGTTGTTCTCACGGTAGGAGATCTGGGCGACGCTGTTCAACACCGGCGCGGCATGGCGCACCGTCTGCGCCTCGGTGAGCGCCGCTGCGTCAGCCTCCGTGAGCGGCGGCAAGCGCTCGCCCTTGGCGCCGCTCCGCGCCACAGAGCGCGGCGTCACCGTGAAGGCGTTCTCCCCCATGCTGTCGATGGTGCCCTGCACGGCGCGTGTCGCGCCCTCCCCTAGCGCCACCACGATCGTCACCGCGGCGACGCCGATCAAGATCCCCAGCGCCGTGAGCAGCGAGCGCACGCCGCTCTTTCGCACGGAGACGAGCGCGAGCCGAAAGGCGCTCAGGAGCAGACGCCAACTACTCATGGCGCAGCGCCTCAATCGGATCGAGGTTGGCGGCGCGGCGCGCGGGCAAGAAGCCGAACACGATCCCAATGATCAGGCTGGTGGTGAGCGCCAGGAGCACTGACGAGCCGCTCATGCGCATGCTCCAGTCGAGCCAGGCCTTGAGCCCCCACACCACAACGGCGGCCAGCCCCACCCCCAAGATCCCGCCGAGCGAGGTGAGCGCCACGGCCTCCGCGAGGAACTGCAGCTGGATGTCCAGGCGCCGCGCGCCGATCGCCATCCGCACGCCGATCTCCCGCGTCCGCTCAGTGACACTGACGAGCATGATGTTCATCACCCCCACGCCGCCCACCATCAGGCTGATCGCCGCCACCGTGAGCAGCAGGAGCGAGAGCACCCCGTACACCGCCTCTTGACCGCGCTGAAACGACTCCTGGCTGTGCACCGCGAAATCGTTCTCTTCGTCCTCCTGGATCCGGTGGCGCTGCCTGAGGATGGCCTCAATCTGGCGCTTGGCCGGCTCAATCTGGCTAGCGCTCTGGGCGCTCACCAAGATGAGCTCCACCTTGCCCGCCATGGTCGGGTCCACCCGCGCGCGCCAAGAGCCGATCGGCATCAGGATGCGATCGTCCTGGTCTTCAAACGGCGACTGCCCCTTGGGCTTCAGCGTACCGATCACTCGGAAGGGGTGCTTACCAATCCGGAGGTACTCACCCACCGGGTCGCGCCCGGGGAAGAGCTTCTCGATCGCGGTCTGACCGATCAGCACCACCTTGGCCTTCATCAGCTCTTCGCTCGGCGTCCACATGCGCCCGCCCTGCACCTCGAAGCGCCGCGCGCCGAGGTAGTGGGAGTCCGCGCCCACCACGTCGATGCGCTCGTTGCCGTAGGCGCTGACCACCGACAGCTTCCGATCGCAGTAGGTCGCCACCAGCCCGGCCGCGGGCGCCTCACGTCGGATCGCCTGCGCGTCGCCGTCGGTCAGCCCGAAGGAGGCGACGCGGAGCCCGCTGCGCGCGATCGGCTGACTCCACACGAAGAGCAGGTTGGTCCCCATGCTCTCGATTTGGCTCCCGACGCGCTCGCGCGCGCCGGTGCCGAGCGCCGTCACCACCACCACCGCGGCCACCCCAATCAGCACGCCGAGCGTGGTGAGCAAGGAGCGGAGCCAGCTCCGCGACAGCGCCGCGTAGGCGATGGAGAGCGAGGTGAAGAGCCTCACCCCGGCGCCCCCAGCTCCGCCAGGAGCCGCGCGGCGCGGGTGGGCTCGGCGCTGCGCTCGTCGGCTTGGATGCGCCCGTCGCGCACCGTCACGATGCGGCCTGCGCAGGCGGCGATGTCAGGCTCGTGCGTCACCAGCACCACGGTGAGGCCGCGGTCCTTCACCAGCTCTTGCAGCAGCGCGAGCACCTCATAGCTTGTGCGGGTGTCGAGGTTCCCGGTGGGCTCATCCGCCAACACGAGCGGCGGATCGGTCACCAAAGCCCGCGCGATCGCCACCCGCTGCTGCTGACCACCGGACAGCTGCGCGGGCGAGTGCCCGAGCCTATCCGCGAGGCCCACCTTGGCGAGCGCCGCGATGGCGCGCCGCCGCCGCGCGCGCGCCGGCACCCCGCGATACACGAGCGGCAGCTCCACGTTCTCGAGGGCCGTCGTGCGTGGCAGCAGGTTGAACCCCTGAAACACAAACCCTATCAGGCGGTTCCTCACGATGGCGCGGGCGTCCGCTGAGCGCCCCGACACGTCCACCCCCGCCAAGCGGTAGCTGCCGCGCGTCGGCCGATCGAGGCAACCCAAGATGTTCATCAGCGTGCTCTTGCCCGAGCCGCTCGCCCCGATCACCGCCACGAACTCCCCGGCGCCAATCTGGAGGTCGACCTCCTTCAGCGCGCGCACCACCTCCGGCCCACTCGCGTAGTCCTTGCCCACCTTGGACAGCTCGATCAGCGCCACACGAGCTCCTAAAACAAGCTGAAGCCGCGCTTCGGCTTAGCGTCGGGTTGATCCACGATCACCTGATCGCCAGCCTTCAGCTCACTGGTCGTCAGCGCAGTGAACAATCCATCGGTGACGCCCACCCCCACCACCAGCTCACGCGCCTCCTCCTGCCCACGCCCCGCGCCTGGCTCCATCAGGTAGACGCGCCCTTGGTTGTGCTTGATCTCAGAGACCTGAGCCCGCTTCTGCTCACCGTCCTCGTTCGGCAGCACCGGGCGGAACCGCAGCGCTGCGTTGGGGATCGCGATGGATCCGAGCGCCTCCCGCGTGCGGATAGTCACCGTCGCCGTCATCCCCAGACCTCAAGCTTCGTCCGGGGATG
>CAYQAC010000008.1:0-4964 GCA_964415255.1 uncultured Polyangiaceae bacterium | reverse complement strand
TTGAGGTCTGGGTTCTCCACGTCGATGACCGCCGCGTAGGTGACCACCCCCTGCACGTTGTTCGGGCTGTAGCGCACCTGGCTCACCAGGCCGCGGAATTTCTCACCTGGAAACGCGTCGACCAGCACCTCCGCGGTCATCTTCTCCTTGAGGCGCCCCACGTCCGCCTCGTCAATCTCCGCCATCACCTGCATCTTGCTGAGGTCTTGCGCGATGACGAAGAGCACCGGCGCGGAGAAGCTCGCCGCCACCGTCTGCCCAGGATCCACCGAGCGGCTGATCACCACGCCGTCGATGGGGGAGTAGATCTTGGCGTAAGTGAGCGTGGTCTGCGCGCTCGCCAGCTGCGCACGGATCTGGGAGATTTGCGCCTCCGCCGAGGCGACGTCCGCCGTCGCCACGTCCCGCGCGCCGGTCGCTTGATCGAGCTCCGCCTGCGCGATGAGCCCGCGCGTGGAGAGCTCCGTCAGGCGCTTCACCGCGGTCTGATGCGTCGCCAGGCTCGCCTTGGCGCGGGCGTGTGCGGCGCGCGCCGCCTTGAGCTGCGCCCCGCTCTGGCTCACCTGCGCCCCGTACAGGCTCGGGTCGATCTCCGCGAGCAGGTCCCCCTGCTTCACCTGAGAGTTGAAATCAACAGTCACCTTGACCACTCGCCCGGACACCTGCGCGCCCACCTGCACCTCGGTGAGCGGCTTCACGTTGCCCGTCGACTGCACCTGCTCAATCACGTCGCGCGTCTCGAGCGCCCGCGTCTTAAACCGCGACTCCGGTGGCGGCGCCGTGAGTCGCTGATAGAGCCCCAGCGCGCCCACGAGCAGCGCCACCCCCAGCAGCACGAGCCCGCGCCGGACCCAGCGCCGCGCCCCGTGCGCCTTCAGCTCACGCTCCAGCGCCGCGACCGTCTCATCAACAGCGGCGTCGCGCGGCTCCTCTTCTGTGTCGCTCATCCAGCGGTCCCATAGCCGGGCTCAGCCCGAGCGTCCCGTGCCTAAGCACCAAGCGCCCCCAAGTGTTCCGCCCCACGGCCGTGGAACATCCCCAGGTCAGCCATGCTGGATCAAACGCTTGAGGGTTTGGGGGTTGGGCACCGCGCCCCAAGGCCGTGCTCCGCAGATCCCCGCGCGAAAAACCAACCCAAGGAAGCCCCGGCCCTGGCTGTCTCACCCGAACGTGTTGGGCTACCTTTCGTAGCGGGCCACGGCCCGACGCGACTCGCCGCCCTCGGTTGGCACCCAACCCCTCCTCTCGATCGGGCTCCCATGCAAGTCGCCACCCTACGCATGCCTCACCGAACGGATCGCGAGCTGGTCGACGCCGCCCGGGAGGGCGACGCGGAGGCCTTCGGGCAGTTCGTTCGGCGCCACCAAAAACGCATCTATCGCCTAGCTGCGCACCTCCTGCGCGACGCCGCAGAGGCTGAAGACGTCACCCAAGAGGCCTTCGTCCGCGCCTACCGCGCGCTCGGCGGCTTCGACGGCCGCAGCGAGCCGTTCACCTGGCTCTACCGCATCGCCACCAACCTCTCCCTCAACGCGATCCGCTCACGTAAGACCCGGCGAGCCGGCCCCACGGTGGACGACCCCCGCATCGAGGGCGCCCTGGTGGAGACCCGCGTCACCCTGGGGAGCCCTGCGCAGCTCACCTCAGACCGCCAAGTCGCCCGGGTGCTCTGCCAGGGGGTGGACAGCCTCAGCGAAACCCTACGCACCACGCTCATCTTGGTGACACTAGACGGCCTCAGCCACGGGGAGGCGGCCCAGGTGCTGGGCTGCCCGGAGGGCACCGTCGCTTGGCGCGTCCACGAGGCGCGCAAGAAGCTCGCTGAGTACTTGGAGCGGCACGGCCACCGACGACAGGAGCAAGGATGACCCACGACACCTCTGATGACCGGACGTCGTCCGCGGGCACCCTCCCCGCGCCGTTCGAAGATCTGCTCGGCCGCTGGTCCGTCTCCACGCGGCCGGGGCTCGACTGGGAGGAGCTGTGCGTCAGCACCATCAGCCGCGCCTTGGCTGATGACTCCCCTACCCCAGCCTCGCTGCTCACGGCACCTGCCCTCACGCCCGAACCGGGCGAGCCAGGCGCTGACGTGAGCGCTGGTTTGAGCGCAGGGCTGACGGCAGCTCAACTGACGACAGCTCAACACAAGGCAGAGCACCTGACCAGCGCGGCCCCCCCAGCCACCCGGGACCTCGACTTCAAGCAGATCGCGCTGGCGAGCCTCACGCCGGATCCGGAGGAGGCGGAGCTCGAAGCGGCGGAGCGGAGCGTGCTCGAGCGGCTGATGGGCACCTCTTCGCCCGGCCTGGGCTCGGTAGGCCCCGCCGCCACGCACAGCCACCCAGAGCGCTACGAGATCCCGCGGGAGAGCCAGGTCCGGCTGATCAGCCCCGCACCCCCGCGCGCGTCACAGGACGACGTCAGCTCCACCGAGCCCAGCGCCCGAGGCGCCGCTCTTCAGCTCCCGAGCACGGAGGCAGCGGACGTCGCGCTCAGCGTGGCCCCAGCCAGCACGCCCGGTGCGACGAACCACACGGATATTCCAGGCGCCCAGCCCGCCCAGGTGCTCAGCCCACCAGGCGCCCAGCCCGTCCAGGTGCTCCTGAGCCCAGTGGAGGCCGCGCACGCACGGCGCAGCTGGGCGGCCGGCGCCTTGACCGCGCTGGCGGTGGCGGCCGCCGCAGCCTGGCTGTGGCCTGTGGTGCGCGGCGCGAGCGAGCCCGTCGCCACGCCAGAGCCCGCGCTCACAGAGCAGGGCGGCGCAGGATTAGTGGGCGGCGCAGGGTTAGTGGGCGGCGCAGGGTTAGTGGGCGGCG
Organism: uncultured Polyangiaceae bacterium; assembly: GCA_964415255.1. Classification (GTDB taxonomy): domain Bacteria; phylum Myxococcota_A; class Polyangia; order Polyangiales; family Polyangiaceae; genus JAHBVY01. The sequence continues at coordinate 2,148 of CAYQAC010000008.1, read as the reverse complement.
CAGGGTTAGTGGGCGGCGCAGGGCGAGCGCATTTAAGCGGCGCCGCGGATGACACGAAGGGTGCGCACGCCGCTTCTAAAGACAGCCCAGCTGATCAGCAAGGAGGCAGCTTAGCTGACTTCAACACAGGGGGCGCGGTCAGCGGCGCCGAGGAGGCGCCACGCCTCGCGCTGCACCCCAGCGCCGCCATGAACAGCGCCGGGGGCAAAGGAGCCGCCCAAGCGCGCGGCGGACAGGGCACTTCAGGGCAAGCAGGAGTCGGCCCAGAGCACGGTACGGCGGCGGAGCCGCCCAGCCACGATAGCGCGGTGCCAAACCCCCTGCCCGAACCACCGGACGACCCTCGGCTGCGGCCCGCCTCAAGCCCCGAGAACGTCCCGATCGAACCCTCCCTCGGCGCCGCGCTAGCGGCTATTGGGCGCGTGATGGGGGGCGCTCGGGCCTGCGTCGCGGGTCAGGAAGAGGCGACGCAGGCGACCGTGGTGTTCGGGTCGGATGGCCGAGTGAGCTCGGTGGCCCTGTCTGGTGGCGCCACGGGGACGGCGGCGGAGCCTTGCATCCGAGCGGCGCTGTCGAGCGCGCGGGTCGCGCCGTTCGCGAAGCCAAGCTACAGCGTGCGAGCGCCCGTCAGGCCATGAGCAGCGGCATGACAAGCAGGCGTTGACAAGGGGGAGGCCATCGCCCATAGTCCCCGCCCCTCGTGGCTCCCAGGCGTTCAGCGTGTAGCCAGCGCCCTCAGGTCACGAGTTCGGGTTGGTGGCTGCGCTCTGGTGAGCCACTGTCCCCCCAGTGAGGTAAGTCATGGTTTCATCCACCCAGCAAACCGACAAGCGCCGCGAGATCCGCGTGCGTAAGGCCGGCAAGAAGAACGCAAAGCTGCGCGCCAAGGCTGGCACGCCGGCTTTCTCGATCCACCCCGAGGGTTACGACCCGAAAGCGCCGGACGCCAAGCCCGCGCAGGCACAGTGAGGCAATAGATGGCGAACCACCCGTCAGCTGCAAAGCGCAACCGCCAGACCGAGAAGCGCACCCTGCGCAACAAGGCGCTCCGTAGCGCCCTCCGCACCCAGCTGAAGCGCGCGCGCACCGCGCTCGCGTCCGGCGACAGCGGCGAAGCAAAGACCGCCGTGCTCGCGGCGAGCAGCTTCCTCGCCCGCGCCGCCAGCAAGGGCATCATCCACCTGAAGAACGCGTCGCGCACCACCTCGCGGCTGCAGTCTCACCTCGCCAAGCTCAGCTGAGCTGACGAGCCGGCGAGCGGTGAGGGCGGCTCTCAGCCCCACCCACTCGCAGCCTAGCCCCCGCCTGAACGGCCACCCCAGCGCCGCTTGGATCTCCAAGCGGCGCTGGGGTCGTTTTGTCAGCCAGTGCGCTGAGCGCTCCCGTCAGCCCACGGCGCCAGCAGCCAAACCCACCTGGCACCCAGCACAATATTTCCACGCGGCAATGTGGGCTAGCCGGCGCCCTCGGTCGTAGGGCGCCCTGACGTCAATTGGCCTACTCGTCCGCCTCGAGGCGCGCGATGACGCTGTGATCTTCCAAGGTGGAGGTGTCGCCTTGAGCGGTGCGGCCAGCGGCGAGATCTTTCAAGAACCGCCGCATGATCTTGCCGCTGCGCGTCTTGGGGAGCGCCTCCGCGAAGCGCAGCTCCGCGGGGCGGGCGAACTTGCCAATCTCTTTGGCGACGTGGTCCTTGAGCGCGCCAGCGAGCGCGTCATCCCCCGGGGACCCTGGCTTCAACACGACATAGACCACCAGCGCCTGCCCGGTGAGGTCGTCAGGGCGACCGACGGCTGCGGCCTCCGCCACCGCGGGGTGTGACACCAGCGCGCTCTCAATCTCCGCGGTGCCCATGCGGTGCCCGGAGACGTTGAGCACGTCGTCGATGCGGCCGATCACGGTGTAGTAGCCGCGCTCGTCCCGGTGCGCGCCGTCACCGGAGAAATAGGACCCGACGATGTCGCCCCAATACTGGCTCTGGTAGCGCTCATCGTCCTCCCACAGCGTGCGCAGCATGCTGGGCCACGGGCGCCGCATCACGAGCAGGCCCGCTTGGTTGGGTGGCAGCTCCTCGTCCTTGCTGGTGACGATGGCGGGCTCCACGCCGAAGAAGGGCAGCCCCAGTAAGCCCGGCTCCTGTGGGCTGCC
>CAYQAC010000007.1:51293-70872 GCA_964415255.1 uncultured Polyangiaceae bacterium | reverse complement strand
CGCCAAACCCGGCGCTGCCGCCGAAGCCCGCGCTGCCGCCGAAGCCCGCGCTGCCGCCGAACCCGCCGCTGCCGCCGAAGCCGCCAGCACCGCCCGTACCGCTGCAAGTGCCGCAGCCGAACTGCTCCACCTGGGAGGCGCAGCGTGAGTCCCAGCGCACATCGCAACAGTAGCTGTCAAACCAACAAACACAGCTGGTGATCTGACCATCTTCACAGCCCGGCCCCGGGCCTTCTTCGCAGCAGCGCCCTGACCCACCACCGCTGCCACCGAAGCCCCCGCTGCCGCCGAAGCCTGCGCTGCCGCCAAAGGCGCCGGTGCCACCATCCGCGCCGAACCCGCCGCTGCCGCCGAAGGCGCCGGTGCCACCGTCCGCGCCGAAGCCTGCGCTGCCACCGAAGGCGCCGGTGCCACCGTCCGCGCCGAACCCGCCGCTGCCGCCGAAGGCGCCCGTGCCGCCGTCCGCGCCGAACCCACCAAAGGCGCCGGTGCCGCCATCCGCGCCAAAGCCACCAAACGCAGCGCTGCCGCCGACCCCCGCGTCCACCGTCCCGCCGCTACCGCCAAAGCCGGCGGTGCCGCCGTCCGCGCCGCTGCCCGCCACCCCCGCTGACCCACCTTGTATCCCCGCGGAACCACCTGATCCCGAGGCGCCACCGTCTGCCAGCGGAGTCCGCGAGCCACACCCGCTCGCCCACAAGGTAGCGAGGGCGAGTGACCACAAAAGCGAGGACCGGTGCGCGCGGCGGAGCGTCATCCCATGAGGATACCAGCGTGGCCCCTTGAAGCCGCGTTTCTGACGCAGCCAAACTGCTCGCGTTGATACTGAACACCAATCCAGCGCCCCCAGAGCCACCGGTGTCTCCAGCGCGCTTCAGCGCTCCCTACCCCTAGGACGACGAACGGTTCACCGTTTGTCGTCCTCAAATCTAGAGAGCTAGCGCAGTGTGAGGAGAAGCAGCACCAAGCAAAGGACCAGGGAAACCGGACCCTCGCCCCGCATGGGGGCGGTCTTCCTGGGCCGTCTGGCGGCAAGCTGACCGCCACTCCAGGCGCGCGCTTCCTGGGTGCCGCTCACGGCTGCTCGGTCTAGCCTCTGGTCTGACTCATGAGCCATCCCCCTCCCGGCACCGTTCGGCCTGCTGACGGCAGCCACCAAACCCCCGTCCCCCAAACCAGCCGCGAGGCGGTGCGCGACGCCATCGAAGCTGGGCGCCACGCGCAGCGAGACTGGGCCCGCCTCTCCGTCGACGCCCGGGCGAAGGCGCTGCTCGACGCCGGCCGTGTCATTTTAGCTGACCAAATGGCCGGCTGCGAGGTGATGAGCGGCGAGACGGGGCGCGGCCCGACGGAGTGCCGCATGAGCGAGCTCGCGAGCACGCTGGATTATGTGAAGGGGGCGCTCCGCGCGGGGCGCGCGGCGCTGCGCCCGGAACGCATCAAGCTCTCCCCCTTGGACTTCCCTGGCAAGCGCGTGGTGGTGGAGCAGGTGCCGCGCGGCGTGATCGGGATCATTGCCCCGTGGAATTATCCCGTCTCGAACTTCTATAAGTCGCTGTGGCCGGCGCTGCTCGCGGGCAACGCGGTGGTGATGAAGCCCTCCGAGCACACGCCGCGCTCCGGCGCTTGGCTGCACGAGAAGCTCAGCCAGGCGCTCCCCGAGGGGCTCGTCAGCTTGGTGCAGGGTGGCGGTGAGGTGGGCCAGGCGCTGATCGAAGAGAACGTGGACAGCATGGTGTTCACTGGCTCGGTAGCTACCGGCCGCCGCGTCGCCAAGCTGGCCGCCGAGCGCCTGATCCCCGCGAGCTTGGAGCTAGGTGGCAAGGACGCCGCCCTAGTGCTGGCGGACTGTGATCTCGAGCGCACCGCGCTCGGCATCGCGCAGTGGTCGATGCACAACGCGGGGCAAAACTGCGCTGGGATTGAGCGGGTGTACGTGGAGGAGGCCATCGCGGACGCCTTCGTCGAGCGCCTGGGCAAGGTCGTGAGTCGGCTGCGGGTGGCGCCGGGGGAGGGCCCGACGGAGCTGGGCCCGCTCCAGAACGCGGCCCAGCTTGCGCTGGTGGAGCGCCACGTGAAGGACGCGCTCGAGCGCGGCGCGGAGCTCGTCACCGGCGGTGAGCGCACCGGCAGCGGCTACGGCTACCGCCCCACGGTGCTCGACCACTGCAACCACGAGATGCAGGTGGTGACGGAGGAGACCTTCGGCCCGGTGGTGGCCATCGTGCGCGTGCAGGACGCGAAGGAAGCCGTCAGTTTAGCGAACGATTGCCGCTACGGCTTGAACGGCTCAGTGTGGACGCGAGACTACGCGCGCGGTGAGGCCCTGGCGCGGCTGCTTGAGGTGGGGGTGGCGCTGGTGAACAACCACGCCTTCACCGGTATCCTCCCCGAGACACCGTGGACCGGCACCAAGGAGACGGGCACCGGCGTCGCCGCCAGCCGCCACGCCTACCACGGCTTCGTTCGGCCACGGACGGTGCTGGTGGATCGCTCCAGCAAGCCGGACCCTTTCTGGTTCCCAGCGAACGATGATCTTCAGGCGATGAGCCTGGCGCTGGTGGAGCGCAGCCAAGGCCGCCTGAGCGCGCTGTTCCGATTGGCCGGCCTGCTCGGCAAGCGCGTGAAGGCGATCCGCGAGCTGACCCGCGACTGAAGGCCCGGGGCTGCGCGCCCACGTGGCGGCCCTCCTAGGGGGCCACGCCGTAGCTCTCACGCACGCGGATGTGTTAGCCTGCCCGCGCGATGCCCCACGTGACACCCGCACCTCGCGTCCGCACCCGCGTCGGTGCGCTCCGGCTGCTCACCGCGCTGCTCTTATGTGCGCCGGCGGCCACGGCGGAGACAGTCAGCCAAGCTGAGGAGTTAGTCACTGAGGGTGATGAGCTGATGCGGGGCTCAAGCTTCGAGGAGGGCACGGCGCGTTATCGTCAGGCCTTCGCGCTGGCACCTGGCTTCACCATCGCGTGCAAGGCGGGGCGCGGGGAGGCGCAGCTCGAGCGCTACCCAGAGGCCGCGCACTACCTCTCCTATTGCCTGGAGCACTTCACCGCCACGCCGAGCGAGCGCGAGCGCGAAGCGCAGAGCCGCTACCAAGCGCTCCTTCAAGAGGTGCTCGCGCAGGTCGGCGTCGTGAACTTAGAGCTCACCCCCAGCGCGGCGGAGGTGCGCGTCAGCGGCGCGAACCCTCACCAGGCCGCGAACGGGAGGCGGCTGTTCATCGCCCCTGGGGAATACCAGGTGGAAATCTCTGCGCCTGGCTTCGCTACCCTACGCCGCACGGTGAACGTCACGGCCGGCGCCCCCCAGGTGCTGCGGGCGACGCTCACCGAGCTGCCGGCAGGGGAGCCCCCCGCCCCAGCCACGCCCGCACCAGACACATCAACTGACGATGGCGGCTCGCTGGTGCTACGCAACACCCTGATCTTGACCGGCGCCGTCATCACTGTGGGCACCCTCGGCGGCAGCCTCGGCGTGCTGCTCAGCCGCGGCACGGTCGAAGACGAGATAGACGCGCTCCGGCCGCGCCTCCCCAGGGACGGCTGCGGCGACAGCCGCGCAGGCGCCTGTGGTGAGCTCCGCGTCTTGCAAGACGACTGGGTCGTGAAGGACCGCACCACCAAGATCTTGTTCGGGATTGGGGTTGGGTTTGGGGTGGCTACGGTGCTGACGTACTTCCTCTGGCCGGACACCGCCTCCAAGCCCGCAGAGCAGGCCGGGCTCCCTCTGCTCCACGCGGACCCGCTAACGAGCAGCGTCAGCCTGGGCTGGAGCGGCGCCTTCTAGCGCGTGCCGTACACGCTCAGCGCGTGCCGTACATGCGATCGCCGGCGTCCCCAAGCCCGGGGACGATGTAGCCGTGGTCGTTGAGGCGCTCGTCGATCGCCGGCGTGTAGATGGGGACCTCTGGGTGCGCCGCGCCGAAGGTGGCGATGCCCTCCGGCGCCGCCAGTAGGCACACGAACTTGACTGAGCGCGGCCCCGCCTCCTTGATGCGCTGCACGGCGGCGGCGGCGGAGTTGCCGGTGGCGAGCATTGGATCCACCACCACCACGTCGCGGTCGGACATTTCCTTGGGGATTTTGAAATAGTACTCGACGGGCTGCAGCGTCTCTGGGTCACGGTAGAGCCCAATGTGCCCCACCCGCGCCGCGGGCACCGTCTCCAGCATGCCGTCGAGCATGCCGGTGCCTGCCCTGAGCACCGAGATGAACACCAGCTTCTTGCCGTCGATCACCGGCGCCTGCATCGTCGCGATCGGCGTCTCGATGGTCTCCAGGGTGGTCGCCATGTCACGCGTCACCTCGTAGGCCATCAGCATGCTGAGCTCGCGCAGCAGCTGACGGAACTCGCGGGTGGTCGTCTCGCGCCGCCGCATCACGGTGAGCTTGTGCAAGATCAGCGGGTGATCGATGAGGTGAACATTGCCCGGTGCCGCGGCTGCCATCGGCCCCTCATAGTCGCGGCGCGGAGCCGCTGGAAGCGAGACCTGCGAGCCCTGGAGCCGCCGCGCGGCGCCACCCGCTCAGAGACACGCAAAGCACCTGAGGGCCGCGCGGCGCCGCGCGAGGCTCAGGGAGGTGCCCAACCCCCAAAACCCCCGCCAAGGGACGTGATGGACCGCCCCCGGCGACATGAAGAGTTGCGCGCGGTTTAGCTACGCTCGGCGAGGTACACGATGTCCTCGCCGCGCTCGGCGCTCGGCGTGGGGAGCACCAAGAAGGCCTCACGCGCGACGCTCACGCTGAGCCCAGGCGAAGAGCCCAAGAGCTCTCCCGGGCCGAGCCGCGCGAAGCTCTCGAAGGCGCGCGCCAGCTCAAAATCGTGAGTTGGCTTGACTACCCGCGCGAACAGCCGAAACACCTCGGCGCTCGGCTCACTTCGTGCGCCGGAGATGGCGCCGATCGCCACCAAGAACCGCTCCAGCACCTGCTCCGCCGCCTCACGCGTGGACGCCGCCTCATGTTGGCCGCACTCCACGGAGAGCGCCGGCTTCCCCTGCGCGACCAAGGAGCCGATGCTCACCTGATCCATCAGCATGCCGGGGCCGTCCCAGCCGTGCGTCACCTTGAAGCCCGTCTGCGCGGCGAGCTCGACCGCCTGAGGGCTGCCATCGCAGATGGCGAAGGGCGGCGTGGGCTGGCTGGCGGAGTGGATGTCTAACAGGGCGTCCGCGCCGGTGATGAGCGGGCGCAGCGCGAGCGCGCGGTGGTGCTCATACACCCAGGCCTCCGGCGTGAGGCGCTCCACATACTCATATGAAAAAAGCCGGTTGATGTCGGTGCCGCCCTCCGTGTAGCGACGGCCCTCTTCGGTCGCGCGCGGGTTGCCGTGCACCAAGACGATGCTCCCCTGAAGCTGGCGTGCCGCGAGCTGCTCGGGGCGCTCCATCGCGCGGCGGATCGCGTGGAGGCCGCAGCGCTCGTTGCCGTGGAGCGCCGTGAGCACGACGGTGACGGGTGGCTCTGGCTCACCGCTCGCCGAGAGGACCCACGCCTCGGGGACGTGGGGGTGGGGGACGAAGGCGCGGGTCAAGGTGGCAGGCTCTGTAGCACGCTCGTGACGGCCGCGCGCTAACGTCAGAATGGCTGACTGACCCGAGGGGGACCTGAGATTGGGGCCGCCTCATCTACCGCTGAACAGGCTTTGAAGCAGGGCTCAACGCTGCTCAGCGTCCAGCGCAGCCCGCACTGCCTCGGCGCCCGCGAGGGCCTCCTCTGCCGTCCGCCCGACCGACGTCACCCCCAGTTTCCCAAACTGGGACGTCGCCCCGAGCAGGTGGAAGATGCTCCCGGTGGCGGGCGCTGGGTCAAAGTGCAGCCGGTGCCGCGCGGCGATGTCGAGCAGGTCCGGCGGGAGCAGGCCCTGGTAGCTCGGCGCCATGAGATTGTCCGTGGAAACATAGTGGCGCGGGGTGCCATCGCGCGCGATGAAGAGGCCGCTCCGCGCGTCGTAGCGCCCGCCGCCCGCGAGCTTGAGGAGCATGAAGGGGTGCGTGGTGCCGGTCATGCGCAGGTTGATCTCAATCGCGTAGTGGCGCCACTTTCCGGGCCGCTGCTCCACCGTCACAAAATCTACCGCCACGCGCCCCACCGCCCCGTGCTCTCGCAGCACCTCGCCCACCTTCAGCGCGTCCCGCTGGATGGCGGCGCGGTACTCCTCATTCGCAGGGAAACGGCAGCCGAGGTACGTCTGGCCGTCCACGGCGAGCTGTTGATCGTGGGTGCTCATCACCGCGAGGCGACCGAGCGGATCGATGCGAAGCTGAACGCTGGGGCTCTCCTTACGCTCACCCTCCACGTAGGACTCCACCACGCCGCCGGTGCGCTCGAGCGTCGCGAGGAAGCGCGGCCAAGTCTCGTTGGCAGAGACGAAGGTGAGCCGCTCAAGCGCCTCGCTGATGGCCTGCGCGCGCTCGCGGTGCGTCGCGCCGCCGCGCTGCGGCCGCACACGGCGCAGCTCCTGGAGGCACAGCGTCGCGTTGCCGTCGCCGCTGAAGCCGTCATCTAACTTGACCATCACCTTGCGCGTCCGCGGGTGCTCCTCCCACAGCGCCGCCACCGCCTCCGCCACCTCATCCTGTGAGCGGAGCCGCTCGCTGCCGGGAGGCAGCGAGATCCCAGCGTCGCGAAACGTCTGGCGAGAGCCGCTCTTGGTGCCGAGCCAGAGCAGATCTGGATCCACCCCATAGAGCGGGATCTGCAGGGCCTCCGCCAGCGCACGCTCCGCGTCCGACACGGCGAAGGAGGTGAGGTGGGCGCGCTCAGGGTGGATCACCTGACGGATGCGCTCCACGAGGCGCGGCCGCGCCATCACCTTACGCGAGAGCGACTCCGGCGCGCTGTCGTAAGTGGAGAGCAGGGTGAGGCGCGAGCGCGCGTGAGCGGACGCCACGCCGCCGACCAACGCCAGGTGGTAGTCCACCACCGCGGGGTGCAGCGGCTGCGAGGTCACGTACACCAGCCGCACGTCAGGGTGACGGAGTAGCCCCAAGGTGAAGAGCATCCGCTCCTCGTAGTGGATCACCCCCTTCACCGACTGCAGGTGGAAGCTGTTCAAGCTGAGCGAAGGCACCACCACGATGTCGCGCGTGCCGGGTCGGAACGCGTCATCCCCGCGCCAGCGCGTGATGAGCTCGGCTTGAAGCGCCTTGAACCCCACCGGACGCTTCCCTTGGCGAGCGCTCACTGTGCGCCGCCGGCCTTCGCCGCCTTGAGCCATGACCGCTTACCTTAGCAAGGCTCTCTCCCCGCCACGCAGCAAATGCGCGCCATCACCCTATAAACTCTTACAGCAGCGGAAACCGAGGTGGAAATTGCGGTGGCTGTCCTCAGCGGTGACACTTGTTACGTGCCAGGCGGGCGCGCGGTAGCGGCAATCATCCGGGTGCGCCTCGTAGCTGTTGAAGATGAACCAGCTGCCCTTCATCTCGGTCTCGCCTGAGCCGCCGCGGCTCATCAGCTGCTCGGGGGTGAGCGGCAGGTTCATGTGCTCCGCGGCGTTGCCGTGTTGGTCGTACACGCCGAACGCGCTCACGCACTCCGGGAAGGCGCCCGCGGGGTAGGTGTTGCTGCCGCAATGGCGCCAGCTCCCTGAGACGCAGCGCTTGTTCTTCTGGCTGTGCGTCGCGCAGCGCGCGTGATCTTTCTCCGCGCCGTAAGCCCAAAGTTTGGGCACCTGACGATTTGCGAACCACTGCATCAGCATGCGCCGGTCGCCAAACGCGTACTCCACCTCGATGGGCCGCAAGCTGCCCGCGCAGGCCCCCTCCCACTCGTGGGCGTCGCACAGGCGTTTCCCCACGGCTTCACACAGCGCCGCGGCCTCATTGGCTCGCACGTAGACCACGGGGTACTCGCAGGGCAGCCCGGGGAACTCATACTGATCGATGCACAGCTTGGCTGACGCTGCGTCGGTCGGCAGCGGCGCGAGGCCCGCCTCCGGCAGCGCACCGCCGTCCGCGTAGCGATCGGTGGCGAGCGGCTCCCTGGCGTACACCGGCGCCATGAACGGCGCCCCGCAGCGTGGGTCTGGCGCGCGCACCCCCGGGTGCTTCGCGCGGCGCTCGGCGCACTCCGAGCGAGTCATCGGGTGCTCAGTCGGCTCCGGGTTGCCCTGCCCCATCATCGTGGAGGCGTCGAACACCGCGCGCACCGCCTGCATTTGCTCTGGGCCGTAGTAGCGCGCCATGCGCGTGAACAGCTGCTCGCGCTGCGCCTCAAGGGTGCCATGGACGGTGTCATCCAGTGGATCATCAACTTCGCTCAGCTGACCGTCCGCTAGACTGACTTCATGACTCGCGGAGCCATCGCGCGCCTCCCCATCCGCCCCTGCGTCGTTCGCCGGCGCGACGCTCCGCACCTCAGCGGGCAGCTTACCTGACGCTTCGCCCGGTGGCGCCTCCTGAAGCGGCGCCTCCTGAAGCGGCGCCTCACGCAGCAGCGCCCCCACCGCGAACGGCGCGGCGACGCCCAGCCCGAGCACCAAGGCTCCCACCGCGATCCGCCGGCCCTCCATCGCCGCCGCGTAGCACACGGCAAGCGAAGCCTCCAAGCTCACCCCGCGCTACGCTGGGCTCGCGGTGACGCGGGGCGCGAGCAAGCGGGGGCGCCCCCCCTGCCCCCCCTTTGATGAAGCTACTTGCCAGCTAGGAACGCAGCGTAGGCGTCGAGGTTAGGCTCGCGGCCGAGGAAGTCCTTCACCAGCTGGTTCTCGTCAGCGCCCGCGCCTTGGCTCAGCACCAGGCGGCGCCAGTCGCGCGCCGTGCTCTGGTTCATGAAGCCCTCCTTTTGGAAGCGGGTGAGGACGTCGCGCGCGATGGCGAGCGCCCATTGGTAGCCGTAATAGGCCGCGTCATAACCCATCAGGTGGCCGAAGGTGGCTTGGAAGTGGGTGTTCGGTAGGTAGCTGAAGCTCTGCGTCTTCTGCATCACCTCTTGGAACACGGCGTCCGTGTTCACCGGCGTCTTCCGCGAGTGGTACTCGAAGTCGAGCGTCGCCAGCGAGACCTGCCGCTGGGTGTGCAGCGCCTGGCCGAAGGTGCGGCTCTTAGTCATCGCCTGAAACAGCGCGTCCGGGATCGGCTCGCCCGTCTTGTGGTGGCGCGCGAATAGATCAAGCGTTTCCCTACGGAAAGCCCACTCCTCGAGCATCTGCGAGGGCGCCTCCACGAAGTCGCGCGCGGTGTTGGTGCCGGCGTAGGTGGCGAGCTCTTGCGTGGTGAGGGCGTGGTGCAGCGCGTGACCAAACTCGTGGAAGAAGGTGGCCACGTGATCGTGAGTCATCAGCCCCGGCTGACCGGGCTCGCTCTTGGGGAAGTTGCACACCAAGGCGGAGATGGGCGTCACATAGCTATTGTCAGCCAGCCGCCGGCCGCCGCGGATCTCAAACATGGCGGCGTGCTTGTATTTGCCCTCACGGGGGTAAAGGTCGAGGTAAATCGTCGCGAGCTTCTTGCCGCCGTCCATCACCTCCAGCAGCCGCACGTCCTCATGCCACACCGAGCCTGGCTCTGGCGTGCGCTCCACGAGCTTGATGCCATAGAGCTGCTCTAAGATGGTGAAGAGCCCCTTGCTCACCGCCCCCACCTCGAAATACTCACTCAGCTCCTTACTGTCGAAGCCGAACTTCCGCTTGGCGACGCGGCCCACGAGGTACAGCCTGTCGTGGTTGGGGATGGCCTTCTGCCCGGGGGGCGCGTAGCGGTTCGCGCCGCTCTTCAGCCACTCTTGCTGGAGCTCGGCGTACTCCGCCTTGCCGGGCACCGCGACCAAGTCTGCCGCTTGCTTCAAGAAGGCGCGCACCCGCGCGGCGCTCTTCGCCATGCGCGGCTCCACCGAATAGTCAGCCCAAGTGTCATAACCGAGGAGCTTAGCCTTCTCCTCACGCAGGGTGAGCACCTTCTCCAAGATCGGGACGTTCTCTTTGGCAGCTCGGCTGTCAAACTCCTTAGTCAGCGCCGCCGCCACGCTCCTATCATCGGCGTAACTGACCACTGGGAAGTAGTCTGGGTAATCCGTCGTGAGCTCCACCAGGCCCTCTGCGCCCGGCTTGTGCGAGTCAATGAAGCTCTCCGGCAGGCCCTTCAGCTGCTCTGGCTTCACGCGGATGGTGCCGCGCGCCTCGCTCAAGTTAGTGGTGAAGTCTTGCCCCAGCTGGGTCAGCTGCTCATTGAGCTCCCGCAAGCGCGTTTGGTCCTCCTTCGAGAGGAAGAGCCCATTGCGCTTAAAGTCGCGGAGCAGCTCATTGAGGAGCCGCTGGCGCGTGCCTGTCAGGCTCGGCTTGCTGTCCGCGTAGCGTTGAATCACGCGCGCGAACTCTGCATCCAACATCAGATCGGTATAAAACTCATCCATCTTGGGGCGGCAGCCCTTGGCGGCCTCACGCACGTCCTTATCAGGGTGCCCCAGGTTCATCAGCTCGGGGAAGCCGGCGCCCACGCTGACCTCAAAGGCGATGCGATCCACCTTAGCCAGCGTGTTGTCCCAGGTGAGCTGGGTGTCCGCGCTCAGGCCCTTCACCTCCGTGAGCAAGAGCCGCGCGCGCCCCAGGTGACGCTCACACAGCTCCATCACGCCCTTCGCGGTCATCCCCTCCGCGACGGGATCGACGGCCTCCGTCGGGACTTCAACTGCGGGCTCAGGCGGAGGCGTGACGTTCATCAGGGGATCTTTCGGCGGGGATTCGACGGCGGGCCCACAAGCGGCCACGACAAGGCAGAGGGCGAGCGCTGGGTTACGGAGGCGACGCATGCGGCGGACACTACCTAGCGGGCGCCCCTGGCCGCAACCGGTTCGCAACACGGTACGCACGGCCCACGAAGCGCCCAGCTTGGCGCCGCTCCGCACGCTCGCAGGGTTCACGCAGCGCAGTTTGGCTAGGACTCGCGATGGAGCGGGCACACTGCCCGAGTCGCTGGCACATGCTCCACGTTTTATTTTTGGGGGGGTTGGACGGCACCGCACTGGGGCGCCCCTGCGCGCTGGCGCTGGGTGGCTGCGCCCGGCACCGACGGAGCTCGCGCCCCGCTGAGACGGCGCAGGCTCTCTAGCGCTTGGAGCGGCGACGTCTATTGATGTGGGCGCCCATGCGCCGCATGCTGCCGCCTAGACCATGAGCGCGACCACACCGTGAAGCCGGCGGTCCGTCTCCGCGCGGAACCGGGGATCGATCTGTACCGCGGCGTGGTGGTGGTGCTGATGTTCGCGGTGCACACGCGGCGCATCGCGGCGCCGCCCAGCGCAGCCATGGGCGGCCTCGAGCGCGCGCTGGACACCCTGCTCGTGTGGCTGATGCGCGCCGAGCCCTACATCGCGGCGTCCTTCGTGTTCTTGGTGGGCTTCAGCTTGGTGCTCGCGCGCCGCGCGGCGAAAGTCAGCGACACTAACTTTCTCAGGCGCGCGCTGCGGCGCGCCGGGTGGCTGTACCTCCTCAGCGTGGGGCTGTTCTTGCTTCAGTTTGGCTGGCAATGGCCAGACGCGCTCACTTCGTCTGGGGTCCTGTCGGTGATCGCAGTGAGCATCGTGCTGGTGAGCGTGGCGCTCGGGAGCCGCGCGCCGCGGCGGTGGCTCGCGGCGCTCGCGGCGCTGGCGCTCGGCGGTGGCGTGTGGCTCGAGGCGTGGGGCCATGGCGTGAGTGGCCTGGACGCTGGACCAGGCGGCGCAGTCCCACTCGTGTTCATGAGCACCTTGGGCGCGCTGTGCGCGCTCGGCCCGAGCGCTCCGTCACAACACGCTCTTTCACATGATCCATCGCTGGGCACCGCAGCGCGGGGCTCTGAGCTTGAAGGCGCCTCGGCGCCGCGCGCGTCATCACGGCGTGCGGCTTACCTCTTGGCGCTCGCGCTGGGCGGCGCCGCGCTGTGCGCGCTCCGCATCCTGCTCGGTGGCGCGCCGTTCACCACGACGCTTGAGGGCCGCTACCTAGATCACGGCTCACTCGGGGTGCTCCACTGGTTACTGGAGGGGCCGCCCACCCAGCTGATGAGGATTTAATTCTGGAACCACAGCGTGGCCGGCGTGCTCGGGCTCACGCCGGTGATGATCACAAGCTGGCAGCTCTGCCGCCTCATCGACCCACTGAGCCGCAGCGCACCAGGAGCCGCCGCGCGCCAGGTGCCAATCCTAGGAGCGCTCGGGCGTCACGCGCTGCTCGCCTACGTGAGCCACCTGTTCGCGCTCGGCGCCTGCCAGCTGTTCGGCCTCACACCGCGGAGCGCCGTAGAAACATGGCTGATGGTCGGCCTGTGGGTGCTGCTGGGCCTCGCGCTAAGCAGCGCCTCACGCCGCCTGCGCGCACGGGGCGTCGCGTAGGGGATTCGCACCTACCAGAGCGAGACTTTTCCGCGTGGAATCATGCGTCACTCACAGACCCACTCGAGCTCCGGGTGGTCGAGGTCGAGGTCGACCAGGTACCTGTCTTTACCATCCGACCAGTTGCCGTACAGGTGGTGGCCGTGGAGCGAGGGGTACGCACCCGCCCGGAGCCCGTCCAGGTAGCACTTCTGCCGCGTGTTGAGGTCCAGTCGCACGTGACGACTCACCGCTCGGTACAGCTCTCCCGCGGTTTGATAGCTCTTGGGGCAGGTGGCGCAGGGCTCCAGCCACACCACCCAGTCCGTCCCCACCGCGGCGAGGGTCTTCGCCGTCCCGTTCTCCGGCGAGTCGAAGGTCAGGCGCTCTGTCTGGCCGCTCGGGATGTCGTGAAGGTAAATCTCCGACGTTCCGCGGAAGCCGTCGAAGCCAGAGGGCTCTCCCGGCGGACGGTAGTCCACCCACACGATCTTCTTCCGATCCGGCGAGCAGCCGCCCTCCACCTGGAGCGCGCCCCCGTTGTTCAGGTGCGTGAGCTCACCCGTCTCCTCGTCGATGCGGTCCACCAAACCGGTCTTGGTGTTCACGCAGTAGATCGCCCCTTGCGTCGTGCAGCCCTCCATACAGCTGACAGGACGCTTACTGAGCTGGCTGATCGCGCCCGTCTCCAAGTTCGCCTTGAACAGCCCCTTCTGCACCGACCAGATCACGTGCTTGTCCGTCAATAGCAGGTCGGAGAACCCGAGCTCCGTGGAGTCGGGGAACGCGAAGTAGACCCTGCGAGTGCGCGCCTGCGCGTCGATCACCGCGACCTCACCCTGGGGCCAGGGATTGAAGCCATAGTAAGCAATGTGGTGCCCGTTGACTCGGGCGAAGGTGGCAGATTGGGGCACCAGCCAGGTCGTGTCTGAGCCCACCTCAGCAAAGCCGAGCTCATCCCGGTTAGTATCGGCCACCCAGCGGGTGCTGAAGCCATGACCCCAGGCTGCGTGGGAATTGGTCATCTTCAGCGCGATCCGGCAACCAGGCCCACAATCGGGGACGTTACGCGCTTCGGCGTCCGCCACCACCTCGGGCAGCGGCTGCGCGCCCCCGTAGCTCACCACATCGGCACCCGCGTCCGCGGGCTTGCTGGCATCGGTCAGCTGACCGCCTGCACCGCTCCCTCCAGCGCCTCCACCAGCATCCGGCGCCCGAGTGGACGAGCCGGCATCACAACCCCAGCACGCCGCCACGCTCAGCAAGGCCAGCAGCCCGCGGCGCCACAGGCCCGAGCGCGGGCGCGGCGCAAGCCTCGTCCCTACATCGTCAGGCATCCGATTCATGGCAGCAGCTCCCCGCGGAAACGAACGTGGTGCACCTGCACGGCTGGGAGCACGTTCAGCTCCCGAGCGAAGAACGCGCCGCGGAGCGCGCCCTCCCAGCTCCCGAGCACGACAAGCGGGCGCTTGTCGTGCTCCAATAAGCAACTTGAGCACTGCAAAGGAAGCAGCGCCAGGCGGAGGGCGGGGGAGGCCGCCCCTCGCCAGGCAGGGGGCGGTCTCCCCCGTCCGTTTGAAGGCGAGCTGAAGCAGGCTCTAGGGTGACCGCCGCGTTCGGCGCGATCAAGGTGCCCGCGAATGGGCGCACCCAGGTGATGGGGCTCGAGCCCAGGTAGCTCAGCCCTGCGTCACTCAGCTTCTTCAATCATTTCAACCAGTTCGCTCCGTGTACTGCTCGCAGCTGACGGCTCCGTGACCATTCCATGACCTGACTAAAGGCCGGCAGCGCCTCACGCCGCCTGCGCGCCGCGGTTTTTCATTCCCAAACGTGGGGCCGTCGGGAGGGGTAGGAGCGCAGCATGCTGCGCCCCGACGTCATGCATCGCCATCGCCACAACGGGGACCGCCGGTAGGCCGTTGGTCGTCCTCTTCAGCGGGTGCGGTGCACTAGTCGCAGCAGCACTGTGTAGCGCTCAGCTGGGGAGCTCGGCTGTACGTGCGGGGAGTAGCCGTAGCCGACGGCGTCCAGACGCTCCGCGGAGACGCGGCGGCGATGGTAGAGGTAGGCGAAGATGGCGTCCGCGCGCGCTTGGGTGTCGATCAGCGCGCGCGACTTGGCTACCTCGTCAGTGCCTGGATCTTGTGTGGCGTACACCTCCACCCGCAGCATCTGCCAGCTGGGCTCGCTCTGCATCGCGCGCGCGATGCGATCCAGCTCGGCGCGGATGGGCGCGGGGGGCAGCGTGGTGCGGGGGTTGTAGGCGAGCGGCACCTGGGGCCGCAGCAGATCGCTGCCGCACAGCGGGCGGGGGGGCTCTGGATCTTCACACGGGGAGTCAGGGCTCACGATTTCGTCAGCTTCATGGACCTGCTCTTCGTCAGGATCTATGACCTCCTGTGCTTCGCCTGCGTCTGCCTGGGGCGCGCTGCTCGGCTCCGCACGGGGCGCTCCGGCTGACTCCGTGGGGAACCAGGGCGTGGCGTGCGGCGCGGACGGCGACTGCGGCGGCTGACAGCTGACGCACAGCGCGACCAACCCCCAAAAAACCAACCACCCGAGCCTCGACCCGATCGCGCGACCGCGAGGGCGAGCACGACCCCCCTCACGCTTCACGACGCGGCCGCCTGCACCGGGGCCCTCACTGGGCGCGACGTGGGTCCGCTGAACGCAGGCGGCCTCAGCTGCGTGGGCTCGGTGGCGGCCACCTTGGGCGCGGCAGTTCGGGGCGGAGCGGAACATTACGGACATCGTGGAAGCCTGCGCGCGAGGCGACCCGATGGAGGGGGCACAGGCGCGCGCCTTTCTGTTAGCTTCGGAGCGCTCGGAGGTCGAGATGCAGGGAAGTACAGGTCGTCGCTTTGGGGTCGCAGCGCTGCTGCTGCTGTTCACGTTCAGCTACTCGTGGCTGGCCAGCGCCGCTGGCTCGGTGCAGTGGAAGGACACCCGCCCCAAGGAGCGGGACAACGGCTCTTGGAACCTGGAGCTGACCATCACGCTGCCGAAGGCGCCTGACATCGCGCACGTGCCGGTGAAGTTCGAGTTCACGCAGAAGGTCTACTACGAGCGCACCCTGGTGGACGGCAAGGATGGCCCGCAGCTTCGTAAGGTGCCCATGCCGAACAAGCAGGCACAGATCGAGAGCGTGACCATCGGGTTCCTCGACCCTGGCACAGGCACCATCCAGAACCGCACGCGCTTCACCTTCAGGATCACCCGCGGCCACGGCTTCGAGGCCGGGGAGTACTCGGTGCTCTTGCGCAACGCGACCAATGGTCAGGCGATTGGACGAGCCGTGACGCTGACGCTCGACGGCGAGAACAAGGTGGTGGATCGTCGGGCGATTTCCTTCGTGGATCCGAAGGACAAGAAGGACCCTGACAAGCAGATGAAGGGCGTCGACAAGGACGGCAACATCAAGGACGACAAGGACAAGGCGGCGGCCATTGATGAGGATGCGGACGTCGCTGACCCAGGGGTGGGTAAGGACGGCTGGGACCCGGTCTACGGCGCGCCGATCGAGGACGACGGCTCGGAGGGCAGCTCAGCTGACAACCCGCAGACGCTCAAGGAGAAGCCGGGCGGCTGCGGCTGCGGCGTGCCGGCAGGCCCAAGCCACGGCGCGGGCGCGCTGCTGCTCGCCTTGGGCCTCATAGCCGTCGGCTGGCGGCGATGGGCCTCGCCATGAAGGGCAGGCTTGGGGGGGCGCCCGCCAGGGGAGTTGCCGTCAGTAGAGCTGTCTTTCGCCGAGTGGTGGTCGGGGGCGCGCTGCTCGCGTCCACGCTGCTTAGCAGCGCCGCGTTCGCCAAGCCGCCGCGGGACTACTTCCTGAATCCTCCGCCAGACGGCACGGACATCCTGCTGGACGCCTACACCATCGGCGCCCAGCTGAGCCTGGAGAACCGCGCGCACCTGGAGGAGGGCATGAGCATGCTCTACTCGCGAGTGAGCGCCATCTACAGCTACCCCTTCAAGGAGGGCTCGCTGAACCTGGATCTCCGGGTGTTCTTGTTCACCCTGGGTGGTTCCGTGGGGATCCGCGACGTGCACCGGGACCACACCTTGATCCCCGGAGAAGACTTCAACGGGGATGGCTCTCCCGACAGCGCAGCTGACAATACGCGGGACGCGCGCAACGAGCGCGAGGCGGAGGGCGTGTGGGGCAGCCAGACCTTCCCCTTCTGGGAGGGGCGCTTCCGGCTCACGGTGCCGCTCGACTCCTTCTTCCTGATGCAGACCGTGACGGTGCGCGGCGAGGATCGGAACGATAACTCGTTCGATTGGTTCCACGCCTTCCCCCACGACAGCGGCGTGCTGGTGCGCTCTGACACCACCCTGTTCTTTCGGCACCGCGACTTTGGCGCCATCGGGCCCGCGCTGCGCTACTTCGACGCGCCCAAGGACGGCGGCCGTGAGGGGCGCCTGAACTATGGCCTCACCTATGGGACCCGGCCTGGCTTGAGCAAGACGGATCTGCTGCTGGTGCAGACGCTGTTCCAGTTCGGGGAGGAGGAGTTCGGCCTCCATGGGTACAAGATCCCCTGGTACCTGCTCGCGGTGTACCGCACGGCCTTCGCGCTGTGACAACGTGAGCTAGGCTGACGGCCTGCTCAGCGCGGCGTGCCCACGCCGCGCAGCGTGGCGTGCCCAAGCGGCTCAGCGCGGCGTGCCCAAGCGGCTCAGCGCGGCGTGCCCACGCCGCGCAGCGTGACCGCGCGGCGCTCGCTGCCACCCTCCAAGCCGACGAGCAGCACCTCCTCCTGCTCACCCGTGGCCATTGGCCCGAAGGCGACGCCGATCACCCGCGTCTGCCCGCGGGGGATCAGCGGATCGGTTGGGATGATGAAGCTGAAGCTCGGCTCGCCCACCAGCACCGCTAGATCGAACAGGGAGAGGTCGTCTGTGCAGCCGTTGGTCATGCGCACGCGCCGCACCTCCAGCTCCCCCACCTCTATCCCCCCGAAGGCGAGCTCACGCGCGGGCTGGAACTCAAGGCAGCTCGCGAGCGGTGTGGTCAGTGGCACTGCCTGTCCCACGCCGGTGATGTCCGTTGGGTCGGAGATGCCGTCAGCGGAGCGTACTTGTAGCCGCAGCGCGTCCCCCGCCTCACCGGGCAGCCCCGCGCTGAAGCTGCCGTCCTCCTCCACTGGCAGATCCAGCCGCACCCCGGCGCGCTCCAGGTTGTAGATCCGCAGCTCGCACAGATCCCCCGAGACGGCGCCTGGGCCGCCCACCACCTCAAGACCCTGCGCCGTCTCAAAGATGTGGATCTCGCCCGCCACGATGCCAGGAGTGGACTCCACCGGCGGCTCCGGCTGCGGGCTGATGCCACAAGCCACAAGCCCCAAGCACGCCGTCAGCATGAGCGCTCGCCACCAGCTGTGGAGGGGGTTCAGGGGGTTGGGCATGGCGCTCGCACCGCCCTTGCGAGAAGTGCGCCGAAGCGCGCCGCTCCCAAGCGCTACCCCACTCATGGGCTCCAGCCCGTGATCACCCTGCAAATCAACGGGAAAATCTGCCGCACACCCGCTCGCAGCCGCTGCCGAGCGGCGCACCAAGGTGTGAGGGGATGAATGCTTCAAACTGTATCAGAGCGTATCATGATGTATCATGCCGTCCAAGGTGGATGCGCGATATCAGCAGCTCGAACGCCTGAGCCAAGGCGACCAAGCGGAGACGTGGCGCGCGCTCGACCGGCTGCTGGGGGTCGAGGTGGTGCTCAAACAGGTGCGGCGCGGCACGAGCCAGCATGGTCTGGAGCGTGAGTTCGAGGCGCTCCAAGGCCTCAGCCACCCGCACCTGATCGAGGCGCTCGATCTCACGCGCGATGGCGAGCGCCAGGAGCCGCTGCTTGTGACGCGCTTCATCGCGGGCAGCACGCTGAGTGAGGCGGCGCGCCAGCAGCCGCTTGAGCAGAGCGTGGCGGCGGTGGCGGACGCGCTCAGCGCGATGCGCGAGCTGCACGAGGCGGGGATCCGCCACGGCGACTTCAAGCCGGACAACATCATGCAGGCAGCGCACGGCGGCGTGCTGATCGATCTGAGCTGCTGCGCGCCGCTCGGGGTGCCGCTTGAGGAAGTGTCAGGGACCCTGGGCTACCTCGCGCCGGAACTGGCGCGCGGGCGCGCTGACCACCGCTCAGATCTGTACGCCGTCGGCGTCACCCTGCGCGAGCTGGCTGAGATCCGCGGGCAGCCACTGAGTGAGCCGCTGCGACAGCTCACCGAGCGCCTCACACGACCTGATCCGCGGACCAGGCCCGCCGACGCCGCGGAGGTGCTCGAGCTGCTCGGGCGCTCGCCCACACAGCCACAGCGACTGACTAGCCCGCCTGTGCTGCTGGGACGCGAGCGGGAGCTCACCAGCTTCGATCAGTGGCTCGCGCCGATCCTGGAGGGGCGCGCGAGCTCGCGCTGCTTGGTGATCTCCGGCGCGCCTGGCAGCGGGCGCACCCGGCTCTTGCGTGAGCTTCGGTGGCGCGCTGAGCGCCAGCTCACGGTGCTCGCCGCGCTGCCGCGGCGCGCGGGCATCGTCCTGGACTTGATGGCGATCGCGAGCTCGGGCGCGGCGCCGCGGCACCTGCCGGAGCTGCTCGCGCAAGTGGAGCGGCTCGAAGGTCGCGAGCGCCCGCTGCTGCTGATGATGGACGACGTCGAGGAGCTGAGCGCCGCGGATCGGGCCAACTGGCTCGCGCTGTGCCGCAGCCTCGGCCCCACCTCAGCGCTCGCGACGGTGAGCGTCGGCGTCGCCCCCACGGACCCACGGGAGTACTCCGAGGACGCCGCGACCGAGCTGACGTTGGGGCCGCTCAACGCTCGCGCTGTGCGCCAGTGGCTGAGGCCTCACCTCCCAGAGCGCCAAGCAGCACGCGCCTATGAGCTCACCTCCGGCGTGCCCGCGCTGGTGCAGGCGCTGGCCGCGGAGCTTTCGGCAGGTTCACTGACTGAAGATCGGCTCGCGGGGGGCGACGTGGAGCTCACCTCCGCCTTCGCGCGCGAGCGCCTGGCGGAGCTCTCAGCGGAGGAGCTCCGCGCCCTGGCGCTCGCGAGCTTAGCGCCGGAGGAGGCCGCCAAGCTGCCGAGCGAGCTGCTCGCGCGCTTAGTGCGGCGCGGCCTCTTGGTGAGGAGCGGCGCTGACTACAAGCCGCTGCTCGGCCGCGGCCGGCTGGCGCTGGAGCGCTGCCCTGCGACCACGCAGCGCGCGCTGTTCATCTCGCTCGCGGAGGAGGCGCTACGTGAAGCGCCGCTGCGCCACGCCGAGACGGCGCCACGCCGCGCGCTGGCTTACGC